>JBMOFD010000078.1:0-8278 GCA_049314435.1 Chlamydiia bacterium | reverse complement strand
TGCCAAATAGAATTTTGGCTGGCGTTCAGCAGCGCGTGACTAGCAACTTGGGTTAGTAGAGGAATCACAAGCGCCAGGAGGACGAGAGGATCGACGTGAAATCGCCCAGAAGTGCGCTGCAAGCGCCGTTTTCAGTTTCCTATCTAGAGCGGCCCAGAACTTCCATACATGCATCGCTCGCTTCCTCACGGGTAGAGGGACGGTGACATGGCCGCCTTTACCATCAGGGATAGGACCCTCATGGCGGGGTGCTCTTGCAGAGGGACCAAAGTAGCGGAGGACGTGTTCTCTATTGCGGTGAACATGCCATGAATCTTCAGCAGCCGGTGTCAGCGATCCCTTGGTGGGAGATCTAGGAGGCCTCTGCTAGAGATTCGTCTAACAAGGTCTTGTCAAGGGTTGCCGGCCGATATATCTTTTTTGCATGAGTTGGTTGCAGCTGGTATCCGCCACTGTACCACTAGGTAATGGGATGATCATGGCAGAGGCTGCAAAGACAAAAACCACGCGCACGCGGCGCACGAAAGCCGAAGTGCAGCAGGAGTTCTCTACGATTGCGGAGAGCGTTCAAGAGCAGAACGAATCGATGAGCGCCAAGGAATCGGAAGCGCAGAAGATCCGGGATGAGGAGCTTAGGGAAACGGCACACGGCGTGGTCCTAGGCGAAGTTGCCCACAAAATCACCAACCTCAGCGTCGACATCAACAAGGCCCTCTCGGACATCTCTGAAAAGATCATGGCTGAAGCTGCGCTCTACGCTCAGGTGCGACAAGCGGTTGAAGTGGAACGTCAAGAGCTACAGAGAGTCCATAAGGTGGATATCAGCCTGACGGCGCTGGACCAGATCATCGAGGAATACAATCAGCAAAAGGCCCAGTTTGAGGCGGATGCCCGCTCTACACAGCTAGCGTGGCAGGAAGAGAGGCTCCAGCATCAGCGGGACGTAAAAGAGTTCGAGGAGAACCTCAAAAAGGCTCGCCAGAGAGAATCTGAAGACTACAATTACCAAACGTCCATGGAGCGAAAGAAAGCACAGGACAAGTTTGATGAAGAGCAGCGGCTCAAGGAACGTAAGGCCAAGGAGCAGTTGGAAGCCCTCCAGAAGAGTTGGGCTGAACGAGAAGCCGCACTCGCCGCCCGCGAGGAAGAGCTCGATGAGCTTCGTGTTGCGGTGGCCGCTTTCCCAAAAGAACTCGATCAAAGGGTTTCTAAGAGCATTGCTGAGGCTACGCAGCAGACCGAACAGCGGCTTCAGAACGACATGTTGTTGCTGAAAGCTAAGTCGGAGACAGAACGAAAGCTGGCGGAGCTGCAGATCAAGACCCTCCAGGAATCAGCTGAGCGCTATTACCAGCAGATTCAGGCCTTGCAGATTCAGGTAGTAGAGGCCAAGCAGCAGGTACAGGACATCGCGGTGAAAGCGATCGATGGAGCTTCTGGTGCTCGGGCACTCGGTCACATCAACCAGATCGCTATGGAACAGGCTAAGCATCGGACTGTGACCTGATCAGCTGTTGGTTGAGAGGTCTTTGCCGAGAACATCGGTGTCCAGTGCAGAGGGCGGTTCGCCCTCTGCACTCCAGAGCTCTATGACCGAGTGGTGGTGATGCGGTAGTGGTGCGATCCAGGAGTCTTTTTTCGGATCGCAGAACTGACGACTAGACCAGCTCGTGGGCGATTCCTGGTAGCCTTGTTTTGCCGATGATCGCTACAATGCCTCCCACTACCATAGGTTCTATTCAATAGATTTTGATGAGCCTCATTCGAAGAGGGGGAGACATCGTGACACAAGCCGCACCACGTCTTTGGGGAGGGATCTTTCTGATCGCAGGCTGCGCGACGGGTGCCGGGATGTTGGCCTTGCCCATTGCAACGGGCGGTGCTGGATTCTTTCCTTCATGCGCTCTCTTAGTGCTGGTGTGGGCGTTCATGGCGGCGACCGGGCTTTTGCTGGCTGAGGTGTGCCAGCGAACCGGGTGCAAAGGGAACCTCATCTCCATCGCCGGCCAAATCCTTGGCCGATGGGGAAGAGTCATCAGTTGGCTCGTCACTCTCTTCCTCTTCTACTGCCTGCTCACCGCCTACTACGTTGGCATGGGCACCCAACTGTCTTGCACCATTGGAGCCCACTTCGGCTGGTTGGTGAGTCCAGAACTCCTCATGGTCTTCTGTATGCTCTTCACCGGAGGAGCCCTCCTGATTGGGAGCCGGGCCGTCGACTGGAGCAACCGCATCCTCATGATCGGCCTGGTGATCAGCTACGTTATCTTGATCACCTTGGGGTTGGTCACGATGGACTCGGCACGGTTGACCTATGTCGACTGGACCCCCACTCCTTTTATGATGCCGATCATCATGCTGAGCTTTGCCTTCCAGATTGTCGTCCCCTCTGTTGTGGAATACTCGAGTGGGAATCGACGTGACCTGATCATCATGATCCTCGTGGGGAGTGCTGTTCCTCTGGTCATCTACAGTGCCTGGCAGCTGGTGGTCCTCGGGAATATCCCTCTGGATGGTCCCTTTGGGATCCATGACAGTTGCGCACGAGGACTGCTAGCCACACATAGCCTCCGCGAACTCTGCTGCAACCCGTCGATTGTGCAAGCTGGAGAGGCCTTTGTTCTCTTTGCGATCATCACTAGTTTGCTGACGGTAGGAATGGGGTTCCGGGACTTCCTGGCAGACGGCCTCAGGATGGCGAATGTGGGTTGGAGAAAGATCCTTCTTATCGCCCTGGCGCTGGGACCCTCCATCTGCTTCTCTCTGCAGGGTCCCGCGATTTTCTTGAAGGCACTGAGTCTGGCAGGTGGGTTCGGTGTCGCTTTACTCTATGGAGTCCTCCCACCTCTTATGGTCTGGCGAGCCCGCTATAGGATGGGGCTGCCTGGGACGAGTCTGCTTCCTGGAGGACGGATCGTGCTCCTATTCCTGGCTCTTTTTGCGACGGCGATTATCTTGATCCAAGGAACGTCGTTGTGGACATGTTGATCGTTGGTCGACAATGTATGCGGCTTGTTGAAGCTGCGTGATCGAGAAGAGTAGGTGTAGGAAGATGTCGGATGCGGAACGTATTCCCCGTAGCTTGGGGACTCACAATGGGCCTTTCCATGCCGATGAAGTGACGGCGTGTGCACTCCTTGTGATGACCGGCAGGGTGGAGCCCGATCGCATTCGTCGTACTCGAGATCCTCTCGTTTTAGCCCAATGCGAATATGTGGCTGACGTGGGAGGCATCCTCGACCCTGCCGATAAGCGCTTTGATCATCATCAGGCTGGATACTCGGGAGAGCAGGCATCGGCCGGTCTTGTCTTGCAGTACCTGGGTAAGGAGGGCGCGTTCTCTCCTAATTTAGTGGACTGCCTGCGAGATGCCCTGATCTGGGGTGTGGATGCCACTGACACGGGTCGACTCCATCCACAAGTGGGTGTCTGCAACTTCTCGCAGGTGATTGCCAATTTCAATCCCGTGCAATACCACGCTCCAGAGGCGGAGCAGGAGGTGGCCTTCCAGCAGGCTCTCCAGTTCGTTCTGGGTCATCTGCAACGTCTGGTCGGTCGTTGGGAAGCCTCCCAGGCATCGGTGCAGGCGGTGGCGGCTGCTATGGAGCCTCAGGAACGTGTCCTGATGTTCGATCATGCTTTGCCGTGGCAAGATGCGTTCTTCCAGCTTGGAGGGGAGCATCACCCGGCCCAGTTTGTCATCATGCCAGTCGATGGTCAGTGGAAGTTAAGAGCTATACCTCCTAATGGGCATGAGCGCATGAAAGTCCGTATGCCACTGCCAGCCGCCTGGGCAGGTCTTCTCGAAGAGGATCTTGAGAGGGTTTCCGGTGTGAAGGGTGCAGTATTCTGCCATAAGGGTAGGTTCATCTCTGTTTGGAAGAGCCGCGAAGCGGCATGGAAGGCATTGCAGTGTGTGCTCGGTTCATCAGCTACCTCCTCCTCTTAGCCGTTGGGAGTTTTCCCGTCTTGGCGGAGGAGACCCTTTTGCTGGAGGCTCCCTCTTGTAAGGAGCAGGACCGACGTGTCGATTGCTGGCTCACGCTTGACTTGCGAGAAGAGGCTTACCAAGAGTCCTTTGCTCAATGGCAACAGGATCAAAGCCCCACGACTCTGGGTCGTCTTCTTATCTGTGCGGCTCACTGTCGCTCCTTTGATGCCTACAGTGATTTGCTGAAGCAGTTCCTCTCCATGGACCTGGATGAGGAGCTCCGCGACCATGTTTTAGAAGAGGTCTCCTGGGGTGTATTGCAGTGCGCTTCACATCATGAGACGGTCGCCCAGAGATATCTCTCTCTCGTAGGGCAGATGAGTACCCGCGATGTGCGAGCCCTTCCCATGCTCCACCGCATGCTGAAAGACTCGAGTCCAGCTCTGCGAGTCATGGCAGCGCAGATGGCTCCCGCATGCTGGACGCTGGAGACCACCGAGCTTCTGGAACGCCGGTGGCAGGAGGAGACACTCCCCGATGTGCGCCTTGCTCTCCTGGAGTCTCTAGGAACATGCTGCTCCCCACGTACAGAGGCGCTGATCTTGCGCTCCTTGGAATCTCGAGAGGCCGCCGAACAGCTGGGCGCTATGCAAGCCTATGCGCAGATCCTAGGAGATATCCAGCCCTCCAACATCAAGGATTGCTTACAACATGCCCGTGCTGGAGTCCGCATCTTGGGATGCTTGTGGGCTCATCGTGCGGCTGATCAGGTCGACCTACGAGCGGGCGTCCTCCGGGCGCTGCGCGACCCTCAGCCGGGCGTGCGGCGTGCGGCGTGGGAGGGTAGCCGCCGCTTACCGTGGTCAGATGAGGAAGTGCAGGAATGCCTGCAGGCTTGGCAACTAGCTCGTAGAGATGGTGAAGGCCAGGTGCGGATTGCCGCTGCCAAGACTGTGTGCCAATGGGAGCCCACCTCGGCCCTCGCTCTTCTCATGAAAGAGCTGGACGGGTCTGATGCACAGCTTCGTCAGCGGGCCATTGAAGCGCTGATGACCTGCGGTTGTGTGGGGCATATCGAGCTCGAGAAGCTCCTCAACCACCATCCAGATGCTATGGTCAGGCTCAACGCCGGGCTCGGCCTGCTCCTGCATCGTAAGGCCACCATCGAGGTGGCCCAGCAGATTGAAAGGCTGCTGAAGGAACATCCCAAAAGGCTGGCGCCCAGCGCAACGGGTGGTGGCCTCGCGATCCAACACAGCGAAGCAACCCATCGGCCCGACGTGCCTAATTTCCCTGAGGCTCTAGATCTAGTGGCTAGACTTAGGTTGGCCTATGTGTTGGCTGCGGCTGGGTTCCCGTTGCCCCAAGAGATGCTGGAACGTTGGCTCGTCGAGTCACGCTGGAATGTGAGCTCCATGTCGGCGCACCTTCTTCTCTCAGAGGGAGGCGTTCAGGCGGCCCAAGTGGTGCGGGGCTGTCTTCGCCACCCAGATGCCCGCATCCGTTTCCAGTCAGCGATGCTCCTAGCGACGTTCTGCCACGATGAAGAGGCCCTTGATCGGCTGATCGAGGACTTTCCCTCCCTACAGCAAGACCAGCAGTGGCAGGTGCTCGATGCGGCCGGATCGACCGGATCTCGCCGGCTGTTGCCCCTGCTCACCCAAGCCCTTGTAACGCCCAGCCCCGCTACGAGGATCATTGCAGCCTCTTCGATCCTGCAAGTGCTCTACCATTGAAGGTGACTCAGATGTCTCAAGATCCCTGCCATCGGATTCGCCTAAGGGAGCTCCAGCTAGAGGAGGCGATGAGCCCTATGGCTCAGCCTCAAGAACGCTATGCCTGGATCATGGAACGTGGTCGTACGATGGAGAAGCTGCCGAAAGAGGCGTGGTTGCCTGCGTATCGAGTGGCGGGCTGCCAGAGTGAGATGTACCTCAAGGCCGAGCTCAAAGAGGGCGTGTTGCACCTTGCAGTGGGGAGTGACGCGCTCATTTCAGCTGGGTTGGCGGCCTTGATGCTCGATCTCTACCAGGATGCTACCCCTGCCGAGATTCTGGTCTGTCGACCGACGGTATTCCAGAAATTGGGATTGCAAGATCAGCTCACGCCAGGGCGTGCCCAAGGTCTCTCGGCCCTATACCGAGCGATATATCAGGCGGCTCTGCGTGTTGCTCAGTAGAGTGCCCTTACGGCGTTGCTTGGCTTGAGCGGCATCCGCTCTCTTTCGTTGGGCTACGAGATCTACGTCACGTGCTTCCCTAGGGAGCTTGTCGACCTTCAGGGGAGCGGGCCTCCAGCGGAACTTTTTCATCGCCTTCAGCTGGTTCTTAGCGACCTGTTGTGCGGCGCCCTCATTGACTTTAGTGTCAGCGCGCTTGGCGAGCTGCTGTAGTTGAATCGCATGAGCAATCATGCCGATCGAGATGGCAATCCCCACGACGGCGCTGATCAAATTCATCACTGCGGCTGTGGGAGGGAAGGCCATAGCGGCTAGAGCCAGCGTCTGACTCAAGATCAGGAAGATCCCTATGAAGGCTAGCCAACCACCCTGCTTCTTAGAAGTTTGGAGATCATCAGTGAGGATCTTCATGAGAGATTCTAGCGTGTTCTGCAGTGCAGGGGGCAGGCCTTTGCCCTTCTGAGTCTGTGCAAGGAGTGCCTGATAGAGAAGGTCGATGCCCTCGAGGAGATCAGCAGGCTTGGGTGCCACGCCTTTTTTGGGAGGTGCAGAGTCCTTTGCCAGCTGGGCGATCCTTTCGGCAGCCACGGCCTTTGCCAGCTGGGCGATCCTTCCGGCAGCCACGTCGCCGACACGAGTGGATAGATAGGCCAGAGTCTCAGCTGCGATCGCTTCCTGAACAGCTGGGTTAGGATCCGGCGCCCCCTCAATCCGAGTCGCTCGGTTAGCACGTAGCTGAGCCGCTTCGACCCAAGATCGAAGGACCCCGACTTGGTGCGTGATCTTGGCCTGCCGGCTCATGTAGGTCGCCTGCGCATCTGGAATCTCTAGTACTTCGATGGCTGCTTTGGCAGCTCGGTAGCGGTCAAGACCTCGCCAGGCAAAGACAATACCTGCCCCGATCCCAAAGATGCGTGCCACGATTTGAATGGGGGGTAGAGCTCCTATCACGGGTATGCTAGCCACGGTGGAGACCGCTGCTGCGGCAATCCCCACCGATTGCTTGACCCCTTCAACTAAAGATCTTCGTCCATTGAGGCCTAACAGATTGCGTCGGCGCTGACGCCGCACGATGTCTCGGAGACCCACCGCTCGCATCACCAAATAGTAGGGTTGAAAGACTAGGCCAGCACAGCCAAGGGAGAGAGCGGCTGCATCCAAGGCTGGACTGGTCTGACCCACGGTTTGGAGAAAGTACCTGCTCGCCGTGACCACACTACTCGTGACCCCACGGAGCAACCCATCACCAATCCCATCAAGGTGATTGATGCAGGTGTCGACAGTCGCCGCGGTGCCCGCTGGCTTAAACTGAACTCGACTTGTGCTCATTGTTTGGCCTTCCTGTAAGTGTCTACCCTCATTATAGCATATTAAAAAGTTTAGTTATATTAAGAATGAATGGGGGTCATGCGGAAGGGCGGCCATGGGCAATCCAAGCCCGTGTCTCATGGGCGGGGGTAGGGGACTGAGCCAAGAAGGCGGGAATGGGCTAACGATCAGGAGCCGGGGAAGAGAGAAGCCTCCCTTCTCTTGAGCAGAGAGGGAGGCCGGCATAGATGGCGGTCGTCTGCTATTAAGGCGCGTCCGCCATGAGCTGCTCCATTTGATCCGCACAGTGTCTACCTTCGTCCAAAAGCGCTGTCGTGCTCCTCATGTCCCGGAGCTGCGCCGGCATTTCCGCCAGCATCCTTCGAATCAAACCCTTTGTAATCCCTTGCATAAAGGGCTCTAATGCTCTGGCAACAAGCCCATCGACGAGCGAGCGCTCCTCAGCTGCTGGAGGGTTTGGACGGATACGGTTGACGCAGTCCAATGCAGCACGGCCGTGCTTGACCATCGCACGGGCTAGCTGAAGCCTCCTGCTATCCCCTGTGGTGGGTTGTGGGAACTCAGCAGCATGCAGCCTCATGGCTTCTATCTCCAAGCTCCACTTGCAAACAGTCGGGCGGTTTTCTGGACGGATTAGCCACCCCATGCCGCTCTCATCCAGCTGACTCAGGAGCTGCTCGAGCCAGGAGGCCTGTTGGCCGCTCGCCCGCGCAGGATGGTCGCTCGCTCGCGCAAGAGCGTCGCCCATGTCTACTTCGTCCAATGATAGGATGAAAGCTACGCAGCCGCTCCTAAAAACCTAACCAAACCTATACATCGCAATAAGCAATATTTGGATT
>JBMOFD010000077.1:0-8668 GCA_049314435.1 Chlamydiia bacterium | reverse complement strand
CATGTTTGAGCGCTGTCCCTGATGCTCCACAGACTGCCGCGACCATTTTCGGTACACTTTGGTTTGCAATCAAAAATACTATGACGCCTTCGCATGAAGCAAGAAATAGAGTTCCTGTTTTGTTTGCACAAGTTCGCTATTTGTTGAGAGGACATAGGGCCGTATAGCCTGAGCAGCGAAAGAACCGATTCAGTTCGAATTCTTCCAATAGCATATGAAGAGACTGGAGAGCTTCTCTGACGGAGGCCGGCTCTGTAGGAGCTGCTGCTCTGAGCACACTCACCTTGTAGACATTCGCCATCATCATTGCTGTGGCTGGAGGTCGGGGAGCGGAGCTCAGCGTTTGCACGGGAGTTGTTCTGACCCATCAACATGTGCTGAGCAAAGATGTTGGATGGCGGCACTCGATGTGTCATGCAGATTACCTACGATGTTAAACCGTCGTAGAGGATGTGCATAGCTACAATTTATATCCACTTATATAACATCAATGAAAATGAATTGCGTGAATTGCGGCGCTATGAATTAATCCGCAGTGGGCAGCGCCCCTGCTCTATCGACGTCATTGAGCCGTCAGAGCATTCAGTTTGCTGGGCAGGCCGCACCCTCGTTTGAGCTGGGCTCCTGTTGGATTCGAGCCCAACGCTTGTTATTGTGGAATAACAAGCCGAAGCAGTTGATATTGCGGATGGTTGTATTTGCGCCGCGTAGCAACTGATCTAATTGTTGATAGGCTTCTGGCTTTTGGATGAGAGCGCCTAGGGAACCCTCTCCTTGTTCAAGTTGGGAACCGACCTGGGCTAAGGAGCGACAGAGCTGATCGAGGTTGGCTACCATCGATCGGAGTTCTTCGGGTTGGTCGAGTGCGTGGGTGATCGACTGCAAAGACTTCACAGTGGCGGGGAAGGACTGATAGAGGCCGCCTTGGTCCATAGCGGCGAGGGCCTGATCGACCTGGCGCATCGCCTTGCCGAACTGCACGAGTGCCATATTGAAGTCTTTCTGGTTGTCGTGGATGAAGTCCGTGATGGTCTCCATGGTGGAGCCCATGCTCTTGGCGAGGTTCCCTACTTGGAAGACGACGGTGTCGAGAGCATCGTTAGAATTAGCCAGGAGCATCTGTCCGTCCAGGGGATGAGCGATGGTTCCTTTAGGTGCAGATTGTGGAGTGATAGCAATCATCTTCTCGCCGAGGAGTCCACTTGTCGTGAGTGAGATCTGATCGGTGTCGTAGAGCTTCACATGAGAATCGACGTTCATGACGACCTCGTAGACGTAATGGCGGCCTTGCGCATCGACGGGTGTGTGTTGTGGGTCGGGAGCGGGAATGATCTGCACCACCTCTCCAACCGGACGACCTGCATAGTTCACCTGGGTGCCTCTAGCCACTTTACTGATATCGCTAAAGAGGGCACGGACGGTTTGCCCTTGATCTCCAACAGTGGGTTTCAAGGCAAGAAGGACCCACATGATGATGCCGCAGGCGGCGAGGACGAAGGCTCCGATCAAGAGATTCTTGCTGGTGTTGGACGTCAACGTGGGCCTCCTCGTGGTGGTAGTGCACCCAGGACTTCGGTGCGTAGAAAATTGATGAAGGGATCATCGATCTGAATGAATTCTTCTGGAGCCGCTAGCTGCGTGATGCGCCCCTTAGAAAGAAGAGCGAAACGGTCACCGACCTTCCAGGCGGAGCGAATGTCGTGGGTGACCACGATGCTCGTCGCTTTGAGTTGGTGCTGCACCTGCACGAGGAGATCGTTGATCTGTTCGGCGGTGATCGGATCTAAGCCGGTGGTGGGCTCGTCATATAGCGTGATGAGAGGTCGATAGGTCAGTAGGCGCGCGAGAGCTGCTCGTTTGCGCATACCACCTGACAGATCCGAAGGCATCTTATTCTGGACGCCTTCGAGACCTACGCAGCGGAGTGCTTCATGCACTCGGTCGGGGATCTCTGAGCGGTGGACAGGCGTGCCATCGCCGAGAGTGTGATGCTCATCCAGGTAGAAGGAGGTGTTGGCGCCGATGTTCATCGAATCGAAGAGAGCCGCTCCCTGAAAGAGCATGCCCATGGTACGGAGCACGCGATAGAGCGCTTCCTCTTTGAGGTCGAAGAGAGAGGCACCCTCCACTTCGATCGTCCCACGATCGGGACGTAGAAGGCCTAGTAGATGTTTCAGTAGAACGCTCTTGCCGACGCCCGAGGGGCCTAAGATGACGAGCATCTCACCACGGAAAACATCGAGGTTTAAGCCGCAGAGCACCTCTTGCGTCCGGAACCGCTTCCAAAGGTCTCTCACAGAGATGACGACAGGCTGCTGCGGAGGGGTCATAGAGCCTCCGAGAAGAGCCACGTATACACCAGATTGAGAGCCAGAGTTAGGAAGAAGTTGACGAGGAGGATGATCGAATAGCAGATCACCACCGAACTGGTAGTGGCATTACCCACGCCAGCGGCGCCGCCCGAGGTCGTCATGCCTCGATAGCAGCAGATCGTAACGATGATCACCCCGAAGACAAGGCTCTTCACCAGGCCAGTCACGAAGTCAAAGTCGGTCACATGGATGGGGATCGGATCCCAATAGGCGTGGGCTGTCATGCCAAAGAAGTGGACGGCGATCAAGTAGCCACCAAACACACCCATCGCGATGCTGAAGACGGTAAGAAAGGGAAGCATCAGCGTCCCGGCAAACAGCCTAGGAGCGACGAGGTAGCGGAGAGGGTTGACGGCGAGAGACTGTAGGGCGTCGACCTGCTCTGTCACATTCATGGTGCCGAGCTCAGCGCACATCGCCGCACCGACTCGACCTGTCACCATGAATGCCGTCAGGGTGGGCCCCAGTTCAGTGGTCATCGCCTTGGCGACCATCAGGCCCGTGGCACCAGCTAGACCCTTATCCGATAGCTGAAAGAAGGATTGGGCGGCCAGAACAAGTCCTGTGCTAAATCCCGTGAAGGCGACAACGGGTAGGCTCAAGACACCAATGATGTAGAGCTGCTCGAGGACCAGCGAGGCGCGTGGAGGATGGCGAAGAGCCGAGGCCACCGCAGAAGCATTGAGCACGCAGCAGCTGCCGACCGAGGAGACGATCTCCAAGCCATTCTGAACTACGGGCCATTTCCAGGGGTTCATGCCGGACCTCTAGAGCGAGGTCCGTAAAGAGAAGGGCAGGCGGAGGCAAGGCGAGGCGTCGTTTCTATCACGACGATCCGTTGCCCTCCTGGACAGAGGGCCTTGCCTAGACGAGGAGATGCCATATGATATGTCCCATACCACAGGGTGGGACCCCGGCACAAGCGGCTTGCGCGGCAGTCACCTCACCAGGAGGCTACTGCTTCTGAAGACCTCTGCGAATTTCTTCACTCAGCAGTCGAATGACCGTTTCGACTGGCTGCTTCCATCCCTTCGATGAGGTGAGGGTGGAGAGCAGCTTGAGAGTCGCCTCTCTCTCATCAGAGGGGAGTTGGGAGAGGGCCCAGCCCACCATCTTCCACTGCTGTTGAGCAACGGCCCGCATGCAGTACCAGCGCACCGCTTGGTGGAATGCCTGCTGGTTCGGGAACTGAGACAGCTGAGGCGCATCCACAGGCGCTGCGGTGTCGGAAGGAAGGTGCTGAGGCCATGAGGCCCCCTGCAAATGATCAGGCGGATACGGGGACACGGACAGGCCAAGTTCTTAGGATGTCGGGGATCATGCGTGCGATCTGCTCATGTGAGCCTCTTGCAGATTGAGCGCTCTCTTGGTCATGTCTGGCCAAGACGGTGGCCATCTCTAGGCTCTTGCGACCAGCTTCTCCCAGCTGATTCGCTGGACCAGCAAAGCCGGCCAAGACGTTCAAGCAGAGGGACTGAACCAGTTTGCGCGTGTCTTCGGAAAGAGACTGCCCGAAGAGCTGGGACGCTCCTGCTCCTGCACCGCCGAGGACTGAAAATGTAGCACTCAGTGCAGCGAACCAGCGCATGTGGGTCGCGGTCTGAGAGGAGACTTGGCTCTGTTGCCCCAGGGCTCGGATCTCTTGTCCTTGAGCCCGCGCTTGCCAATGGAGATTGAGTGCCAGGAGCTCCATGAAGAGTTCCGCAACACGCAGCTCAATGGGAATCGCGCTAGTCGAGGCCATGGAGTGTCCATGGTCAAGGGGGCCCGTAGCGATGGGTCCTACGGGAGGAAAGGGAGGAAGGCCAGATATCATACGGAACTCCGGGTCCAATCAATAAGTGGGCGATGGAGAAAGTCAGCGCCATCCTGTAGCGCTTGGCTAGCTGCACTGGCTTCCTGAATCGTATGTTGAATAAACGTGATGGTGGCTTGGGTATTGAGCCACTGGGCTTGTAGATCTTGTGCTGCGGCAGACAGCTGCGCAGCTCGAAAGCCAACGATGCCACCTGCTAAGGCTGTGATGACTTGAGCGGCCTGGGTAGTCCCCTCGATTGCCTTGAGGAGGCTTGGGCCACTCGGTAGTTGTGGTCGCTGCCAGAAAAGGGCGATGGCTCCCAAGGGCCCAGCGACCGTATGGAAGATCTTCCAAGCAGTCCCCAGATGAGGGTGCACCCCTGTGGCTGCGGCTTCGATCCGCCCGGATAGTCCCGTGAGATCGGAGACCTCCTTGGCGATGAGGAGCGCTCCAGCCACGGCGAAGAGAGGTCCGCCACGAGGCGCCCCCAGGGCGATCCCTATGCAGGTGCAGAGTCGCTGCACGAAGGCCAAGCGCCCCTGGTAGGTTTCAGCCTGAGCACTCTGTTGGAGCGCTTCTTCCTGTTGAGCCCTATAGGTAGCATGAAGTTCAGACTGCTTGACCAGCTCCTGCCCGTTGACCTCGACCGCATTTTGATAGGCCTGCGCTGTCTCCACCATGCAGTGGGAGTAGAGCACCTCAATCGGCAGTAGGGGAGGGAGAGCAGCTATAGCCATTATCCACGCGCCAAGGTTTCAATGATCTTACGGCATAAGTCATGAGCTCGATTGATCATCGCCAAGAAAAACTCCACAGTCGTTTGTAAATGGCGCATGTTGTTGGAGAGCTCCATCTGTCCCGTTGTGGAGAGCGTGCCCTCGGACTTCTCTCTCATCGAGAGTTCATTCAAAAAGTTCCTGGCCTGATCGAGCTTCAGAACGCCCGAGAACTGCTGCACGCCGGGAATATTCGTTACCAAATCCTCGAACTGATCTCGCAGCTTAGTGAAGAGTCCACGATCTAGCTTGGAACAATCGATCGTGCCGTCTTTACCTTGGACGGAGCGGATCTGTTCGAGAACATCCTGCAACAGTTGTCGACGCTGATTCGCTTGACTCAGCTTATTCATGTCGACGCGAACGCTATTCTCAGCGAGTCGTGTTCGCTGCATCGCCGTTTCGTGGATCAGCTTCGTTAAGCCACAGATAGCTGGCTCCACAGCCGATGCAGCTTGTGGTGCCACCGTTGCTGCTGAGGCTGTTGAGTCCATCATCGAGATCTCTTGAGTATCCATCGCCGGTGGCGAAGGATAAGAGATCATGGGAGGCATGGGATTCAGCGCGCCAATTGCCATTAATGAACACCTACGTTGGCTCATTGTTGAGTTTCACATTGTAGCAGGATGCTCAGATTACAAGCGCATCGTTAACGAATTATAAATGTGATCTGCTCCACTCGCAAAGTGGAGTGGGAATGGCGGCGGCGGCATGACTCATCCCAGCGGAGATTAGGAGGAGCGTGGATTGAAAAAGGGAAAGGAGGTCACGCGAGTGGCCTCCCATCAAGCGGTTCCGATTTAGGACCGCGTTGTTTTTTTCCTATGCCGGGCTAACGTGGCCCGGTAGCATCGAGCCGCGGTCTCACGCGCCCTGGAATAAGGCAGGAGTCGGCACGACCACTACACACGGCGCTGTTCGCTTTCGACTTCTTTCGTGAGCTGCTCGATGAGCCTACTATTTTCTGACCGAAGGGTTTCTAGACGCTGCCTGTGTTGGCCGGTAGCGGCGGCCTTAGGTGAGGAAGAAGCGGTTTCAAAGAATTCGGCTTCGTCTAGTTCAATCAGATTATTCACCAGCTTGAGCAGAGTCTCCGCCGTGGTTAGAAACGCCGCAACCGAGTGAACCTGATTCTGGACAAGCGTGTAATCGAAGGGGAGATTCTCTGGCTGGTTGAGCAGCCGGAGCTGGTCAACAATTGCTTTGAGACGTGCCTTAAGCTCTTTTGGGGCTGGACCATTGTGGAAAGGTCGCTCGTCGGAAAGGGCTCCACTGCGGATCTTGCGCAACTCGACCCGTAGCTTCTGTACGTCTGCGGAGAAGCTGGTGGCGTTGGCGGCCTGTTGGTTTCCGATTTGGCGTTTTAGATCTCTAATGTTGTCAGATAGAGTCCTCAGTGTGGCAGCCTCTGTGGGTCCCTCTAAAAGAGAGTCCGATTCCTTTCCCTTTTCGAGGTCACTTCGGACGACTCGCTCCAGGTTTTGCAGATCGCGCTCGAGCTCATGGAATTTCGTTGCTTTGAGCTGGGTGAGATCCTGGGCTCGCGCTAGAAGTGCATCAAAGCGTTGTAGGTGTCCCCGGATCCTAGGGGCGTACAGAGTGGGTTCGCTCTTAGCCATATGCGCCGCTAGATCCCCATATTCCGCTTGGAGAGATCTCTTGAGATGGGCGAGTTCTTGTACCGTTTTGTCCTGTTGAGCACGGGATGGAACGGCATCCAGGGGGACCAGACTGGGTGGTTTGGCCAGATAGGCTTCAGTGATGTTGACGAGATCGCCCAGCTCGGCCAAATGGAGCTGCCCTGCGAGTTGATGGTTGGCCATTTGAGGGAGAGGAGAGGAGGTTCGGTACTCTCTTGAGGAGGTGATGGCCTTGTTGGCTGTTCTCATGAAGACTTCAGCCCATGTGCGCCACTGGTTCTCTGCGGTTGCCTCTTTGCTAAGAGCCCTGATGTCTGGGGCTTGATCATGGACGAGCGTAGAAGCTGCAGAGAAGGCGGAGGTGGAGCTCGATGCCTCTGACGAGGGAGAGGAGGAACGGGGCCGTTGGGGCACGCTTGCGTCTTCTTCACCGATCAAGCCAGCAAGGGCAGACGCAGACGTTTGAGCTGAATTGGATGCCTGAGCTGAGGCGGAGGGCTTTTGGCCCCGGAGGACTAGGAATTCTTCAACGTCTGGATTTGCGTCCGTGAAGAGCTCGCGGTATACCGCGTCATCGAGCGAGAAGCCATGACCAACAAGTTTATCGGCCCTTTCAAAGAGAATGTGTTGGTTTTTGTCAAGCCGGCCGATGTCAGAAGCGACTTGCCTGGTTAGCATATTAAAGTTTCCCTCGTCGAGCAGGCTCAGCTGGGCACGGTCGACGTTGACCCCGTCTAGCGCCTTGCGCATCTCTGTCAGAGTGTCGAGGATCAAGCCCTGCACTCCAAGGTATCTCAGGGTGGCATGGAGTTCGTCTAGCTGCAGGATGAGATAGGGGAGGGCGGCTCGTCCAATAGCCTGTTTCATTAAGTCATCGGAGCGAAGGTTGTCCACAACCTCTTTGAGATTGGTCCTTAGGGTCTTGCTATTGTTCAGCCATATGCTACGGATCCCGTCTGACACCAGAATGCGGGAGACCTCTTGGGTGGCCTGCTTGTATGTCAGCGCTCGCGTGCCGGTGAATAGATGCACAAACGCAAGAGCCCATCTCTTAAGCAAGCCAGGCTTGTCTTGAAGACTGATCTTGGCGTCGCATCTATCCAGCACGTCCTCAGCCGCTTGCAGGCCTCCTCTGCGCATGGCATCGCGTAGAGCTCGATGACCCTCGATGACGACCCACTTTCTTGAAGCGGTTCCCGGTGCTGGGGGAGGGGTTAGGCGGTTCAGTGTAAGCAGGGTCACCTTTTCTTCGATGGCCGCGTCGTTTACTTCGGAATTGCTGAAGGAGGCTTTGAAGAGCTCCTCTCCAACGATAGAGTGGGCGGATGAAGATGGAGAAGGAGGGCCGCTTCCCTCAAGGCGTAAGTAACTCATACAAAGACCTCAGGTTCAATGATGCCCTTGTAGCCTCCTATGGAAATTCGAAAATCGTGATCCCGAAAAAAAAGAGGGACCCCGAGTGGGGTCCCTCCTAGTGCGATTTGTTCTCTACTGCGTGTCGCCAATCACGTTGTTCAGCTGGTCATGCAGGTTCAGAGCATCCATGACCTGCTCCTTGTTGGATCTATGATCAGTCGACAAGCGGTTATACGCTAGGAGCTCGTTGGCAGTGAGCTGATCGCGCGCCTCTTCTAGGATTGCGCGGTCGGTTGGCTTCAGCAGAAGAGCTGCAGTCTGGCGGATCCATGAAGGAAGCATCGCTACGATCTCCTCCATGGTATGCCGGACCAAGGCGGGAGTTGTTGGGCTCTCATGGACAAAGACCGAGGCCGCCGATCCAGACGAGGATGGACTGCTTCCACTCGAAGAAGCCGAAGACTCGTTAGGGCTGCCGATCTCAGGAAGCAGCTCATCCTCGTCGTAGTCCAAGACGCCTGTAAACGACTCGACGGAGCAGACCTCTTCCAGATCCACAGCGCACTCTTCTTGAGGCTGCAGAACTTGAGGACCTCTTGAATCCTCTAAGGCCTTCGTCATGGTCTGCGCTTGATCGATCTTCTGTTCTAGTAGGCGCATTACCTCTATGTGCTGGACGAGGATGCTCCGCAGCGGATCAATGGTAGCGGTCAGCTCTCTGATAGC
>JBMOFD010000076.1:0-8675 GCA_049314435.1 Chlamydiia bacterium | reverse complement strand
AGCCGATGCTCCTCCTCACTCAAGTGAGTAAAGAGTCTGTCCCGCACCCAATCAGCCACACGAATCAGTGTGTCTGCTTTCCCCTCACGTAGCCCCTGGAGTGTCTCCCCTGAGGCGACCACTTTCGCACGCACAGGGCGCCCAAGGATCGTCAGTGTGACGGAGACCTCCTCATCTCTTGGCAGAGGTATTGCACCATCAAGTGGGGGGTCTTGAATAACATGCGCTGGAGGCCTTATCGGGTTACCGCTGCTCATTCTGCCTCCAGGCCGCTGGTTGGGTCCAATCATGATACTGATAGTTCATACGTGCCTTCGACCGGGCGACGGTGGAGGCTGTGGGTCTACGTTGTTCAAAGCGGCCCAGGGATCCCATCTCAGCCTTGACTTCCCTGGTAGCACCTCTGTCACACGCGTGGGTATATGCCCGCTAACTTCGATCTTACGAGTACCTGCCATCGATTCTGCCCAGCGCTCAGGGAGCGCCATGGCTTGAGCAACAAGAGTGCGGAAGATCGGATCGGAAAAGATCCCGAGGAATCGTTGTGTCCACTCGTCTGTTCCCTTCAAGCTTGGGTCCTGTAGCGCGCTGGGTCGCACCGTGTTGAAGTTCCAAACGGCCACGCCGATCGCCAGGGCTAGGCCTGTGCGATCCTTCCCACTCTTACAATGGATGATCAGTCGATAACCTAGGAGCTCAGCCAGCATGAATCGCGCAGCGATCATCGCCTCCTGAGGCACCTTTTTCTGGGTGTATCCCAGGCGCATGAGAGCCTGACACTGGTCCCTCTTCATGCGCAGTTCCGCCGTATTCACCGTAGACTTCCTGAGCAGACTCATCTCGCCGATCTGGCTATTCAGCTGTTTAACACGCTCCTGGGCATCCTTTAGGATCGCTCCGACTCCACCCAGAGAGAGCTCGTCCAAGATCTCCAAGTCCCCACCACCGAATAACTTCCCAAACAGCTTCTCCCCAATGCCGCGTTTCTTTTGCGGGGGAGCTGCGATCTCGGAATGGAACTCTCGATGTTCCGCCGTACGATTGAGCGCGATCCCTGTGAAAGGAGCCTCCACCTCCACGGGGATGCCATGCAAGATCAGTGGATCCTGCTTCGTCATCTTGGAGACCACGGCCAACGAGGCAGCCTCCTGCTCACTCCACTGGCGCTCCACCATCCACCCTGAGAGGCCGCGCTCGACCAACCAGGAGATGCCCAAGGTGAGGAAGCGCACAGCCTTGATCGTGACCGACCTCCAGGTAGACCCCGCCCGCTCCCAACCAGTGACCGGGCTCCAGTCAGGTCTGTCCCCTTTGTCAGATGCTGCTAGCGACCCAGAGAGGAGACTCAATACCTGCACTTTCATGCGGAGAACTGGGTGGAATTGACCGTCCACCTCTTTCCATCGCAGTCGGCCACGCTCATCGACGGCAAAGGACATCCCCTGAGGAAGATGGCGCTCCTGGTTCTGGAAGCGAATCGTAGTATCCAATGACTCAGCGGCTGTGGGCGCCGCAGCCCAGCCCTGACGTAGAGCATGCACTACATCCTCAAAGTCCTGCCTATCCTGAGGGCTACTGCTGACACCTCCTCTTGGCTGCAAGGTAGGATCCCATAACTCTTCAGAGATGAACTGGAGCATCTCCAGAACGCGATCGGTCGTATTCATACGTCCAGCCACGTTGAAACTCTTGTGGTCGCCTTCCTTCTGACGCACCTGACGCGCCGAGGTCAGACGCCCAAGTCGCTTGGCCGTAGAGGGAACAATCACAGGCTGCCCACCATCTTCATGTCCAAGGTGAGGAATCATCTCCACAGGGGTCAGTCGGTGCGCCACGGTCTTGCCGTCCTGAGACTCAGTGACCCGCCCCGTTAGCTCCACACGACCACGAGGTGTCATGAAGGCCTTCTCTTTGGCAGGGGGCTCCTCGATCCTAAAAATCTTCCTAAAAAAGGCTTTGATTCCGCCCCTTTTGGCTCCTATACCTCTCTGCTCGTTGGGAACCGTGACGTGCAGGTCTTCGGAGAGCTTCATCTTCGACAAGACGCTTTTGGCCTCGCCTGGATGGGATTGGAGCCACGCCTTGGTCTTGGCAATCCCACTCTCGATCTCAGGGCGAGCCTCAGGCTCAAGAGCCATCCGGCGTCGGCGATCGACCTCCACCTGTGGATACCAGCCCCCATCCAACTCTTCCCAGCGCAGCCCCTCGCCTTCCTCAGCCCAAACAAGCCCCCTAGGCATTACCGAACTAAACGTGGTCAGGAGAAGATCTCTCCAGTCGGCTTCAGCCCCTGGAGCTAGTCCATGTGGCCTCCCATCCCATAGTGCGTTCTCCACCTTAGCCCAGAGCCAGTTGGCCAGCTCGACTCGACTCTCTCTAACCGATGGGTCAGCGAACACTGGGTCAGCGAACACGTTGTTGAGGATTTGGATGAGCCGGTCCTCGTCATCGACAGAGACAGCCAATCCCATCCCAACGATTTTATTGAAGAGTGCGTCGGGACTCGCTGGTCCATTTCGGAGTGCACGGGCCCCCGCCGCCACTCTCACCCATTGGTGGACCTTGTTCCAAAATGCCTTCTTCATTTCCTCAGATGGAGCACCCATCCCCTGAGCCAACTCTTGCACATAGTGCCTAGATTCTTCGGTAGTAAGAGGCAGCCTCTCATCGGGAGGGCTTTCTTGCACCGTACCGTATGCGTAGATGTCTCTTCCCTGCTTCGTCCTGGATTGCACCATCTCCGCAGCAAAGATCGTCGTCTTATCACCGTGCTTGGGCTCCGCCCCCACACGACGTCTAAACTCCTTATTGAGAGCCTTGACGATCTCCTGCTCCACCCCTCCGTCGCGCAACTGATTCACATCGCGCACCTTATTCAAACACTTCTGCGCACACCGCGCCACCAACGATAGGCTGGCCTGAAATTGGTTGAGGTCGGGGTCATATTTCTTGCGATAGAGAAACTCCTCACGCTCCTCCGGTGTGGCATCCAGCAGCTTTCTGGGATTCTTGGCTAACTCACTTGTATAGATGGGCGACTGGCAGTAGTGCTCAATGAAGGGAGAGGTCTTGTCTAACTGAATCGTGATGGAGTGCGGTGGCCGTTTCGGATTGTGGAGATCCCGAATGGCAATTTGAACCGTCCATTTCCCTGAACCAGTCGGAGGAGGAAGAACATAAGGCAGCCCATCCACCCCAAATTTTGCGTCCTGCGGACCCAGAGGACGATGCGAAGGCACTCGGCTCATGATGCCCCCTCTCTATACCGGCGGTGGTTGCTATAGGACGTGTCCGTCATCTTTCCAGCTCCGGCCTGTCAGACCCCCTAGGGGCATCTTTCAAAAACACACTATCACTTCACCTTGATTATATTATAATTTGCTTTAGCATCTACATTTCATAAAAATATGTTTTCTCAAATTAATTATTGATTAGACTGAATATATCGCTCACACATTTTGGGCGTCTGGTACGAATGGGGTGACCATGAGTCGAAATGCCAAATCGCAAGCTGGGTCGGAGCTCGCCAACAACAAGCTGTCACTTGTTGAGGCTGTGGAGAATCTCTCCCATCTCGCGGACATGCAGATCGAGGTCACCCCTCTGCCTACTGAAGGGTTAACGCCTGAAGAGCAAGCGCTCGTACAAGATACGTTGCACCACCTGAGCAGCACGGTGGGGAATCCAGTAGATGCGGTCCGCGAGACCTTCGAGACGATTCACAATTACGTACGCGACTTCTATCGCCGGCAGTACAGCAAGTTGAGTGACCCCAAGGTCCGCCACAACTTCCGCTCCCTGATGGCGATGGTCGGTGAAGCGGGTCGCAAGCTGGATCGCTGCACTACCCTCTTTCAGTCAGTGCACCGGGCCAGCGACCTCTCTGAGTACCAGGCGATTCAGCACTTCTTCCAGTCCAAGCTGGCGAAGCCTCTGGGCGAGACCCCTGAGCAGAACCTGGAGCAGCTAGCCACCAGGACCCTGCAAGGAGAGAATCACACTCACCTGATCCAGCTCCATGCGCGAGCCGCCGAAGATCTGCAAAAGCTCGTGGACGACAGCGACTACGAACTCTTCTTCCTCAAGAAAGAGGATGGAACCACCTTCTTCACACCCCAGCTTCTCAGGAATCTCCAAGTGATCCATCAACTGGGCTCCTCCCTACCTGAGGCGCTTGAGAGTGATCCTCTCGTGGAGCTAAGAGAGATCCTGGACCTAGAAGCGCATCACCGGAGTCGGACCCTGTTACAGGCTGGGAACGCCTACTGGCATGACTTGACTCGCCATGCAGCCGCTCAGGCAGACTCCCCGCTCTTTGGTTCCGTTTATCGAGCCATGCTGTCGCTCATGCTAGCTGGGAACTCCCGCAACCTCCTCGCTGCACTGCCCGTGAAGAACTCTCTCCAGTACTTCAATGACTTCGTGGGATTCCTTACCGAGGCGATCTCTTCCGATGCATATCAACAGATGGCCGGAGAGCTCCGTCCCAGCTCAGAGCAAGCCCTCCTCTTGGGTCTCACCCACGAGCTCTGCTTGACCCTCTTCCTCTTCCCAGCAGACGTCGATCTATTCGAGCCCTACATCAACAAGCTCATCAAATCGGGAGTGAAAGATCCGCTGGATGACGCCATCCTAGCGATCAAGCTTCTCCAAGAGGACCAGTGCATTCGCACGACCCTGAAGCGCTATCCCAGCGGTCCCATGCTCAAGATGTTGGACTTCATCTCAGCAGAAGACCTCCCAGCGACCTTCGATCCGATCTTGCAAGAGAACTTCCCCAGCCTGCTCTGCCATCTACGCGGAGAGGGCCTTGATTGTGAACTCCTACGGCTTCCCTCTCCCACGCAGCAGGGAACGGTCGGGGACGTCTATCCCAACAGGCTGTTCGAGGGCTTCCTGAACAGCTACCTTCTGCCTGCCGGTCCTAAACGACACCTGCTCATCAACATCCAAGATCGAACCAGCTGGCGTGACTACCCCCGCTGCCGAGCCCTTGAAGAGCTCCCCAGACTGGCCGCCTACCTACCTCACCTCACAGTCGTCACCCTCGCGAAGAACACCGACTTCTACCATCAGGTGAGCCCCTACGATGAGATCTCCGATGCCAATGACTTCATCCGTATCTTCCAAGAACAGATCGTCGGTGGAGAGGAATTTGGCTACTACTTCCCCCCAGGCATACGGACCTCCCTACCCGACCTGTTCCAGAACATCTGCCTACGCATCTGGGTAGAGTCCTTTGCACAAGCTGCCAAGCTAGACCGAGATCAGCGGCTCGTCTTCATCGACCTCGCCCACTGCCACCTCGTTGAAGAACTGCTCTACCTCCTCAAGCCAGCCAGCTGCAGCTTCACTGACAAAGACGGTGTCGATGGAGCCCCTTGCGCCACCACCCTCTTCTACCTCTACTGGCAGTGGCGCCAAAACCCAGACTGGCGCCCCACCTCGATGGCTCTCATCCACACGATGCTGTTCGCTCCAGCTCTCGTCATCCGTGAACGCGAGCTCTTCCTGCAACCCCTCCTGCGTCTCGCGCAGACAGCCTACTTCCTCCAAGCTCACCGTATTCTTCCCTACGAACAGCTCGAGGAGTCCGCCTAGGAGCATGCAGGGCTCCGCCCTGCACCCGCTGAAGGGTGCCCCTTCAGACATCCCAGGTGGAGGATAGGTGTAAGGCTCTGCTAGGATGAGGGGACCTTGGAGAGTTGCCCTGTAGATGCTATCGCTTCGCTTTGCCTCAACTGCCCTTTACCAAACCCTGGGGGCCGTCACTGGTGCTCTCTTTGTCCCCCTCGTGATCTCCCGCTGCGGCATGGCGGACTTTGCCATGGTCGCCCTCTTCCATAGCTGCACAACCCTCCAATGGCCCCTCTTCGATCTAGGTCTCGATCAGTATGGAGCACTGACGCTTCCCCAACAGCAGGGCCAGGCGAGAAACAAGCTTGAGGGACAATTTTGGACCATCCGTACGACGGCATCGGGATTTCTTGGAGTGGTGTCGATCGTCGCATGTGTGATAGCTCCGTCAGGATCGCTCGTCAGCGTGTTCCTTCCACGCCTTTGGTGCTACGGGGCTCTTTGTGCGCTCTTTCCATCATGGCACTTCACAGCCAGTCTCCAGCCTCAACGGCTTGCCCTGGGCAATACCTTGGCTCGCATGGGCACCCTTCTGGTCTACTGGTGGGTCCCCAGCTCAGCCTGGCTCTGGGCCATCGATGTCCAGCTGCTAGGCTGTCTCCTCTACGCCGGATATGGCCTAAGCCTGGGACGGACCACTCTGCGTTTACACAAGAGTGGACTCCGTACGCTGTTGAAAAACGCCTGGCCACATGCTCTGCAACAGCATCTTCCCTCGGCGATCCCCCAACTCCTCCTCCTTCAAATGGGCGCTCTGTGGGGGATCGCTTCGCTAGGTGTCTATGGACTCGTCGACAGACTGTTACGTCTTGTCCTTCAGCTACAGCAGCCCATCCTACACACGATCCTCGCGCTCACGGCCTCACGACCTTCTACCAAAATCCGAGCCCTCCTCACTACCTGGGGAGCGATCATCACGCTCGTGATGGTCGCCGCAGCTCCTGTCGGATTGAGTCTGATCACAAACGCACCAGTAAGTCGCTATCTCTGGCCCTGTCTGGCCGTCGGATGCATCCCTGCTCTAGAGGCTGTGAACCAATGCACAGGACTTTCCACAATCGGTGTCTGGAGCACCCTTAGATGCCAAGGAGTGGGTGCTCTGACGGGAGTTGTGTGGATGTTGGCCAGCTATCAGATGGGATACCCCATTGAGGCAGGCTGCATAGCGGCCTGCCTCTCTAGTCTGACGGCTTGGGGATTTCTGAGGCGGCTGCGGAGTCGCTCATCTGAAGCACGAGGAGAAGTTAGCTAGTACGAAGTCGCCAAGATGGAGCGCAGGCTTAATCGACCTTCCATGAAGGTCGATCATTCGGGAACCGGCTCCCAGCAGACATATATCGCCTGGCTTTTGATCCCCGCTGTGGGGGAACAACGCGGTCGCTGTGGATAGTCCAACCCTTCTACAGCAGACTTCACGTGAGCGTCCGGCAACCAGCCATTAATTTTGCCGACAACCCTGGGCAAGACACCAAAGGAATCGCGCCATTTTAAGCCCAATCGCGCCACCAAACTTGACGCGATTGGCGCGATTGGCGTTAATAGAGTAAAAGCGAACCAATCGAACCAAATGCGATATCCAGGCTCTGAATCCAATCGACTCGAATTCAAGAAAACAATACCCCAAAATGGCCAAATTCTCAAATCAGTGTGCGGCTTTGCCAACCAGTTTGGAGGAGAACTGCTGATCGGCGTGGCTGATGACGGGGAAGTCGTAGGGGTGTCGGAAGAGGAAAGCCGTAGGCTACTCCAGTTCCTGGACCAGCTCATTGTCGAGGGGGTCTTTCCGCCGATGGTACCGCAAATCTATGTGAGAGCCTTTGATGAGAAGCTCGTAGTAGCCATTCAGGTGTCCCCAGGTTCTCAAAAGCCGTACTACGTGAGGAACGAGGGTCCTGACAATGGAGTCTATATGAGGCTCGGTCCTACCACTCATCGGGCAAGTGCCGAGATGATTGACCTGCTTCGCTGGCAGGCACGAGGACGAACTTTCGATTCTATGCCGTGCTTCCAGGCGACTGGCCTACAGCTACAGATGGCCAGTCTCAAGAAGTTCTTCGCTAATCGTCCAAGTACCCCCACCGAACCAACAGAAGCACTTCTTGAGTCGTATCAGATCCTGGTAAGAGAGCAAGGTATTGTCCTGCCCACCTATGGTGGGCTGCTGCTCTTTTCGGAGACTCCACAACAATATCTCCCCGAATCGTTCATCATCTGCACCCATTACAAATCGCGGGGAGAACGTGAAGTCCTAGCCACCAAAGACTGTGTTGGACCTCTCCCACAACAACGGAACGACGCATTGGATTGGGTGCTGTCACGCCTCAATCGTAGCTTTGTGATCCGAGGTTTGCAGCGTACAGAGACCCTGGAAATACCTCTCGAAGCTCTTCGTGAAGCCATCACGAATGCCATCATCCATCGAAACTACGGGATTCACAGCACGATCAAGATCTCGATTGAGGCCGATCGGATCGAGATCTGGAGCCCAGGAGGATTCCCTGGACCTCTGGATCCAAAGCAGCTCGAGCAGGGTGTAGCCTGCTCCAGAAACCCTCTCATCAGCAACATCTTCCGGGAAATGGGTCTGGCAGAAAAGCTAGGATCTGGGTTCCCTACGATTTTTTCCAGCTATCGCAAGGCCGGTCTAGCACCCCCAGAGGTGATCGAAGGCACGAACTGTGTCAAAGTGATTCTTCCAAGAACGGCTTTGAAGACGCTGCCCTCTGACGGTCCTGTACACGACGTCTACCGACTACTACTCAACCTGGGTGGTGTCTCAGCTGAAGAGCTACGAACTAGACTACCCATCTCCCCCACAACCCTGCGGCGATATCTCCATCAGCTCATCGAGCAAGGACTGGTTGAACGGAAGGGCCGTGGGAAAGCGACGATCTACCTGCCCATCAGCCGCTGACATCGAGCGGCCCACGAGCTTTGCTAAAACAAAGGTGTCTCTGGGAAATAAAAAAGGCCTGTCAAGCGGTGCTTGACAGGCCTAGGTAAATAAAAACTCGGCAGCGTCCTACTCTCCCATGCTC
>JBMOFD010000075.1:0-8857 GCA_049314435.1 Chlamydiia bacterium | reverse complement strand
GATTTTTGGCCCGCGTAGTTGCAGACGGGACTGAACCGTCGAGTTTTCTGTTGAAAGGCGGTTATGCGATGGAACTTCGGATTACACACGCCAGAGCAACCCGCGATGTGGACCTAACCTGTCGGCTTCAGACCCGAGAACCCCAACAGGCGTTGGCGGAAGTTGTCCGATCGGATCTACAGCGATTGGCTTCAGCGGACTTGAACGACTTTTTCACCTTTCAGGTGGGCGAGGCGAAGCTCGAGCTGGACGGTCCTCCTTATGGAGGCGTTCGCTACCCAGTGACCACCATGCTGGCAGGACGTTTGTGGATTCAATTTCAGCTGGATGTCGGCGTTGACGTGGTTGTTGCGCCTCCAGAAAGGCTCCTTGGAAAAGGCTGGCTCGAGTTCTGCGGCATCCCAGCGCCCGTTTTTACAGCAATTGCCCTTGAGCAGCAATTTGCCGAGAAGATCCACGCATACACCCTGCCTCGTCCTGGAAGCCGAAACACCCGTGTGAAAGACCTCATCGATCTTGTTTTGCTGATTCGACTGAAGACTCTAACGCCTGAGCCTCTGCACAAGGCTTTGTTGGCGGTATTCAAGGTGAGGAGTTCCCACCCCATGCCAACTGAATTACCCCTGCCTCCTCTGGACTGGCAGGTGCCATTTGCGGACCTCGCTGCCGAATGCGACCTCTCACTGACGCTTTCGGATGCCTTTTCTGAGGTTAATGAGCTGTACATAGCCGTTCAGAATTCAGCTGAACAGCAAAATCAACTCGTGAGTCAGTAGGCGAGCCGACAAACAAGGCCCCTATGCAAGACTACCGATAAATCTTTAGCCAGATCTCATTGAGTACAACTTCCAATTGCACCCGTGGGGCCACAATTGTCCCAACGGTGCTGGGACAATTGGCTATGCCAGGCACAACGCTCTTTTTTGGGGAGCTTTTCACCAGGGATGTCCGGCGACGCCCCTGGGGATTCGTTGGAGTTGATGCACTCAACGCCCCGTCCACTGGATTTGGATCTCACCGGGTAAAACCCAGATCATCTCGGAACAAGAGATCCCCGGAAAATGGTGGGTCGGCCAATTGTCCAGACGGTGCTCGGACAATTGGGCACTCCTTGGGCGGGCGCTCTCCCTCTGTTTTTACATACACAAATTCTTAAAATTATCTTATTTATAAAATTATGTTTTTAAATCGATTTGTGCTATACTTAGTTAATAATTAATTAGGGCGGCCATTGAAACTCAGACTTATTGCTCTACTTGGCACGGTGACCTTAGCAGGGGGAACCCTCCTGTTGGGTCTCTCATCCTTCTTGCAGCGGTCGGTTACCGACCGCTGCATCGAGGCGCTTGCCGCTGAAGGCGTCACGGCCAAGGTGGAGGAAGTCTCTGGCTGGTGGCCATGGCATATTGAGTTTCGCCATCTCTCCCTTTCCGTTGACCAGCACCAAGTAGCCATCGAACGACTCGATCTGACCATGACCCCCATCGATTGGTTCAGCTGTCTGTTCGATCGCTGGAGCTGGTCCCGCTTAGAGGTCGAAGGTGTGGTGGTCGACCAGCTCCCCTCACAAGACCTACGTCTAGCTGATGGCTGGGTCTCGTGGGATACGAACCAGTGGAACTGGCATCTAGCCGCTCTATCCAAAGATGCCCTATGGCACACGACATCGGGTCAATGGAGCGGTGGACTGGGAGCGCGTGGTGACGAGTGGATGTGGACCCAAGAGGTGACTTTAGGCACAGATGGTGCAGCCTCAATTGTGGTCACCGGTGTAGGCAGTGAGTGGACCGCTTCCGTGGACTCGAGTGCTCAGTGGATCCCCCATGGTCTGAGAGACACCGTGGAATGTCGATTGAAGGGCGATGCCACAGGCATCGGGACCTCCATGCAGGGGGCCTTAGAGGTCGCTGGCCTCTGGGACCGCGAAGGCTCGATCTACCCTCTTGAGGGAAAGCTCAATCTAAAGACCACCAAAGGCCATGAACTCCAGATCACAGGCGCGCTCGACAGCCCTCTAGGCAAGCTCCAAGGCAACGGTACCGCCTCCCAAGAACACTTAACAGGCCAGATCCAGATCGACGCTAAGGAGCTGAAGGACCTTCGGTCCTGTGTGCAATCTTTCCTCCCTATCACATTCCCCGACGTGCAGGGATCGGTCCAAGCTCGTATCGATCTAAGTGGGTCGCCGCACGATCCTATCGTAGGAGTGGAAGCCACCTTCCTAGAATGTGAGTGGCAAGATTGGGACCTAGAACGTCTTGTTCTCCACGGCGCGTGGAAAGGGTCCGACTGGACGACTCCTGATCAATTACAATGTTCCATAGAGGGACTGTGGTGGCGGCAGCATCTCATGCAAAAAGCCACAGGAACCTGGTCTGCTCAAGACCGTTCCTACTCCTTCTCAGCAGAGGGTCGCTGCGCAGGAGCCTTTCACCTCACTGGTAGCGGCTATGTTCGCTCCGAGCTATCACTCGATGATCTTGAAGGGGTGTTCTTTGGGCAGAACCTTTCTCTCACCACACCATGGCAACTCCCCTCCACTTGGACCCGAGATTCCGAGCTACCGCTCATGGACCTCAACTGGGGGGATGGTCACCTCACCGCCCAAGGCAGTCTGAGTGATACTCCCTATCTTCAACTCAAGGGATCCTCGATCCCCCTCGAATGGGCGGGGCTCATGGTCGATTCCTTAGAGTGCACCGGATTAGGCGACATCGATGCTCGCATCGAATGGTGTGATCAAAAGCCCCGCCTACGAGGAACTCTGCACGCAGAAGAGGCTCAGCTGATCTTAGGCATGATCCATGGTCGTGGCAGCGCAGACTTCTCCATCGACACTTACAGTGAAGAGATCGAGCTCAAGGGCTCAGTGGAGCTCAAAGAAGCTCAACTCATGCTGGCCTCGTTCGACACAGACCCTTCTGCTGACTTCGATCTGGAATGGGTACACTGGAGATCGCAACCTGAGCCTACGCCCGATCTCTGGCCGAAGATCCGTTACCAGCTCGATGTCACTGCACCAGCTTCTACGCCCCTGAGTTGTGGGCCCCTTGTGAGCTACTGGAGTGGTCACCTCTCTATTTCAGGTGACACAACAGAAGATCCATCCCTGGAGGGCTCTTTCAAGCTCTCTCGAGGGAAGATCGACCTGTGGGGCATCCCTCTTCACCTAAGAGAAGGGCTCTTCAAGATCGAAGGTGTGCGTCCAGAAGAGATGCAGCTGTTCCTTTCAGCTGACACGCCTCTACCACAGGGTAACGCGACGATCAACTGTTCCGGTCCTGTCAGCGAACCTGTCGTCACCATCGCTGGTCCTGCTGAGATGACCGCCGTACAACTCGTAGAACAGTTTGCCAAACTAGGCGAACAAGCCACAGACCCAACCGCCGCAAAGATGCTCAGCCTGGCTCTCCAGTGGCTACCTTATGCAGCTCCTCAAGTCATGAAGGAGCTCAAGCAGCTCACAGGCCTGGATCAGATCGAGCTCACATCCAATCGAGACGATCCTGAACAGATCCGCTTTGTACTAGGGAAACAGATCACCAATCGTATCCTTGTGCAGCTCTATGAAACGATCGGAACAGATCGTGGCGGCATGAGCTTTGGATCAGGCGTTGCCATTGAGGCCTCGATCGGTCGATCCTTCACGCTCCAGGCTGAAGTGAACCAGCAGGCTCGCTCCCGTATGTCCCTGCGCTGGACACGCCACTACTAAGCCTACTTCTTCTTGCCTGTCAGGTACCAGACCTGAGGACAATAGGCGCCATTCCGGGTCGAACAGATCGCATCGACCAGATTCGTTCCTCTCAGAAACGCCTCATACTGCTTCCCATAATGGATATCGAACAGCAGGAGCTGTCCCTTGGGTTTGAGCACGCGTAGGATTTCGGCGATGGCCTGATGACGTCCAGCCTCCTCCGGAATGTTATGGATAGCCAAGCTTGAGACGACCACATCGAACAACCCATCGGGATAAGGCAGTGTACGCATGTCTCCCGTTCGCAGCTCAACTCTGTGGGCCACGCCACAGGCTCTTGCATTCGCTTCAGTCTCTGCAAGGCAATTGCCTGACTGATCTTTGGTCGACCAAAGATCGATACCACATGCCTTACCGCTTGGCAGTCGCCTAGCTGCTTCCAGCAATAGAAGGCCTCTCCCGCACCCAACATCGAGAAGGACCTCATCCCCTTTCAACTGCAATCGATCGACCATCTGCCGGACCCATCGAGGCTTCAGAACGAGCGAGCTGTAGACGACCCAACATGCAGGTCCAAACAGACTCAAGAACGTCAGAGAAAAATAGAGGAGCGAGATCCAAAACCAAAGGGACGATTCGATAAGGAAGGAAAGCCCTATGCCGATAGCTGGCAGGACGGAAATCAACAGCAGGTTCCGAACCACAAGAGGTGCATCCAAGCCGTAGGATGGTCTTGGCTGAGCCATATTCAAAATCTCTATCAAGTGAGAAGCCACGCCTCCCAATTTTAGAGCAAAATTCCAAAACTCTCCATGTGTTCGCCGTCGAGGTTGGTGTTCAGGACAGCGTAATGGAAGGCGAAAACGTCATCGGGGTCATGGACGTTGTCATGTGCGAAGATCTTCATCCCATCCGCGGATATTTCTCCGGGGTCATGGCGACAACCCATACATGAATGTTATCAAAAGCATAGCAAATATGCTGAATCCAAGCCTTTTTTGCATGAATGTTATCATTTTGATAACATTCATGTATGGACAGAGAGAGCCGACTCCTCCGGATCGCCGAGGGCCAGCAGGGGTATTTTACAAGCCGACAAGCGGAAGCCTGCGGCTTTGCGCGGGCGAATTTTCAACGTACAGTACGGTCGGGAAAATGGCGCAAAGAGACCCTTAGGGGTATTTATCGGCTTACAAACTATCCGTCCACTTCGCGTCCAGAGCTTGCTCTTTGGACGCTTTGGAGCGCTGACCAGCAGGGCATTCCTCAGGGAGTATGGTCGCACGAGACCGCGCTCGACATCCATGGGCTCAGTGATGTAGCCCCGGCTAAGCTGCACATGTCTGTGCCCAAAAGCTTCAGGAAGGGCACTGCCATCCCGGACGGTCTCTGTTTGCACTTCGTGGACGATCTTCCGCGGTCGGATATCGAGCTCAGGCAGGGGTACCGTGTTACCGCACCGCTTCGAACGCTGGCTGACATCATCCAGGAAGGTACGACTCAAAGCGAACAGATTGAACTCGCGATTGTCGATCTTGCGATCCAGAAGTCTTTGATAAAAGGACTGGCAACCATCCAGGAGATGGAGCACCTGCAAAACTTCGCCGCCTCCCAAGAGATGCGCGAGATCGTTGCTAAAGCAATTGACCACGTTTGGACTAGGGCCAATGCGCAGCTAGAGAATTTCGGCCGAATGATAGAGCCCTATACGGTTGGGCTTTCCCTTGAGGGTTATGGATTTGCAACAGCAGTCCTGTGCCAACACCACTCGCAACACTTTCTGCTTACTGCAGGGCATGTCGGCAGAGCTCTTCGCGGAGCGAAGTCTGTGAGCATGGTCTTGCGATTTGACAGCATTCGGAGAGAATACCCGGCTCAACCTGCCAGGAATTTCACAGTGATTGAATGGGATCCTAGTCTTGACGAGGCTAATCTGAATGATGTTCTTGCGGGGAACCCCAAGGACTTAGCGGTCGTCATCCCAACACCACAGATTGTTGAAAGCTTAAACACCTACAAAGCCTTTTATAAGGTGTCTGCAGAGCCAACAGATCTTTCGCTTAAGGACGCCTTCATCTCGCTGGGAGGCCTTGAGCACGTCACGACTGATGGCGGCAAAACCACTCAATTGCATGTAGGACCTTATGGGTTTGTTGCTTCAAGCTACCGCCAATTGCCTGACGTGGATTACATCACATGCCCTGTGAGCAATCACACACATGACATGAGAAATTTGAGACGAAAGGTCATCACGTCCTTTCAGGGGCTTAGCGGCGCTGGGCTTTGGAAATTCGAAGGCAGCGCCCCCATCCTTATGGGCATCGCAATTGCTCAGGATCCCAGGGGGCTCCCCTCCTCTAATGGACAACGAAACGTCTTCTTCCATGGGCCTCAATCGATACTTACAGCGATCTCAAAGATAGGACCGAACCGTGATGACTCATGATACCGCCGCCGACTTTCGAAACCGCTTGGAAGCAGAGCTGCAAGCTCGGTCTAGCAGGACAGGTGAACAGATCCACCGTCTTCGTCGCAAGGTGGCATTCGATCGGCTTCTGGCAAGAATTTGCACCCAGGACCCGTCACCCTTCTTTTTGAAGGGAGGCTACGGTATGGAACTGCGCATCTCGCAAGCGCGCGCCACGAAGGACTTGGACCTAACGTGCAGCATGCGCATTCGCGACGCCCATGAGCCCTTAAGCGAATTGATTCTGCAGGAGCTCCAATCATTTGCTCGCCTCAATTTGAGTGACTATTTCGCCTACCAAATCGGACAATCCCAGATTGATATTGAAAATGCGCCCTATGGCGGATCTCGCCACGGCGTCACGGCACTCATCGACAACAGGCTCTTCGCGCAATTCCACATCGATGTGGGAGGTGACTTCCTCATCGACCCTGTAGAAGAAGTTGGAGGCACGGACTGGCTCCAATTTTGCGGAATTGCTGCTCCAATCATCCCCATGATCTCGATAGAGCAGCAATTCGCCGAGAAGCTGCACTCCTACACACTCCCTCGCGAGCGAATCAATACTCGGACGAAGGACCTCATCGATCTCATCTTGCTTCTGAAGCAAGAGGGTCGCGCACTCAAAGCATTCCAGCGCTCCGTTCAGAGGGTGTTCGGGGCACGCAATACGCATGTGTTGCCAGCGGTCCTGCCAGAACCGCCGGTGAGCTGGCAAAAACCTTTTGCCACCTTGGCTGCCGAATGCGGCATTTCTCAAAGTCTGGAGGAGGGCTTTTGGAAAGTTTCTGAATTTTACAATCTGCTACGAGCAGACTTGAAGGGCACGGACTGCGCTCAGTCGTGTTGGATCAGCCACTGAGTGCCTCGAATTATCGAGCCACTCAGTGGCATCGCCCTCTCCCGAGGAGGCTTTGCTGGAGCTCCGCAGCCCCTGGTCCCAAACAAGATTGCTTCCACCCAACCCATGAGCTATAGAAGACCGGCTAGACCCACATTGGTGCTGCTGTCCTATGGCCTCATCTCACGGCACTTCTCTCCATATCCTAGGCGATGTTCGCTCGGTCCTAGAGGGACGCGTGACCGAGGCTCTCTGCTCCAACGTTCCTTCCCACACCTTTTCGTTTGCCTTAGGAGCAGGGACCTTCTCCTCCCTCGACGGTCTTGGAGAGACTCTCGTCTTAGCGGGACAACCATCGGTCTGTTGGAAAGGCGCACAAGGACCGATCACCGAGACGCATTCCACCGTCCGTTCGCCATTTCTAGTCGGAGTCTCCTCGATGACTCCCGACATCTTCTTGCCTTGGGATCCAGCCTCACCGACGCCTCTCTCTGCTCTATATGCTGAGCTTTTGCATCGGTGTCCCCAAGGTTTCCTCATGGTGGCGTATGGAGTCTTTGCTTCCCTCAAAGCCACCTACATACAGTCCGCTCCTACAAAGGGAGAGAACATCAACGAACACAGCGACCAATACTGGGCACCTCTTGAGGAGCATGCCCAACAAACAGCGTGTGTCGTAGCGATCTGCCTTCCCTCTCACGCCACCGCATGGCTCTCGATCGAGGAACTGAACCGCGTCTTCTACCATAACCCCAGAGAGACCTCGCAACAGACCGCTTTCTTCAGCCACAGCCATGGGGCCCTTCTTGCGGAGGCCATGAGTGCCCCGCCCTCATCCTCTGCAGAACTGATGGCCGTGATCAGCACGGCCCAGGTAACCGGCATTCGGCACGTCTCTTCCGGGTCGACTCTGCTCCGCGGAGTCCTTGGTCTCTTCCATCTCACCTCTTTGGCTAAGCCGCTCCCGCTGCCATGACCCTAGGGTCTTGAAATCAAGAACTCATACCCCCTCCCAATGGCATCGGGGTCATGGTCATGCTCTCACGGCGGCTCCACAAAGCTACATCAAGACTTTTCTCTCGATTCGTTACCTTCGTGTTAATTAATTTTTATTAACCAAAAGTTAATTTGAAACATAGGTTCATGTTTTAAAATAGTAATTGAAAGTTAACAAATTGGAACCTTGGTGTGTCATGAGTTACGTAGCTTCTAGCTCGATCAGCTCAAGCGGCGGTGCAGGTCGGCCGGTTACTCTGCCGTCCAACCGCGCCCGCGAGACGACTGACCAGCGCATTGCCAACTATATCGTGCCCCGACTAGCGCAGGAATCTGCTGGTTCCCGACGGGATGTTCCTGACGGCGAACGCAAGATCATCGTGATCCGCGGATACAACGAACTGGCCTCTGAGCTGGCTCTGTCGGAAAGCACCGAATATGCGACGGAGGTCAGCGAGATCTTCAACAGACACGTTCACGTCTACAAGAACCGCTGGTACACGCGGCTTTATGCCGCCCTGGCTCGTCTCTTTGGGGCTAAGACCTGCTCTGACCAGGAGATGGTGCAACAGTTCATGAAGGATGCGGCACGAGCCGACTGGCGAGCCAACACGGGCAGCGTGCGACAGAACATGGAGCAGTTGCGAGAGTGGACCTGCTCCTCCGGTCGCCCCCATCCGACCTTCCTCAACACATGGTTGCAGTGTCTGCGTAGTCAAGTCACTGAGATGGCAGCGCTACTAGCCTTCCTTGGTGGTGACGAAGAGATCGCCGGCATTGTGGAGACTCTTGAGAAACAGATCATTCCCGCCTGCAAGGACCCCGCTCCTGGAACGGACATCAAGACTCATTGCGA
>JBMOFD010000074.1:0-8908 GCA_049314435.1 Chlamydiia bacterium | reverse complement strand
CCCCCCCCCCCCCCCCCCCCCCCCCCCCCCCCCCCCCCCCCCCGGGGGGGTGCGGGGCAGAGCCCCGCATAGTGGTCTAAGCGCCTGCGGAAGCAGGTTCTTTCAGAGGATTGCTTGGGAAGACCTCTAGGTCATGCAAGGCCAATCGATCTCCATCCACTGTGACGCGGATCTTGCGGCCTTCTCCTGGGTGGAGGAGGACTTTTTCCGCGATTGGATCTTCCAGATACTGCTCTAGAGCACGACGGAGGGGGCGAGCTCCCATGTCGGGTTGATGTCCTTTCTCGACGAGGAAGTCGTAGACTTTGTCATCCAGTTCGAGGAAGACAGCCTTGCGATTGAGGCGGTCTTGTAGTCTCTTGATGTCGAGGGAGACGATCTTTCTGAGCTGTTCCTGTTCAAGAGGCTTGAAGATCACCACGCCATCGAGGCGGTTGATGAACTCCGGCTTGAAGTGCTTCTTGATCGCTTCATGGATGCGCTTGCAGATGTCACTGAATTCTGGACGACCCTCTTTGGCACCAAAACCAACTTCCATACTCTTGTTGAGGAGGTCAGCTCCGAGATTACTCGTGAGAACGACGATCGTGTTACGGAAGTCGATCTTGCGACCGTAGGAGTCGGTGAGACGTCCCTCTTCCAATACTTGGAGGAGGATATGCATGACGTCAGGGTGAGCCTTCTCGACCTCATCGAAGAGAACCACGCAGTAGGGACGCTGGCGCACCTGTTCGGTGAGCTGCCCGCCCTCTTCGTAGCCTACATAGCCTGGAGGAGATCCGGTCATGCGCGACACGGCAAACTTCTCCATGTACTCGCTCATGTCCACCTGGATCAGAGCATCCTCACCTCCGAAGAGCTGAGCTGCCATGAGGCGAGCGAGCATGGTCTTGCCGACCCCTGTAGGGCCGAGGAACATGAAGGCACCAATCGGTCGATTGGGGTCCTTGATCCCACTGCGGCTACGACGTACAGCACGACAAACCGTCGTGATCGCGTCGTCTTGGCCGATGATCGCCTGGCGCAGGGCCTCTTCCATCTTCAAGATCTTGGAAGATTCTGCCTCGGTGAGGCGAGTGACCGGGATGCCCGTCTGTTTGGCGACGATCGAGGCGATATCGTCTTCGTCGACGATCACCTGATGTTCTTCTTTATTGGCTTCCCATTCGGTGCGCATGCGAACCAGCTCGTCACGCAGCTGCTTTTCCCGGTCGCGTAGCTTGGCGGCCTTCTCATATTCCTGACGGTTGATCGCTTCTTCCTTGGAGACACGCGTCTGTTCGATCTCGACCTCTTGCTTGGTGAGGTCGGCCGGCTGGTTGAGCATCCCGATCCGCGCCTTGGCTCCTGCCTCATCGAGGAGGTCGATCGCCTTGTCGGGCAGGAAGCGCCCAGCGATGTAGCGGTCGGAGAGCTCAGCGGCAGCCTGGATGGCCATCTCTGTGTAGCGGCACTTGTGGTGCTCTTCGTATTTGGGCTTCAACCCATTGAGGATGTGGATCGTATCGTCTACTGAAGGAGGAGCGACCATGATCTTCTGGAAGCGGCGTTCTAGGGCAGCATCCTTCTCAATGTGCTTGCGGTATTCGTCGATGGTGGTGGCCCCGATGACCTGGATCTCTCCACGAGAGAGGGAGGGTTTCAGGATGTTAGAGGCATCGATCGCTCCTTCGGCGGCACCAGCCCCTACGATTGTGTGCATCTCGTCGATGAAGAGGAGGATGTTGCCATGACGCTTCACCTCATCCATCACCGCCTTGATACGCTCCTCAAACTGCCCTCGGTACTTTGTCCCTGCAATCATGAGGGTAAGGTCGAGGCTGATGAGGCGCTTCTTGGCAAGGATGTCTGGGACATCCCCACGGACGATCGCTTGGGCCAGGCCCTCTACGATCGCGGTCTTGCCCACACCAGCTTCGCCGATGAGCACGGGGTTATTCTTACGACGTCGGCAGAGAATGAGGATCAGACGCTCGACTTCGTCTTTACGCCCGATGACGGGGTCAAGACGGCCCTCTCGCACGGCCTCGGTGAGGTCATGGCCATAGGCCTTCAGTGCGGGCATCTTGTCCCCTTGTGCCGAGGCCTTCTCACCACGTGTGCTGGAGAGAGGCTGGCCTGGAGAGCTGGTCGGAGCGCTAAGAGGGGGAAGCTGGAGGTTGAAGGCTTCCAACTCCTTCAAGATCTCCTTGCGGACCTCGCGGAGATCCACACTGAGGTTCTCAAGGATCTGAGCCGCCACACCATCGGTCTGATGGAGGATGCCTAGAAGCAGATGCTCGGTCCCTACATAGTTATGCCCAAGAGTCGAAGCCTCTTCATTGGCATACTCGAAGACTTTCTTGACCTTGCCCGTGAGGGCAGGATCGCCATAGCCTTGCAGCTCAGGGCCGAAGCCCACCAGACGCTCAACCTCTACCCTGGCTCCGTCATAGTCCACATTGAAGTTGCGAAGCACGTTGACAGCGATGCCCTGTCCGAGCTTCAGCAACCCCAGGAGGATATGTTCCGTGCCTAAGTAGTTGTGGTTGAGACGCTGCGCCTCCTTCTTGGCCAGCTTGATGACTTGCTTGGCGCGATTGGTGAATTTATCAAACATGCGCGGCTCCCAAATGATACGCACCCCAGAAGGAGTAGGCGCCTGATCGGCACTATAGGTTTGGACCCTCTTTCGGGCAAACCACCTGTCGATGGTCTATTGTAACTCGACGTTCGCTCGAGGGTGAGTCCTCTGATATACCTCTTCCTTCAACTTGGAAGAGACCTGCGTGTAGATCGTCGTGGTCGCTAGGGAATTGTGTCCCAGAAGGGATTGGATTGTCTTTAGGTCCATCCCATTCTCTAACCAGTGGGTCGCAATCGTGTGCCGTATCGTATGAGGTGTCACTTTACCAGCTAGTCCGCTCATGACCAAGTACTTATCGAACATGCGGTCCACACTGCGTGTGCTGAGCCGAGTGCCTAACTTATTGAGGAAGACGGCTGAATGATCCACCTCAGCGAGGTGCTCATCCGAGTTGATCTTGCGCTGGGGGTGCTCAAGATACTGGAGGAGCCAGTCCACTGCATTGCGTGTGATGGGGACGACACGCTCTTTTTTGCCCTTCCCGCGAAGGCGCAGGAGGAGCTGCTCATGGTCGACATCGGCACGGTTGAGTCCACAGAGTTCGCTGACACGAAGACCTGAGCTGTAGAAGATCTCCATGATGCAGCGATCCCGAAAGCCCAGGTATTCCGTGGTGTTCGGTTGGTCAAAGAGCATCTGCACCTCAGCATAGCTGAGGCTGACGGGGATCTTGCGGTCGACCTTAGGACGCTCGATCAGTTCCATGGGATCGGCGATCATCAAGCCCTGACGCATGGCGTATTTGAAGAAGGAGCGCAGAGCCGACATGCGCCGAACGACCGTTCGACGCCCCAATCCTTGGGTGTGCATGCTCGCGATGAACCCACGGACCGTCGTCCGTTCGATGGTGGAGAGTGTGACTTTGGATGAGTGTCGGAGACGTTCTCCCAAGCGGCCATGGTCGATCCGAGGGGCGAGCTTCTCCTCAGGGACCTTGTAGACGTCAGCTTCCAGGTGGTGGTGAAAGTGGCTCAAGTCGATGGCATAGTTGCGCAGAGTGTGCACAGAGGCCCCACGCACCACTTTCATGTATTCGAGAAATTGGTAGGCAGTCGCTTGGAACATATGTCCGCTCAGTCGGCATTCGGGATGGAATTGTCTCTATACTAGAGAGAAGCGGGATTCTCGTTGAGAGGGTGTTGCGCGCATCGGAAACGTTAGGCATGGATGGGCCTAAAGGACTAAACTCGCTCTTCGGTGCCATTGGAGCTCTACATTCAGCTCAATTCGATGGGGTCATCGGCATCTCAAAAAGCAAAATGGGAGGATGGACATGAGATCCATATGGGCATTGTTGGTGGCACAGATGATGGGCACTAGTTTGCTCATGGCCAATCCACTGAGTACAGGGTGCATGCGGTTGGGCTGGGTCAAGGTGGCCGGCATCAGTGGCGCGGCCAGTCGTACTCTTGACGGCCGCATTTGGGCTCACCCGAACGGTCGCCTCTATTACAAGGCGCGAGCGGATCAGCCCATACTCGACGCCCTCCTCATCGATCCCGACGAGTCGGTGATCTACACGCGCGACGGGTCGCGCCGTCACGTCTTGCCCAGCGATCTAAGAGAGGAGCTGCTGCATCATCTGGTGGTGGGATCGGAGTCTCGGGTGGAACTTGCTCTCGTGGCGGTTGACCGAGAGGAGGTTCTTGTCTGGCAGGATTGGGAGCGACCAGCGGCTATCAGCGCGGATGCCCGTGTTGTGGTGACCGAAGAGGAGCATGTCCTCTGGTTCCCAGAATTCAATGGCCTCAATGCCGCGCCGATCTTCCGTACCCGCATGGGCTGGGAGACCCTCCAACTCTGTACATGGGATATGCACGCCGAGCATCTTCTCTTGCCCCTCGTCCCGTTTAGTCCGGCGCATCGCGTTGTCGCGGAGGGTATTCCGGAACGAGATGGGCTACATATGTCCCATGACTGCATGGAAGATCTAGCCGCTCATGGCATCCTCGTCCGAGCCCGAGCTTCCATGATTCGACCCTCAGGTAAGCTCCTTGGAATGAGCACCCATGATGTGATAAACTCGGTGGCCAATCTTCATTGAGCCAAGAACAGACGCCACATGCTCACACTGCAAAAAATTTCTAAGCGAGTGGGTCAGCGCACCCTCTTTGATGGGGTGACTTGTACCTTTGATGCGGGCCATCGGTATGGATTAACGGGCCCCAACGGCGCCGGTAAGTCCACCCTTCTTCGCATCATGATGGGACTGGAGGAGGCGACCTCCGGGGTGGTCTTGGCTCCCAAACGACTCGGGTTCCTGAAGCAGAACCTAGGTCCCTATCTCAAACACCGCGTGGTCGATGTTGTCCTTATGGGGAACCAGCGTCTATGGGCGGCTCTCCAAGAGAGAGATCGCCTCTATGACGGAGAGATGACCGATCAGGTGGGCATGCGGTTGGGTGAGCTCGAAGAGGTCATCGCAGCTGAAGATGGCTATGCTGCTGAGTCTAAAGCTGAGGAGCTCCTCCTTGGTATGGGTATTCCACAGAACACCTATGAAGAGCCCCTAGGGAACATCGCCAATGATCAGCAGTTCCGCGTGCTCTTGTGCCAGGCGCTCTTTGGGGATCCGGAAGCTCTTCTTTTGGACGAACCAACGAACCACCTTGACCTCAGTTCTATCGAATGGTTGGAGAACTTCCTCCACGCCTATAAGGGCTGTTTGATTGTCGTGAGTCACGACCGCCACTTCCTGAATGCAGTCACCACTGACATCGCCGACATCGATTACGACACGATCATCAACTATCCCGGTAACTACGACGCCATGTTGGTCATGAAGACTGCGACCAGAGAGCGTGCAGAATCGGATGCCAAGACGCAGGAGAAGAAGGTAGCTCAGCTGAGAGAGTTCGTCGCTCGGTTTAGTGCAGGGACTCGGGCCAGCCAGGTCCAGAGCCGCATGCGCGAGATCGACCGACTACAGCCTCAAGACCTCAAAAAATCCAATATTCAGCGGCCGTATATCCGTATTCCTACGCCAGAAAAGCCGAGTGGCGAGATCGTGTTCAAGTTCGAGCATGTCTCCAAAGGTTATGGCGATCGCCAGGTCATCAAGAACCTCAGTTTTGAAGTGGCTCGTGGTGACAAAATCGGCGTGATTGGGACCAACGGGCGAGGGAAGACCACGCTACTGAAACTTCTGGCAGGTCGACTGGCTCCCGACGCAGGCCGAGTAGTCCCTGGACACAACCTGGTCCTCGGCTACTTTCCCCAACTCCACGAAGAGGTGGTAGAGAAGAGTGCCACGACCACCGCCTTCGACTGGTTGAAAGCTCGTCGTTCTGGTCTCTATGACCAGGATGTGCGATCGGCTCTTGGCAAGTTGTTGTTTGGCGGAGATGACGCCTTCAAGGCCACTCAAGTTCTATCCGGAGGGGAGACGGCACGTCTGATCCTTGCGGGATTGGTCCTGACGGAGGTCAATACCCTCATCCTCGATGAACCGAACAACCACCTCGATCTCGAGTCGGTATCGGCGCTCTGCTGGGGATTGGAAGAGTTCAAGGGAACGATCATTGTGGCGAGCCATGACCGCGACCTGATCAGCCGTGTAGCCACAAAGATCATCGCTTTTGAACCTGAAGGGGTTATTTTCTTCCCTGGCCCTTACGAACAATACCATGCCCGACGCACCTCCCACTCATCCTCCTAAAAGCAGTCGCGAGGAGGTCGAGCACACGATCGCTGAGCACATGCTGGGCATTCTGGAGGCGCTCGGTTGCGAGGTCTCTTCACCTGGCATGAGCGACACCCCTCAGAGGGTAGCCCGTATGCTGGTGAGGGAAACTTGCCACGGTCTCTTCACTCCGTCTCCCATCCTCACCACCTTCCCACGTGTCGAAGGAGAGAGGGGACCGGTCCATGTGACGGGCATTGCCGTCCGTTCACTCTGTGAGCATCACTTGTTGCCGATGGAGGGATGGGCGACGGTCTCCTATCTTCCCGATTCGGAGGTCTTAGGACTCTCCAAACTGAATCGGCTCGTGCACTGGTGGGCCAGTCGTCCGCAGCTGCAAGAGCGCCTTACGCTGCAGATCCAGCAGAGTCTGATGGATCATCTACGGCTTCCTTCGGTGGCGGTCAGCCTTTGCCTACGGCATGCCTGTGTGGTGCATCGTGGGGTGTGTGATGATCAGTCCATGACTTGGACGCATCAGCTGGCGGGGGAGTTTGCTGAGGGAGATCGCTGGTTGAGAGAGGCCCATTTTCATGCGTGCCGACTGGAGCCTGCTCTCCAGCGACAGGAAGAGGCTACTCTCCTCCCTTTGTGAAGGGAAATACCTTCAAATCATCTGCTACGTCTGTATTGGGGAAGATCGCTCTAGCTTCCACTACGAATGGATGTAGATTCACATAACGAGCTGAGAAGTGCGTGAGCACCAGATGGTGGACTCCCGCTTGCTTCGCTGCTTGGGCCGCTTGGGTGGCTGTAAGGTGTCGATGCTCCCATGCCAGCTGACGATCGGCCTCGAGATAGGTAGCCTCGCAGAGGAAGAGCCGCGCTCCGCGGCTCACCTCAACGAGATTGCGACAGGGGCGCGTGTCGATCGCAATGGCAAAGGTGTCGCCTGGACGGATATGGCTGACCTCATCGAGTCGGATGACTCGGCCGTCGTGGAGGATCTGCCCCTCCCTTTGGAGCTGTCCAATGATCGGGCCCTTGAGTCCAAGCGCGCTGAGCTTGTGTTGGTCAAAGCGTAGCTGGTCGGGCTCGGTGATCCGATAAGCAAAGTTCTCAACGCCATGGTCTAGTGCAAAGGCTTCGATGCGGAAGGCTCCCGTGTCCTCGACGATGCCAGGAGCGCGGATCGGATGTTCGACGACATGGATCTGTTCATGGTAAATGGTTCCGTACCGGAGGGCATCGAAGTAACGCTTGCCGGAAGCTGGGTAGTAGACATGGATCGGGTGCGTGACCTTGTCGAGGTTCAGGCGCATGAGCATCGAACCCAAGCCTAAGCAGTGGTCCCCATGAAAATGCGACACGAAGATGCGGGTCACGCAGGTGGGAGCCACATTGGCAAAAATGAATTGCCGTTGGGTGCCCTCACCTGGATCAAACAGAAGACCTTCTCCATTCCAGCGAAGGAGATAGGCGCCATGGTTGCGCAGTCGGGTAGGCTGCTGACTCGAACAGCCCAGAATCGTTAAGTCTCGAACGCTCATGCAAATCTTTTATGTTTGGTTGAAGAGGATACCGCACTTGGAGCCCTCAGCTCCAGGGCAAAGATCGGGAGCGCTCCGTTTAGAGGGAGGTTGGGGGTTTGCAACGCCCTTAGCTGCCCTCATTCTGTTGGTCTTGCCGTGGCAGGCTGCCTACGCCGAGCGACTTCCCGGGGAAGAGATCATCAGTTCGCGATCTCAAAGACGAGTGCAACTGAGCCGCTGGACCGATGAAAATGGGCGTCTTTGGATGGTCAAACGGGCGCCGAGTTCTCCGAGAGAACTGCGTGCCTACAAGATTCTCTCGCAGCATACGCCCGATTCTACGCTCGAGGTACTTTGGGAGCGATCTCTGCAGGCTGATGCACTCGTTGTAGAGTGGGCAGATGATCCCACATGGGGAAAGATGATGATCCAGCGGGCTCTGGATCAGGGAGAGATCGAACCAGCCATCGATATGATGCGGCAGGTCCTTACGATCCTCAGGCAGTGGCGCTCGATCCCTGGTTGGCATGGCGCGCAGCCCGACCAACCGAGTCGGCTCTGGCGCTGGGTGCAGTTGGAGATGGGGCCTCAGTTACAAGGAGGTCATCACCTGGCCCTGCGGATCGATCCCAATCGACCCCTGCTGTTAGATACGCCTTTTGGGACGATCCATATTCCCCATCTACAAGGGATGCTCCAAGCCTGGGGTCAAATGGCTAACCCATTGAGGGCCCAAGCCGGCCTCACGATGATCGACCTCAAAGCGGATCACGTGGTGCAGCATAAGGGGACCACGCGCCTCCTCGACTACGAGTCATGTCGGTCTGATGACTTCGCCATGACGGTGGCGCGCTGGTGGCGCGATGTGCTAGAAAATCAGAGTGCCCTCCTTAGACGTTGTCATCCTCGGGTGGTGGTAGCCTCTAACCATGTCACGGCATCGTTCGACTCCGTAGCTGTCGAACGGCTCAAGGAACTCCAACATGCGTGGATCACGATGGCCACCGATGGGCACCAGGATGGCCGTCCTGAGTTCCGACAGCTCGTCTGGAGTGCGATGGCCATGCAGGCTGCGCGACGGCTGCTCACTGGAACTGCTCAGCAGCCTCGGCTCGAATACCGAACGCT
>JBMOFD010000073.1:0-8960 GCA_049314435.1 Chlamydiia bacterium | reverse complement strand
CATGGTCCTGATCAGGCATGCCCAGGTCCTGCACGGGGCAATAGATAATTAAACAATGTCAGCCAACGTCAGTTGCCGATTAAACCTAATTAATATTAATAGTGAAGTATAGAAAAACAAACCAAATAGGCCTATCTATGTTCTCATCAAAAACAAAGAGAATTTTTTCTCTAGCCATGAGTAGTCTTGCCCTCTCCCTTACCACAAGTGGAGCTGCTTACAGCTGCTCGGGTGGCCTGACCATACATACCGCTTTCACTAGCGCTAAGCCAGGACAACTCGGTCAGCAGTCAAGGGGCTGGTATAGCCTGTTTTCAAAGCACGCACCCAGCAATCTCTCTTATGGAGAGACCAAGGATATGGCCGCTAAACTCTCGCTGTCCTCATGCAGTCCCGCAGGCACTGCACAATCAGACGTCGTCGCACTGCTGCTGACACCCGAGTTCGCATCATCATGGCCCTCATCAGCTTACCCCTGTGCCCAAGCCGAAATCTATAATGGGCTCGTCGCAGGAAACCTAGCCTATAAAGCATGGCTCGGAAAAGCTCCCCTTCTCCCTAATTCATTAGATAAAATTCAGACACTCACAGACATGGCCTTGATAGGTCAAATCAAGGCACAACAGTCGGCCTATGCCGATGCCTGTGCCACTGCCTTCTGCTCAGCGCTGGGCGGCCAAACACTCACCGTGGGTGTAGCTCAATCGATTTCTAAGGGCATCTATAGCCCAGCCGTGAATTTAACAAGCGCCCCAGCCGGTCAAAATGACCCCATCCCCGGCGGAACCGGCTACTGCGATCCGGCCATGCCCAAACAAAACAAATAACCGGCAAAGGCTTTCCTCCAGAGTTGTGCCTCACCAGCCTTCCTCTGGGCATACAAAGCCCCCCTTGCAGGGGGGCTTTGCTCTTTTAGAGAGAATGCACAAGTCGAATCCCCGCTCCCGCTTCCTCTATGACTTCCTAGCTAGGATCCATCCACACCATAGAGTCTGGATCGGGGGGACCAGGATTGGTCTTCGGCAGAGCTGGAGTCTCCACAGGCCAGCGGCTTCCAGGCCAGGTCGTGCCCCACTGCCACATAGGCACATTGCCCATCAGCGGCCACTCTGCACAGCGCTGCAGCACTCTGTCCATAGGGGCTGACAGAAGCCAGGTCTCCCTATCTTGGACCCCCATGCTCACATAGAACTGGTCATCCTTAATCCAGCATGAGGTTGGAAACACCACCCGGTCCTTGCCCTTGAAGTCGAAGTGCTCATCCAAGATTGGGGGGGAACAGTGGGTGACCTTGAAGGGGGGCTCGGCTTTTAGCAAAAGGAATCCAGCAAAGTAGTGCCGGAAGACCCCCTGTCGATCCGATGGTGCGGGGAAGAGCCGAGGAGGACTCTGCCGGAAAAAGTGATACACACAAAGATAGTAGTGTTCACCGTTCAAGGTCACAGGTACGAAGTTGGTCGAATTGCTGAAGACCTTAACCCCGCCAGGCAGGAACTCTCTGCCAGACAGATAAGCATCAAACAGAGCGCTTTCGTGTTGCCCCTGCTGTATAGCATCCAGGTCCACCTTGAGTATGCGGGCCGGGAATAGCGAATAGATGAGGTAGAGATCCTTCTCATGACTCAGTAGAACCCAGTTCTTTTCTATCCTCTTCGCTCGAGCATACTCAAGGCGAGTGATCCTTTTCACCGCTACGTGGTTCTGATCTGGATCGACACTCAGTTCAGCAAGGCAGAAGAACCTAGGATCACTACGCTTCCCGGTTGCTGTACTGGTATAGAGGGCAAACATGGACCCATTGTGCAAGAAAAGACGAGGATCCTCAGTCGTTCCGATGATGGGTTCTCGATGAGGAGGGCGAAAGTCATCATGCGTGCATCGACTGACGAGCCCGCCATCCCAGCGATTCAGGGTCGGGTAGAGCATATTCTCATCACGACCAAATCGCAGCCCGTCCCCTCGATGTAGAACCATGATGCCATCCCCCACCGGGATGGCCGCCGAATTGTAAAAGTCGCAGTTGAGCTGATTGCGATACGGAGTTTCAAGCACATATTTGTGATCGAAGAATTTCTCAGACGCAGAGAGCAACGCGAAGGAGGCTATCATCCAAGTCTGGGTGAGCCGACGAATGAACTGATCTATGTACATGCCCAACAACTTTCAGAAGAATCAAAGATTTCCGGTCCAACCATGGACCGGTGTCCCTCCGCCCAGCTCCAGCTAGCTCATTATAGGAGAGCCTCACTGCGGTTAGGCGGTTGGATAGCACGAACTGGCTGAGCAAGGCTCAGTGAGCCCTCTACTTCTTTCTGTATACGGCGAACACCTGCCCTGGGGAGGTCTTGCACACGAAGATACGATCAGCCATCTTGGCCAATTCTGCTTGAGCCTTACGAGTCGAGTGCCAGTTCACGTCATCCATGATGATGATCGCTCCGGTATGGCACTTGGGCACGTACATCTCCACATCACGCAAGGCGCTTACTTCAGAATGGTTTCCATCAATGTGGAGATAGTCCAACTGGGGGACCTTATGGACCGCTTCTTCTCCCGTCATTTTGAGCGGAGTGACGATATCGGACAGCCCGTTACGAGCCAGGTCATTCATGAATTGTCGGTAGATCGCCTCATAGTCCAGGTTGGCCCACCACTGGTAGTTGGGGTCGTCCTTTGCATAGCCCTCTAGGCATGGCTCTGGCCGCCAGGGATCGATCCCTATGAAACTCCCCTGTCTATTGTGCAGCATGGCAAGAGCCACCGGATACACGGAGGCGCCGCCAAACACACCGACTTCACATCCTACCTGGGGCTGGAACACTCGCGTGATCGCATAGAGCCACTTTGCTTTGGTGGGATGGCACCAGCCCTGGAACAGAGGGAGCTCTCGGTCGATCGCATCGAATGTGCCCAAACTACTCTGAGGAAGGTCAATGAGGGCAAGTAGATCTGGTCGATCAACATGTGTGACAGTCAGCACGGAGGAGAGTGGAACCGCAGCCAGCGAACAGGGTCCGACAACAGCATAGATGGCTGCGAGAGGAAGTAATAGGGAGCGCATAGTCACCACAGGGTTCGGTGTAGGATAGAAGTCTATCCATGAAGACCGCCGGTATGCTCCGACGGTTCTGTTGGAGAGGGAATCCTATCCAAGAGAGCGGATAATCACAATATGGAGGGTGGTGATGCGCGGAGAGTAGCATGTGAGGGCAAAAAAATGGCTGCCAAGTCCCGAGAATCGGGGCCTGGCAGCCACTCTGCAAGATCGAATCGCTTAGAAGCGATACGCTAGCTGAGCCAAACCGGAGGCCGTCTTGATCGAGCTGCCGATGTTAGCATTGCCTTGGAGGATGAAGTCCCAGCACCCGCCCATATGCCACTTGAGCATCAGCATGGGAGATGCCCACTGCTGAGAGATTGCATTCCCAGACAGCGCCATACAATCGACATCACATTCGCATGCATCCAGCTGAGATATGATGCATGGGTTGTGGATGAGCCCTTGATAGGTGAACGCTAGGCCAAGCATGGCTTCCAATCCACTATCAGAGTCTCCTCTGCAGCCTGCCACAGCGATGCCCAGGGAGCCTCTTCCATAACTGACTGTACGTCCAAAGACCCTCATGTTCAGGCTCTCGGCTCCACCCTCCACCCATTCACCTTCATGGATCGTGGAGATATCGCCATCGATGTAAGGAATCACGGAGACCTTATCCCACTTCGCCGTATACCCCGCACCTAGACGTAGAGCTAGAGTTGCACCGGAGTGGTCGCTGCAGGCGACTCGCTGTACACCTGGGAAGCAAATCTCACGATGACCATCGAGTGTCGTTCCTGCCCCAAAAGCTGAGCCATAGACGTAGAATTCGTCTCCAGTCCATGAACCATAGAGGCTACCACCATAGCTTCTGTAATTACCGGAACTCGCGTTCTCGGTCCAGTTCATGTGGTCTGTTCCATAGCTGAAGGCAGCCCCCAGTCTCCAGGAGTCATTGGAATAGTCTGTTCCAATACCCAGATCGAACAGGCCCGCTGACCATCCAGAGTACCCGTTCGAACCATGTCGAGCAGCCACGCCGCCTACCACACCAGCCCATCCCTTCACTCCAGGATCCTGGTCAGCACAAGGCGTGTGAGCCACAAGCCCCACTCGTTCTGACATCAGCGTCTGGTTGAGGATCGTCAACTCTTGAGCACTTTGCTCCATGCCATCCCAGTTGACTGGGCTTAGCTGTACGAGGGCACAGTCAAAGTCACAGTCACGCAGGCTGGCCAGGTCTCCATAGACCGCCTCAAGATCTGCATCTCCATTGGGATTGAAGTTGACCAGGTAGTCATAGACTCCTGCTGCGGGGCAGCAAAGAGGCCTGCCTCCAGGGAAGGCTCCTTTCAGCACTTCATAGTAGATCTGCGTGCCCGTGTAGACAAGTTCGAACTCGGCCGTCGCAATCCGAGTGGCCGTACCAATGCCATTGTTGTCAAAGCAGCAATCACTCCCACAGCAGGCTGATGATGAACAGCACTCCCCTTGGCTACGACTTACGGTTGTCAGTGTTGCACCTGTGCCTACATTTCCCGTCAAATTCACCGTGTTGAACCGACCGGCGACAATTGGAGATGTAACGATCGGGTATCGGGCTCCAACAATAAAGGCTCCTCCTCCCTGGAACGATATGTTTGTGTTCAGCGTACCAGCGACCGTCGCGCTTTCACCAGCTGTGAAATTGGATGAGGCCCTAGGAGTAATGACCGTCCCCATCGTGCCAGTTAGACCCATCGTCAACGTGTCGCCTATTGCTAGAGCATTAGTCCCGCTAGAGTTGATGGTACCGTTGACCTGAAGCTGTAGGATCGCGCCCGAACCCTTTACGGTCGCTCCGCTGTTCACTACCACCTGCGAACCAGGTCCGTCTAGCGCTCCATTCACGCTGAGTGTACCTCCCGCAATCGTGAGGGTCCCTGTATAGCCGGTGCTTGTGCCGTCTAATGTCAGAGTGCCTCCCCCACTCTTGGTGATAGGAGCTGAGCCACTAATCGGACCACCAATGGAGGGTGCGTATCCCTGCGCATCGATCACCGTAGCTCCAGTCAAGGTCACACTCCTTTGACTGTTCATCTGGGCCGATCCACCGAACTGCAGCGTCGCGCCCCCAATGGTAAGATCAGCACTGGTGGACCCCAAGTTGCTGTCGGAAGCGATATTGAATGTGCCTGCCGTTACCACGTTGCCGGCATGAGAGTTGTTCCCTCTGAGAGAGAGCGTCCCCGGTCCATCGCTGGTCAGAACCTGCGCACCGCTCAGATTGCCAGTGCTTATCAGTGAGATCCCAGACGCTACCGTTTCGGTCAGCGGCCCTCCAAGAACCACATCGTTAACGAATGTGCCGCTAGTGGGGAACTCGAATATGCTGGGATCGGTCGTCGTAATGGTACCCACACCAGCACCGTTGACATCCGTGAATACCAGAGTCGTTCCTACAGTCACTCCACTGCTGTAAGCACTGTTATTAGCCGTGAGGTTGAACGTCCCTGTGCTAATCGTAAGGGCATCACCACTTAAAGATCCGAGACTGCTCGTGAGACCCGCACCGGTGTGTTGAACAGTGTTGGTCCCTGAGGTCACAACGGAAATGATAGGAGTCGGGCTCAGGTCGAGGGAATTACTAAGCGTAAGCGTTGAATCGTATAGTGTCGCACCGTTAGGAGCTGCCCCCCCTACAGGGATCGATGGGGTACTAAGATTCAATGTAGCTTCAATGACTTCAATATACCCTGTTCCTATCTGGGCTGTGGATAGCACTTCATAGGCACCCGTTCCACACCTACGGACCGAGAAGGTCGTTGTATCATCTACAGAGGAAATGGGTATTGACTGGGTGAAGGTGGGGTTCGTGGAATCGGTCGTGCAGACCTGATCCGTGGTCATGGTGACGGAAACACCCGTGGCATCTACATAGAGACCGCTCGGGTCGATGATCGTGGGGAAACTGCTGGCAGTCCAGCCTGTCAGATAGCCTGGGTTACCTGATGCTGATGACAGAGTGAGGGTACCCGTACCGCTGGTGGCGGGCATCGCAGCATTGAAACCGTTAGGATCCAGAGCTCCAGTATCCGCAGCCGCTATGGTGAGAGTACGGTCCTGCAGAGCGCAAGCTGCTCCATACCAGTAGGCCCCGTCGTTTGTTAGGATCACGTTGTTGGAAGTGGGCCCAAGACCATCGCCATCAGCCAAAAGAGCACCATTGTCGATCTTGATAACACCTGAGAAGGTGTTCACAGTCCCAATAGGGATTGCGAGGAGCTCATCCCCTACCGATCCCTGAACATACAAGGCGCCGGTACCCGACACGATCCCTGTAAGGTCTAGATCGCCCGTATCCATGAAGAAGCTAGGCGTGGTCGTGTCTGTGCCATTCAGGACGATATGATTCGCAATCGTTACATCATCTGCACCACGAGACCCTATTGATCCACCAACATCTAAGGTAATGATGCCAGTCCCCAAAGTCGCCGAAGCACCTGAGACCTGTAGGCTTCCTCCACTGACCGTGAGGTCGCTGGTGTAGGAACCGTTAGCGTTCTGCGTAACGACCGTCCCCGCCCCTACCTTCTCAAAACTAGCACCAACAAAGGGCCCAGTTAGGGTGGCCACATCACCAGCACCGGCACTCAAAAGCGGCGTCGTACCACCAGACTCAAACTGAATGGTATTGGCGAGCGTGGGTGTACCATTGAAAGAGAGGGTGACTCCGTTATTAGATAGGAAGGCAATGCCAGTGCCCAGGGCCGTGTTGCTTGTGTCGGCAACCACCTCACCAGCCTCGATCTGGATCCCCCCAGCCCAGCTGCTGCTTCCAGACAGCACGAGCGTTCCATCACCTATCTTGCTGATCGGCGCGGCACCACTGGAGTCGCTAATCGAACCTGAAAGCGTGAGGGTTTTGGTAGCGTCTACATCCATGTATACAATACCGGAGTAGTCATCGATCAACTGGACCGCATTGGAGAGCGATGTAGTGCCCGACGCTTTCAATGTGGTCGCACCATTCATGGTGAGCGTGCCACTACCGATCGTGGCGTTGGTCATTAACTCTAGAGTCCCAGTGAGGAGAGTGGTCCCTCCTGAATAGGTATTGATGGAGTTCAAGGCCACCGTACCCGCATCGGATACTTTAAGAGAGCCCGCCCCTGAAATGACGCCGCTCAGCTGCAATCTGCTCGCCGATGCTGCCTGAAACCAGGTTGCGGTGCCCAAAGACCATGTTCCAGCCACAGTTTTCGTGGCAGAGGCATTATTGAGCGTGAAGGAAGGGTCGGATCCCCCACTGGCTAAGCTGGTGACAAAACCGGTAGCGCCTATCGTGACCGTGCTAGGAAAGGACAGCTGACCTGAGTCCAGAGTAATGGTCCCGACGTTCAGCCCACCAGAAACAAAGGCCGCTGAGGCATTACTTAAAGTAGCCGACCCACTGCCCGCGCCATAGGTCACATCCGTGAAGATCACATCCATAGTGCCCGAGGATGGCGCCAGGTGAAGGAGATCAAAAGCACCAGTGACCGACGATGGCGCCGGGGAGGTGACGGTCGACAAGACTGCATTGGTAATCGTCGGCATGGCCGACAGCGCAGTAATGGCCTGAGCAGCACTAAAGGTAATAGTGGACGGAGTGTTGATGCCCGCATTCACATCGGTGACAGCCTGTCGGTAAGAACCGGCGCCTGCATCACCGCTATTAGTCACTGTGGTGGCCAGCGCATCAAAACTCTGGAGAAGCGCCATGGCGCCCAAGATATGCACCGCGAGCAAACGCTTGTGCTTGGACGGTCTCTTGGATCGCGGGGCTCGATTGGATTGGGCTGCAGGAGATATCATAGGGTCTGATGGCACGATGAAGGTCCATTCTATAGGGGGTTTTAGTCCTGAAAATAGAACCAACACGTGACCCCTGTCAAGAACTACCATACAAATCGACAGAAGCTCTTTGACGAAAATTATGCTCCTGCTGCTGGTCGCTCTGGGACCTGCCAGTTTGGCCTCCGAGCCTTTTACCATAACATCTTCATCCACAGGCACCCTGTTGATCTGCGGAGCAGCCAAAAACTGCGCCCAAGCCCTGCCTGCTGTGCGGCTCTCTGCAGAAGGCCTAGGCGCACGGTTCGAGGACTACCGAGTCGTCATCTACGAGAACAACTCGACCGATGAGACAGCGGTCCTGCTGAACGAGTGGGCAGCAACCAACCCAAAAGTGAAGGTCCGCTGTGAGGTCATCGATGAAGCCTCCCTTCAGGTCATGACAACCATCCGTGACCGCGTGAGCAGGCCATGCCGATTTGAAGGCATCGCATGGGCCAGAAACAAAATGCTGGAGCAGGCCAGAGATCCCTCCTTCCCGCCCTTCGATTTCATCGTCATGGCCGACCTCGACATCCCCGATGTGTGGCCCATCGATCGCCTGCTCTATCACGTGTACCGAGATGATTGGGATGTCATCACGGCGTTCGGCATCGATCAATACGGCTTCTACTACGACTATTATGCGCTCAGAGATGAGCAGCTTCCTCTAGGACCAGAGTTCCTCGGAGACCGATGGTTCACAGTAAGACGATCTAGCCAGTACCTACCCAAACGTGGACAAGATCTGATCCCCGTCCGTTCCGCGTTCGGAGGACTTGCCCTCTACCGGTCGTCCGCCATGCTCTCCTTTTCATTTTCTGCCACCGTCACACCGGAGATGGAGCTAGAGGCGCAGGAGCTGCTACAGACCAGATCCGAGATCGTTTCGCTATTTGAACAATTCCGGGGGTCGAACGCGCCCCTCACAACGTTACACTCCGGATGGTCTCCCTACCCGGTCACTTGCGAGCATGAGTCCCTTTTTTGCTCCATGCGACGCTCCGGCATCGACCGCATCTTCATCGATCCCCAAATGATCCTACATCGATTCGGGCCACCGCAGCGC
>JBMOFD010000072.1:0-9478 GCA_049314435.1 Chlamydiia bacterium | reverse complement strand
AAGCTGTGGAGTGGATTCTGAATCGATCTAGAGAGCGTGCTTAAGGCTACCTGAGAGGGTTCAATAAGAGCGCTCTCCTGGGCCTCTTCTTTGAGGACTCCGCCAGGCAGAGAGCTCTCCTGGAGAGGTATCCCAAGAGACGCATGATGGTGCACGATCAACTGCGCTTCGGAGCATCCATAGGCCTTTTGTAGATACTCGATGAGCCTTTGAACACTCGCGCTGGGGCCTCGACGAGAGGCCAGATCGGCGCGACATGCCACAAAGATCGCCAGGCGATCACGCGCTCCAAGGATCGCCTCAAGCAGGCAGAGCCGATCATATTCTCCGCGTGAGGGGAACTGATCGGTGCCCTCAAGGCGATTGAGTGGTTCTGGATACCAGGGCGAGGGGAAGGAGTCCTCATCCATGCCGACGATGAAGATGGCGCGTGCCGGGATCCCTCGCACGGCTGCTAACCCTCCTACCCAAATACCATCACGGCGACCCTCTGGTGTGGAGATCTGCAGGGAGGAGCGCAGCCAGTTGCAGCAGCTATCGCTCTTGAGTCGCTGCTCCTCGAGCACCTGGTTACAGGCAATGCCTCTGAGAACGCGTAGAGCTGGATCCTCACTCCAGCGGTCCACAAGTCCCAGAGACTCACAGAGAGCCAGGAGGCGTCGTGCGACTGCTCCCACTGTCGTGAATTCTTCAGCCAGAAGATCACGACAGAAGAGATGGATCTGCCCTAAGGCATCCAGCAGCTGTCCCACCTGAGGGAGGAGTGAGCTGTCGCAGAACCAGCGATCGGGATCGCCACAGTGTGCCGAGAAAAGATCACGAATTCTCTGCAGCCAAGTGCCCAAGGCTTCATGAGGATGATCCGGGAGTGTGAGCCCCAATTCTCGTTGGAGCCAAGAGGCGCGATGATCCCGATCCCATCCCCACCAGACCTTCCACTGAGTGAGCAGTAGAGCGAGCTCTTGCTGCTGCTCCTGATCCCACCCACACGCCTCCACCAGTACAGGGTGGAGCAGTAGGCTGCTGACCTCCACAGTCGAGGCACGCTGGAAGGGCAGGTTCAAGAGGGCCTGCCACCATTGAGCTAGAGGTGTCAGCTCCCCGCCATCGACCCAACGCAGGGGCCACTGCACCTCTCGAAACACCGACTCCAAGAGCATGCGCAGCTGGTCGATCGATGGCCCTGTGATCAAGATCTCCGACCAGCTGCAGTCAGGATGCTCTTGGAGGAAGTGCGCGATCGATTGCTGGAGAGCTTCGACTTGCACGATCGTAGAGCGACAGAGGTGAACCGAGACGCTGCAGTCAGGCTCTCTCTGGACGAGGGCGTCTGGAACCTTCATCCAGAAGAGATCTGACTGCAAAGCGGAGAGGAGAGAAGAGGAGTCTTCTGTAGGATCAACACCCAGATCTTCTACCTGGTCGGAGCTCCAGATCTCGGCCCACTGGAGCTGCGTAAGACGATGGAGCCGACCCAGGTCGGCCAGGAGCGGTTGCTCCTGCAGGATCATCTCCTCCAGACCCATCTGTGCAGAGAGACTCAGACCCTGGGCTTCCCACCGACGTTTGAGTCCACTGAGTTCCTTACCAGAGCGAAGATCCCCGAACCATCCTGTCGACGGACACAGATGGTACACATGGACTGGGCAGTGCTCAGCCAGCCGCTGTAGGAAAGGAACATAGGCGGGTGGAGGACTCGATTGACCGATGACATGGATCTGCAAGTTCTCAAGAGGTGGGATGGTGCCACGCAGCCGATCCACGGTGCACATCCAAGAGGCAGTGGGTCCGAAGAGCTCTTTCCATAGAAGAGCCTGCCAATCTTCCACCTCCTCATGCCAGTTCTGCACGAGATGCTGTCCGAAGACAGCGTACTGTCCAAAGAGCAGCCCCAGCGATCGTGCAAGGCCGTGGAGGGCCTGAGGGTCGAGCTGGGGCTGCTGTTGCGCTAGACGCGCTTCTAGGCAGGTCCCTAGTTCGATGGGCAGAGGGGAGCGACGTCCTGGTAAGTTAAGGCGGTCGGGTAGTTCATCCAACATGCAGAACTCGGGTCCGAGGAAGACGCCGGAGTTGGTACAGAACCACTCTTCCAGCCAGAGGCGCATAGCTGGGCTAGGTACCACGATCCAGCATCGGGTGCCCCAAGACACCTGTTCCCCAGCGATCTTTCTATGGAGGGCCTCTGCCAGGCGTTCCAGTCGGTTACTGACGTGCAATCGAAGGGACATGGGGTGGGCAATCCTGGATCCGGTTGAGCACAGTATACATAGCGAGGGGGCTTCTCCATGCGCCGAGCAAGTCAGCTGACGTCTTTTTTTGACGTCACCTAGCGTTGATGCGCACCAATTACCGACTGAAAGGCAGTTTCAAGGAGCACCCAACTTTGTAAGAAAGGTCTCCAACTTGTCGGCCTGATCCTCTGAACGCGCCCATTGCTTCACCTGGTCCAAGTCGATGTCGGTCTCTTTGGCTATCATAATGGCTTGCTCTAGAGACTGAATGTCCTTCCAATGGAAGAACGCTGCCAATCTGTCCTTCACACAGTCAGTCGGAGAGAGCAGCTTAATGCAGCCGTTGGCGGTTTTCAATAGATTGAACTGGTGGATTGGCTCATGACCGATGGCCACCGGAGGGTTAACAAAGTCGAGAAAATAGGGACACTCTCTATGGGTAAAAAGGCGTCCCTGCCTGACAAAATGTAGCTCGCGCAAAGCCGCTTCGATGGCATTCAAGCTCTGGTAGCACACAAAATCTAGGTCCGACGATTCATAGCGATTATCGCTATAGATCGACACACAGGCCCCACCTACCAGCACCGCGTCGATGTGGTACTTCCTTAGTGTTTCGGACACTAGCGCAGCCAGATCTACCAAGGCTATGTTAGAGAGATTCATCAAGGCCCTCGCGAGTTATGCGAAGAGGCTTTCCACACCTTCGTGGACGCTTTCGCTTATGGATTTGGTAGCAGGACTCCTGAATGTCTGCCGGCACAAAGCGATAAGCCTGTATTGCTAGGGCTTGGATCTCTTGTAAAAACGGATAGCGTGGGTTCCATTGGAATACGCGTGTTCGCCCCTCAAGAAAGCTAACAAGCAAACCCCCAGCCTCAAGTTTAGCGAGAGTTTTTTGAATTGGATCAACAGAGCACGAAAAAGCTCTACTTAACTCTGAGGCATTAGCCTTGCCGTGAAGGTGGAGGTACATCAGCACCCTTTCCACATTCTTATTTGAAAAAAGATACTCCAGCATCTCTACCTACATAATAGGTTGTATAACCTATCTAATAGGTAGAGTCAAGGAGCAGGTCAGCTGGACGCTAAGTCCTGCAGCAGCCTCATTGGTGAGTCGTTAGCTGGGGGTCTGCATATTGCGATATTCGTTGGCTCGGAACAAATTCCTCCTTCACGGCCTTTTTGAGAAGGTCTGGCGGCAGGAGTCCTTGGGTAAGGATGAAGTCATTGAACTTCTGACGATTGAACTGGGTGCCGAGTAGCACCTCGGTTTCACCCCGCAGCTGCATGAGACGCATATATCCATAGAAATAGCTGGTTGCTTGTCCGGGTGCCATGAACATGTAGCGCTGGACGTCCTGCTTGGCCCATGTAGGGGAGAGCGCGACCTCCCGCTCAAGGAACGCTCTTGCTTGGTCAGGCTCGATCATGCCCAGATTCACCATGGGGTCTAGGAATGCCCGAGCGGCGCGATGAAGCCTCAGCTGCAACGTGATCAGCTGCCCATCTAGAGGTTCGTAGGGCTGCATCTCAGCTTCTGCATAGAGGGCCCACCCCTCGGTGTTGACGCTCGTGCGTGCGAAGATCGTGCGTGCGATGGAGGTCCCCTGCTCGACGATGGAGGCGAACTGGAGCTCATGCCCAGGACGCGCTTCGTGGGCTGTCAATGTCCAGGCAGCGGCATCGAAGGCGAAGTCATCTAATTTTACGGCTGGCATGCCCTCGTCGGAGGGTAGATCGAGAGGCAGCACAAATTCCCCATACTGACCCGTATTGCCGACGAGAGGAGGCGCGATCATATGTGGCGAGGGGACGGCAGCGGTTTCAGCGAGTGATGCCAAGCGGATCCGTGCTTCGCGATCGGGCAGGGTGACTATGTGCTGAGTCCGGATGATCTCTTCGATCTCTGCTAGCCGTTGCTTGTAGAAGGGGAGGATCTCCTCACCTTGGATCTGTTTCTGTTTGAGCTCGCGGATCACATCGCGGTAATCATGGCTGGCATAGCCCTTTTCCTTGGCGACGAGGGGAGCTAGAGCCTCCATTTGGTGCTGGATTTCGCTGAAGGAAAACTGCGCTATCCCCATGAGATGCTCTGGGCTGATATCGACACCCACCTGGTGCAGCCTGTCGGCATAGATCGGTTCTGGTAAGCGATGATCGGTGCGCGCACGTGGCAGGATGTTCTTGTTCACCCAATCATCATAGTCATGGAGCTGCTGACTCAACTGAGCATAGGGCTCTTCCCAGCCCTGCAGGCCGCTGTTGGTAAACAGATCTCGGATGCCCTCTAGGTAGGTGTCTGTGTTGGCCAGACTGCGCTTTACCTCTTCTACATAGGGGCCGATCAACTTCGTATTGCTAAGGCGTGCGGTGGACTGTTGCTCTGCTAGTTGAGTGAGTGGTTGACCTCCCATCCCTGCATACTTTCGTAGTCTCACCACAGCTGCGGCCTGGCGCTCTTTGGGTATCTGCGGATCGATGAGATAGCGGATGCCGGTGAACTCAGTCTCGGCGATGTCGAAGTAGGGCAGCATGTATTGATGCTCAAGTTCAGCTGTATGACAAGCCTCCTCCGCCGCTTGGATGAGGATCTCGAGATCCTGGCAAATGCGTGGATCTTGGGCGTGGTCTAATCGTGTCTTAAGTTCCTCTGATGCCTCTTTCATCGCCTTGAGTGAGCGCTCATACAGATGGGGACGGAGATCGCAGATTTCCTCATCAAGGCCTTGAACACCCAGATGATCAGCTACTTCAGGAGAAAACTCAGCGATGACCTTAAGCAGTACCTCGGCATTCTGATTGCTCTCCTTGATCCAGGCAGGCTCGGCGAATAAGGTGGCTCCAAGAGCCAGGATGCCGATGGCGACCGCGGTGGGGTTCAAGGCGGCAGAGAACATGAGGGCTCCTTGGAGCAGCGTTTGTAGAATCGGCCATCGGGCCGGCTATTTTTGGATCTGGGCGTTGAGGAGGCTGTACACAGTTTCCCCCTCTGCAAGGGCCTGTTCTTTGAGCTGATCCCAAAGGCTAGCTTTGAATGGAGTGCCCATAGAGGGCGGCGATGATGAGCCTCTCAGAGCCAAGACCTTGAACTGGTAATGGTGAACGATTGGATCGCCGGTGGGTGGTTCAAAGGGAGTCCAGACCGGATGATTGGCCGAGTTGGGACCGTAGACGACTTCTTTGGGTGCATGATCGAGCTGAACACGTATGGAGGATGCAGCTTGATCTAGCGGCCACTGCCAGATGATCGCATGCACAAAGGGAACGGGCCACTGCAATAGTTGCTGCTCCCCATATTTCTCAACCCAGCCCTGGACAAACGCATCGGGCTTGGTGCCGCTGGTCTGCGCTTGCTTCAATCGGCAAGGGGGCGTGTCGTCGTCGAAGATGTAGAGGGCAAGTGCCTCCGTTCCCTCAGGGATGCCACCTATCTGCAATTCCAAATGATCGAGTTGCTTGCGGGAGACTGTCGTGCTGGGAAGTTCAACGGATACCGTGAGCGCCGGAAGCATAGAATCCCCTCTGTTCGACGAGTCAACCATCAGAATGGTCACCAGTTGTTATATAGCCTGATCTTGAGTTCTAGACGCAGACAAGGTGCTAGCCAGACGCTGAATAGGGTGCACACATCAGTGTGAAGCAGATCCCAAGCAGGCTGGCCTACTGTCTGTCTACAAAATTTTGCATTTACAGGATTGCTTGCAACGGTCAGCTTCCCTAAACTGAGGTCGGAGCGGGAGTCATAGGGAGAGTTTTTAGGTTTGTTTGCCAATCTGCGGAAGTTGAGTCTTACGCCATTCATGTATCTCAACATCACCCAGTTTCTGGGTGCGTTGAACGACAACCTCTATAAATTTTTCCTGGTCTTTCTTTTGATTGACGATCAGGGGCCCCAGTCTGCCAACACAGTGGTGGCAGCTGCGGGAGCGGTGTTCGTCATACCCTTTCTTCTTCTCAGCGGAACCGCTGGGATCCTTGCCGATCAGTACAGCAAATCAAGGATCACCGTCTGGACCAAGGTCCTAGAGGTGATCATTGCTGGATTCGGTGTCCTGGCCTTTTTCACTCGAAGCGCGTGGGCGAGCTATACCGTGCTCTTCTTGTTGGGGGCACAGTCTGCTCTGTTTGGCCCAAGCAAGTATGGGATTGTGCCTGAGCTGGTTCCCACGGAGGGGATCAGTAAGGCCAACGGCATGGTGACGAGTTTCACTTATAGTGCTGTGATCTTCGGAACTGGCCTGGCTTCATCCTTCACATACCTGTCGGGACGTCGCTTCACCATTTGTGCGCTGATATGCGTTCTGGTGGCGATAGCTGGCCTGTGGTCGAGCCTCAAGATTCCCTATACGCCACCGAGTGGCAGTGATCGAAAGGTCTCTCCCCACTTCATCAAAGACATCAAGACCTCGCTGTTTGAGGCACGAGAGACACCCTTCCTGGCTACTGCCATTCTGGGTTCGTCATTCTTCCTCTTTGCTGCGGCCTGCGTGCAGATGAACGTGGTGCCCTTTGCGATGCAGTCGCTTGGCTTGTCCGATGTCGACGGAGGGTTCCTCTTCCTCATTGTGATGTTGGGGATCGGTGCTGGCTCCATTCTGGCTGGTAAGATCAGCGGACGGGACGTGCAGTTGGGTCTCTCCGTCATCGGGGCCGCCGGCATCGCAGTCATGCTCGTTCTACTTGGATTGCTTGGATGGACTCTCTGGGCCGTAGTCCCTCTTCTCTTTTTGGTAGGGGTATTTGGTGGAATGTACCAGATCCCGCTCGATTCTTATGTTCAGTACTCAGCCCATCCTCAACGTCGGGGACAAGCAGTGGCTGCTGCAAGCTTCCTGAGCTTTGTCGGCGTAGCGTTGGCTTCGGGGTTCTTCTATCTACTAGGTAACGGTCTGGACCTCACGCCAAGCCAGGTCTTTGGCGTGCTCGGATTGCTCTGTGCCGTGGTGGCCTATCGGTTAGCACGCTCGGTGCCCGATCGGTTGCTGCATACGTTGAGCCGCAGCCTCTACATGCCATTTGTGAAAATTCAGCAATCGGGAGAAGAGCCTGTTGTGAGTCTGCTGACTTACGAGCCTCGGCTCCTCGTGCTGGGGAGCTGTCAGTGGGCAGATCTGTTCCTGCTGGCTGGCTTCCACCAGAACTACCGCTTCTACTTGCCAAAGGAATCTGTGCCCGCACGATGGCTCATACCGATCCTTCGTCGGATGGGTATCGTTCTGTATGACACAGCGGAGCTGCAGTCGATCCAGAGCGATCTAGCGAAGGATCTGACAGAGAGGCTGCCCACAGGCCAGCCTCTCTGCATCCTCATCCCAGCGATGCAGCGATGCCCCATGTTAGAGCAGATGCTGCCTAGTGCCATCCCGATCTACAAGTTAGAGATCGCACGTCCGTCGTCTCGCCTGGTAGATATGCAGTTCACGTTGCTCTAGTCAGCAGCGGGCTCGACCTTTCCGATTCGACGATTCAAGAGCGTAGACCTTGTCACAGACAGTGCCCCCATTCAGGGTCGCTGTCTGTGACAAGCCTGTCTAACGAGATAGTTTCTCGTTTAGGCTGACTATTCTGCTAAAGAGACCCATATTAAAGGTGTGAATCGACGGAATTTCCACATTAAGGATCGGCAGGATGATCGTCAGCTTCTCGGTAGAAAACTGGATGTCGTTCCGCGATCAGGCCACCTTCTCCATGGTAGCCAGCCGGGAGCGCCAACACGGGGAGCGAATTCCCAGCGTGGGCAAGTATCAGATGAGAGTGCTGCCTATCGCGGCGATCTATGGGGGGAATGCATCGGGTAAGACCAACCTTTTCAAAGCACTTAGTTTTGCCAAGACCTTGGTCGTGAAGGGAACCCAGCCCGATAGCCTGATCCCCGTTGAGGCGTTTCGATTGGGTGCTGAGGGAGCAGAGCAACCCTCGCGGTTTGCCTTTGAATTGCTGATCGACGACGTCATCTACGAGTTTAGCTTTGCGGTGACCAGGAAGGTCGTTCTGGAGGAGAAGCTGGTTCTGATCACGAGCACCAGTGAACGGGTTCTCTATGATCGTCGCCATGGCCAACCCAATTTTGACCCTTCCCTCGGTCAAGATCAGTTTTTGAAGTTTGCCTTTCAGGGCACTCGGGATAATCAGCTTTTTCTGACGAATTCGGTGTCCCAGAAGGTCGATGCGTTTAGGCCGGTTTACAATTGGTTCAAGGACACTCTTGAGCTCGTTGCCCCGGATTCGCGCTTTGGAGCCTTCGAGCAGTTCCTCGATGAGGACCATCCTCTGTACACGACCCTCAATCAGATGTTACGACAGCTCGATACGGGTATCACCCATTTGGGCGGCGAAGAGCTGCCATTCGAGAACATCCCATTGCCTGAGACGCTGAAGATTAAGCTTCAGGAGGATGTCAAAGAGGGCATGACCGTACGACTCCTGACAGAACCGAGCCATGAGCGGTTTGTGGTGACCCGTAAGGGTGGTGAACTGATCGCTAAGAAGTTGGTTGCGTACCATGCCAAGGCGGATGGGACGGAGGCTAAATTTGAGATCCGGCAGGAGTCAGATGGTTCGCAACGGATCATCGACCTGCTGCCAGCCTTTCTGGAGCTCTCGATGCAGCAAGCTTCGAAGAAGGTCTACGTGATCGATGAGGTCGATCGCAGTCTCCATGCCTTGCTGACCCGCAGGCTCATAGAAACCTATTTAGCGAGTTGCTCATCTGAAACGAGGACACAGCTGTTGCTGACGACGCACGATGTGCTCCTCATGGACCAAGAGTTGTTGCGCCGGGATGAAATGTGGGTGGTTGAGCGCAGCGCTCAGGGTGTCTCGACCCTTGTTTCCTTTAGCGAATACAAGGACATTCGCTACGACAAAGACATCCGGAAAAGCTACCTACAAGGTCGCATGGGTGGGATCCCCCGCATTCTCCTCGGCGGGACGCTGTCCGATCCGGACGCCGAGGCGCGCGGAGAGGACGATTGATGCCGCCAAAGAGACGACAGTTTGAAAGGCCTCTTGGCGACAGGCGCTACCGCAAGCTATTTGTCATTGCGGTGGAGGGCACCAAGACCGAGCCGCACTACTTTGCCATCTTCAACGACCAGAATTCGGTGATCCGAGTCAACTGCTTGAAGGGCGGGTTGGTGAAACGCTCTCCAGCTCCCCGGCAAGTAGCGAAAACTTGGCAGGCTCTAGCACGGGAATGCTCTCAAGAGCGTTTCCCACCATCCCCTGGTACTGATCGAGGAAGCAAA
>JBMOFD010000071.1:0-9749 GCA_049314435.1 Chlamydiia bacterium | reverse complement strand
GCCTGACCCGTTGGATGCCGGATCAGCATCCGACCAAAACGTGTCCAGATCCGCAGGACTCCTCGAAGCGAAAGACTACTCACCGGCATCCTCCTTGTAGATCTGAGATCCTGTGATCTTGAAAAAGACATCTTCCAAGTTAGCAGGACGCTCCCACCAGATCCCAGGACGAAGCTCCTCCTGCACGAGAGGATCGCGCACGTGGCGACGGATCAGTTCTTGAGGCGTTCCCAGGTCGACAATGCGCCCGTGGTTGATGAGCGCTACGCGGTCGCAGAGCCGTTCTGCTTCGCCCATATAGTGGGTCGTCAGCAAAATCCCCCGTCCGTCCTTTTTAGCTGCCGCGATCTCTCCCCAGAGAACCTGCCGAGCATGAGGGTCCAGACCACTGGTCGGTTCATCGAGGATCAGCACAGAGGGATCTGTGAGAAGGGCTCGAGCAAACATCAGGCGCCGCTTCATCCCGCCAGAGAGAGACTCCGGATGGGCTTGTGCTCTATCAGCGAGCGAAAAGCGCTCCAGCAGATCCTTAGCTCGTGTGGCAATGTCGCGGGAACGCATCCCGAAGTAGAGCCCGTAGTTGCTCAGCTGCTCGATCACTGTGAACTCATTCTCGATGGCATCGTGCTGAGGGACAACGCCCAGATGCATCCTGGCTTTGCGGGGGTCTCTGAGCATGGAGATCCCATGGAGCTGGATCTCTCCTGCCGAAGGTTCGATCTGACCGCAGATACAACGGATGGTCGTTGTCTTGCCAGCTCCATTGGGGCCTAAGAGACCGAGGCACTCTCCTGGAAATACTTGAAGCGATACATCATCCACGGCTCGGAACGGTTGGCTCGTGCCTTTGAACTCCTTGACCAGACGTTCAACAACCAAAAGAGGGTGGTCTCTATTCATCAACTTGACGCAGCGTTCCCTGCCGCATTGAGCAGAGAAGAGACCGCGCTCCCTATGAGTCTGTTGCGCTTGGAACTGAGCCTTTGGTTCCCACCAGTAGAGTGGCTGCGCCCCCAAGAAGAGGCAAGATCTCCACCTCTCCAAAGCCAGCGGCTTCCATGCGTTTGGCTAGGTCGACAGGATCTAAAAAACCCTGAATGCTCTGTCCCAGGTAGCAATATGCCGCTCTCGAGGAGGTTGTCAAGCTTCCCAGCAGTGGAATGCCCCACCGGGTATAGCCGCGATGAAAGAACTTCAAGATGGCAGAACGAGGGCGTGTGAGCTCCAAAATAGCGAGTTGACCTCCATCCCGTAGAACGCGATGAGCCTCCTGTAGAGCCAGATCAGGGCTCGCCACATTCCTGATGCCATATGCCATGGTGGCCGCATCAAACAGCCCGTCGGGCAGGGGAAGCTGCTGTACGTCGGCCACGACATAGGTCAGCTGATGGCCACGTGCTGCCCAAGGCGCTAGTTTGTCCGTGGCGAGAGCCAGCATAGATGGGCAGAAATCCACACAGGTGATCTGCACAGACGTCCGCTGGCTTTGGGTGAGGAAGGCACGAGCGATCTCTCCCGTACCACAGCAGAGATCGACCACACAGGTCGGTGTACATTCAAGGATCTTTTGGGCAAGTCGACGATTCCATACCCGATGCAATCCAAAGGAGAGCAGAGAGTTGGTCAGATCGTACCGTTTGGCGATCTGACCGAACAACTGCTGGATCGTGGCTGGAGCCTGTGACGCGTAGCGTGTAGAGTCCATGGTCTATTCCTTGGCCGCTGCCTTGGGCTTACTCTTGGGGTCCCCAACAACGCGCTTCGTCTTCGACCTAGCTTGGATCGGGAACTCCTCATGTGGATGGAAGTCGATCCATAGAGGTGACGACCACGCCATATGGCCATCTTTCTGCAAGACGCGCAGGTAGTAGTAGAGGAAGGGAGGCTTCCCATCCTCGGGGATGTAGGCGAAGTTACGAAAATCTTCGTTATCGTCCCAGGAGAATTCAAAGTGGGTTGCTGGGCAGTTCCACTGATGACAGATCTCTCCATTGCGGATCAGTTCAATCCGCTCGATCTCTGCCGTACCAGCTACATAGCCCGTGATGTGTCGATTGTAGTAGAGACCGGGCTTGAGCTTGCCATCGAGCTCTTGACCCATGGTGGCCCCTGCCAGCTGGATCCCCACAAGGATCCGCATGCCCGTCGTAGCATAGCAGCTGCGCTTCTGCAGGGCGTCAAACAGAGCATCGCGTGTGTAAGCGGTCGCTAGGATCGCCGTCAGACCAGGGTAATATTGGATCTGGCCACCGTCGTAGAACGAGGAGAAGACTCCACGGTCATCCAGACCTCCAGCGACAAAGCCAAAGCGGCAGTTCGCAGCCAGAGCCTTTTGGACGGCTCCTTCGGCTACACCAGAAATGCCCTTTTTGCCTTCGTGCGCAATCGGCATGGAAGACCCACAAGGATCCTTGGCCGTACATTCGGAGGAACCCCAAGCATTGTAGATTTCGACCACGCGCTCAAATTCAGGGGACCATTGAGAAAAATCGTAGACGCTCTTGGAGCCCATCGTGAACTGCGGAATACTCAGCAGTTCCTTAGGCGTATGGCTGCGGTAGATCTTACCCAGGGCGTTGTTCTTGAGTTCGGCCTTGCGCAGGAGCGGCTTGCTATCTTTGCAGTAGAGGAACTGTCGGAGACCCTCCTGTGGAGTCTCTCCAGACCATTGCATGCCCAGCATGCAGCAGAAGCGCTCATCCTCATTGAATTCACTCACGTTGGAGGAGATGTTCTTCCACAGTTCGTTGCTGGTCTCCTCTTCGGTGTCGAAGGGAGAAGTGGCAAAGAAGTTAAATCCACAATCATCCCTAAAATGTCGGAGACACGCTTCGATGTTGTCGGTGCTGTCCACACGCTCCGACTCACCATGCAGGAGTCCCCAGTAGAGATGTCGAGGCACCTCAGGCAGACACTTCACCGGAGAGGAGAGATAGACATCGCCAGTCAGAAGGTTCTTCAGCTGGATGTGGTAGACCCCCGTCTCATTGAAATAGAGGTTAGGAAGGTTGATGAAGCCCGTTTCAGGAACAAAGAGCTTCCAGTTGAGATTCTCGCGCAGATTTGAGTAGCTCAGCTCGATGAGCGTGCCGCTCGGGGCATGGCTGGTCAAGTTGCCAAACTGGTCTTCAAAGCGCACCAGGATGTCAAAGCGCTTGTTCCTCGCTACTAGAGAAGGTGTGACTAAACGAATGCGCTCAAGAGGTCCGCCACGAACATCCAGTGTGAAGGTCTCTGGTGGTTCGTACTGTCCCTTACCCTTAGGGTCGACAAAGATCAGGAAGCTACGACGTCGCTGCACGACCTTCTGAGCTTGGTTGCCGTTTCCGTCTTTACTGGTGCCCCCAGGAGGAGAGCCGATTACAATGACGAGGCTTTCGCCCGCCTTGAGTTCCGCTGGCAGTGTGAATTCATATTGAGGGATGACCCCGTCGGGAACATCGACCTCTCTGGCGGCCAGAGGGGCCTGTCCCTCCATCATGGCATAGACGATGTTCTGCTTAGCCTTGAGGTTCACAGACGGGGCTTGCCAGTCGATGTCGCGCCCCTGACTCTGCAGGTCGAACTTCACTCGTGCACCCTTAGGAAGGGGGGCAGCTGTGGTATAAATCCAGCGCCAGGTTCCACTTTGACCGGCTCTTAGGCTACTCGGGTCGCAAACACAGATCGAACGTCGCATCCGCACATCCTCACTTGGTTCTCTGAGCCGTTCTATGGACAGACTCTCAGCAATGCATTCAAAGATGGTACCCTAGATTGCCATTGAGCGCCTAGAGGCGATTGCGGCATGAGGTGTCTAATCGGAGTTCCCGCCAGTAGGGTCAGGTATTCTGGTAGCTTGACAGTTATGATTATTTGTCGAAAAGGAGTTAACAAGCGCGTCTCTGGGGTAAGTAAAGGCATGATTGCAGCACGTTGGTTTTTTACTGTGCTTGTAGGTCTTGTGGCCTATGAAGGGTCTGTTGCCTTCGCGCGGGTGCCCAGCCCCTCCCCTCGTCGTTCAGCAACCGCCTTGGCGCCCCCGGCCGTAGCCACTTCTGCTACCCCTTCTTCGGAGATGTGTGAGATTGCTGTGGAGCAGCTGAGCCTCTACCTCAAGTACTCTCCCGGGCCGACGGCTCCTTCGTCTGAGACGATGTGCAATGTATGGAGCAAGAACTGTGTCGTGGGCCCATATGGTGCGATCGTCCTCTGTGGAAAGCCGTTCTATACGGTGCCCGCTAGTACCAATATAACGTTCCCCGGCTATTGTGGAGTCCCTGCCGCCGTTCCCAATGATGGCTCTGCGGTGAGCGTAGGCGTTCCGGTCGTGGAGGTCCTTCAGTGGTGTGAGAATTTCTACGGGTGCGCACTAGGGAATTCAACGAGCACATGGCAGGAGTCTTGCGGCGGTTTGGTGTATGGCAATGGCCTCTACATCTCTCAGGGCAACTACGCCCAGATCATTCAGAATCTAGAAGCTGCCGATGCCACGCAGCAGCTCGAAAGCGGGCCTGCTGTGCTGATTCCCAATTTGAGCCAGCCAGCGGAGTATGGGCCCTATTAGGCCGCGGCTTGCGGACACGAAAGTCTTTCTAAGAAGTATGATGGGATGGAGCTAGGCGGATGCGCACCCGTTCCACGCAACGTTCGCTGCTGCTAACGATCTCTAGATCACACGCGTCGCAGTGGATACGGTAGCCTGGCTGAGGGATCGTCCCTGTCTTGTGAAAGATGAAACCGCCGAGGGTGTCGTACTCGGCTGACTGAGGCAGCTGTACACCGAGCTTGTCCTCGATATCGAGGATGCCCATCTGCGCATCAACGAGCCACGCTCCGCCTGGCTGTGCTAAGAACAGAGCTTCCTCGTCGATGTCATATTCGTCACCGATGTCACCAACCAGCTCTTCGAGAATATCTTCGATCGTCAGCAGCCCTTCCGTGCCACCATATTCATCCACCACGATCGCAAGATGCACCTGACGTGCTCGGAACTCCTGTAGGAGAAGGCTAATCCGTTTGTTCTCTGGGCAGAAGAGAACGGGTTTGGCGAGAGAGCCTATGGGGCGCTGCAGGCTGGCTGGATCTTGTTCGCTATAGACCCTGAGCAGCTCCTTGACAAGCAGAACGCCTGTGACATGGTCGAGGGTGTCGGCATAGAGAGGAACGCGGCTGTAGCCCTCGCTCAAACACACTCGAGCCGCTTCCTGAACTGAGGTCCTCTCAGGGAGCGTGAACATCTTGATGCGAGGCACCATCACTTCACGAGCTACTTTTGTACGGAAGGTCACCGCTGAGGAGAGGAGCTTGCGCTCTGCCTGCTCCAGCTTTGGCAGCCCATGGGCTGTTTCAGCGGCTTCCATCGCTTCAAGCAGTCGGGCTGGGCTTTGCACTTGAGACTCGAAGAGCAAGCGAAGGCGGGCCCTTCCCAGGATCATCCGAGCCATCCGTAGGAGGATCACGTTGATCGGCAGTAAGCAGAGCAGATAAGGGAGAGCGATCCCGGAACAGATCCGCAGAGCTTGTTCGGGATGAGCATGGGCCCAGACTCTCGGCAGGAAGTCCCCAATGAAGAGGTAGCTTACTAGTAGGAGTAGAACTTCACCTATCCCTTCAAGGGTGGACCCATGTACAAGTTGACCGGCGAGGTTTGACGGCAAGTCCCACTGCACTTCGCTGAGGAGAACCGCCGACAGCACAACAAAGAGTGCACGTAGAATGAGCGCTGTAGAGAGAAGGGAAAAGGCCAAGGCATCTAGGTCCTGGATGCCAGAGATTGCTGCAAACAGCCGCTGGTACCAGGAGCGAGCCTTACGTTTGTGGATGAGCTGTGTGAGCTCACCACGACTCATGGCGCGAAGGGCCGTCATGCTCGCCGAAGCCGCGAACACTCCCAACAAAGCCAGAAGAGCCAACAGTGCGTAGATCATACAGATCTCCTAAGCAGGAGCTCCTTCGCTGACCACCGAGCGCCCTTTCGTCCGCCAGCGATCCAGATACAGATGTTCCTGTTGCCGCATACGGGCCACATCTTGCTCTTCGATGTCATCATATCCAAATAGATGAAGCAGTCCGTGGATGATGTAAAGAGCTATTTCCTCATCCAAAGGCAGAGTGCCGCCGGCTAGGACAAACTCTCGAGCGACCTGAGGACAGACGAATACTTCCCCTAGAACGCGAGGCTGTTCGAGTGGCCCATCCATAGGGAAACTCATGCAGTCGGTCGGCGAGGGATCCTGAAAATAGCGATCGTGCAAGACGCCGCTAGCTTCCTTGGTGACGAAGTGAACAGCCACTTCATCAACATGTTGAGCTTCTCCCTCGACGACGAGAGCCACAAGCTCATCAATTGCGGGGTGACCGAGGGGGATGTCGGTCTGATTATCGAAAATAGAAATATCCATAAGAGAGAGGGAAGGCGCGGGCTAGAGAGCCCGCGCTCAGAGGGTGCTTACGCTACAGGTGTTTTTGGGAGACCCAATACACGAGTGTTCACACCGTCTACCCAGCGACCAAGCTTGCGCAATACGGCGATGCGCTCGAAGCGCTTGAGGACATTACGTTTTTTGGCGCCTGAGCCGCCTTTTCCATAGCTACGATGACGAGACATGGTTTCCTACCTTACCGAATCACGGGGATGAATACATTTAGCGCGGCACCATCACTCACGGCGTTGGCATGTGCCTTGAAGCCCTGAGGGAGATTGTCGCGTTTCGTGCCAGTTTTTTGCCCAGGCACAGATGGACGGCGTGGACTAACCAGGCGTCGTCGGGCCTGCTTTGATAGACGTGTCATAGTGGAGATCCTCACAGACAAAATGCGGGCATCATCATAGCCCAAGAGGGTGCTTTGCTCAATGAAAAATCTGAGTATGCCGCAACCGGCTGGTCTCGGAGCGGATCCCAAAGACGGAGTTTTGCGGTTAATAAAAATTGTATTAACGAGGTGGCGCTGTTCTCGCCTAGAGCGGGCGACCTATTCGAGGGCCGGTCTTTGTGGGGGATGAGCTAGCGACTATTGGCTAGATTTTTGGAACAGGGCGCGATCCTCTTCGTCAAAGGACGTCGTAGCGATGTTGTGAGTTGGTGCTGTGCGCACCCGCGGCGTTGGACTTTGTCAACGTGGCGGATTAAGCCATATTTTGTGTTTAACCCGCCACGTTGATACAATTAAAAGCGGCGGATTAAACCAGACTTTGTGTCTAACCCGCGGCATTGACGAGGTTGAACGCCGCGGGTTAGACAAGCCCCAAACAGGGGCGATCCAAAGGCCGGTTGTTCGTTCTGAGGAAAGGATCCAACTATATGCAGGAAGGTGAGAAGAGCTCGATCGAGCGTGAGGCGGCAGCCAAGATCATAGGGAGGGTGAGGGAAAAGGAAATTCTGTCGCAGCTCTTTGACTCCAAGACCTCAGAGTTCATCGCTGTTTATGGGCGTCGCCGAGTTGGCAAGACCTTCCTCATTAAGCATCTGATGGATTCGTTCCCGTGCCTATTTTTCCATGTGACGGGGATTCAGAAGGGCTCCTCCAAGGAGCAGCTGGAAGAGTTTGCCAAACAGATCGGCACGACCTTCTATCAAAGCCCATCCATCATTCCTCGGGCACGGTGGAGAGATGCTTTTGAAGATCTCACGGTGGCCATGCGGAGCATTCCCAAAGAGCAAAAGATTGTGCTCTTTCTCGATGAGTTCCCTTGCATGGCCACGCCTCGGTCCAATCTGCTCACCGCCTTAGAGTTCTATTGGAATCGCTATTGGGTCTTTGATGATCGTGTCAAGTTGATCGTGTGTGGGTCCTCCGCCTCCTGGATCATTGTATTAACGAGGTGGCGCTGTTCTCGCCTAGAGCGGGCGACCTATTCGAGGGCCGGTCTTTGTGGGGGATGAGCTAGCGACTATTGGCTAGATTTTTGGAACAGGGCGCGATCCTCTTCGTCAAAGGACGTCGTAGCGATGTTGTGAGTTGGTGCTGTGCGCACCCGCGGCGTTGGACTTTGTCAACGTGGCGGATTAAGCCATATTTTGTGTTTAACCCGCCACGTTGATACAATTAAAAGCGGCGGATTAAACCAGACTTTGTGTCTAACCCGCGGCATTGACGAGGTTGAACGCCGCGGGTTAGACAAGCCCCAAACAGGGGCGATCCAAAGGCCGGTTGTTCGTTCTGAGGAAAGGATCCAACTATATGCAGGAAGGTGAGAAGAGCTCGATCGAGCGTGAGGCGGCAGCCAAGATCATAGGGAGGGTGAGGGAAAAGGAAATTCTGTCGCAGCTCTTTGACTCCAAGACCTCAGAGTTCATCGCTGTTTATGGGCGTCGCCGAGTTGGCAAGACCTTCCTCATTAAGCATCTGATGGATTCGTTCCCGTGCCTATTTTTCCATGTGACGGGGATTCAGAAGGGCTCCTCCAAGGAGCAGCTGGAAGAGTTTGCCAAACAGATCGGCACGACCTTCTATCAAAGCCCATCCATCATTCCTCGGGCACGGTGGAGAGATGCTTTTGAAGATCTCACGGTGGCCATGCGGAGCATTCCCAAAGAGCAAAAGATTGTGCTCTTTCTCGATGAGTTCCCTTGCATGGCCACGCCTCGGTCCAATCTGCTCACCGCCTTAGAGTTCTATTGGAATCGCTATTGGGTCTTTGATGATCGTGTCAAGTTGATCGTGTGTGGGTCCTCCGCCTCCTGGATCATTGAGAAGATCATCAACAACAAGGGAGGGCTCCACAACCGGGTCACGCGAACGCTGCAGCTCAAGCCATTTTCTCTTTGTGAGGCCAAATCGTTCTTGGAGTCCAAGCACATCCAGCTGAATCATCGACAGATCCTCGATCTGTACATGGTATTAGGAGGGGTGCCTCTCTACTGGTCATTTGTGCGCAAGGGACTGTCAGCTCACCAGACTATTGATGAACTCTGTTTCCAGGGCGATGGTCCGCTCGTCAACGAATTCGGTCGGCTCTTTGCTTCTTTGTTCGAGGAGCCTAAACCCTACCTGCACTTGATTCGAACGATCGCTCAGCATCGCTGTGGCATTGGGCAGGCGGCACTGATTGCTGAAGCCAAGCTCTCTGACGGGGGTGGCACCGTTCGGCGGCTTCAGCAATTAGAGGAAGCGGGCTTTGTCACCAGCCTAGTCCCCTATGGCCACAAGGACAAGGGGCTGTACTACCAGATCGATGATGAGTACAGCCTATTCTATCTCTATTGGATCGAACCGAACCTCAAGAGCCTTGCCAAAAAATCGTCCAGGACGGGGTTTTGGCTGTCACAAGCCAGCCGACCCGGTTGGAAAAGTTGGTCGGGACTTGCTTTTGAGGCGATTTGCTACAAGCACATCGATCTCATTCGACGTGCATTGCGGCTCGATCCTGGTTCCATTGCAGGGACCTGGCGGTATGCCCCAAGACCGAAGAGCAAAGAGATCGATGATCAGGTAGAAGGAGCTCAGATCGACCTCCTCTTCGATCGGCCGGATGGGGCGATCACCCTGTGTGAAATCAAATGCTCAGAGGGGCCATTTTCAATCGACAAAGCAACCTCTAGGGATCTTCAGAGGAAGATTCAGGTATTCGAAAGGCAGGCACGTACCAACAAGCAGCTGTTCTTCTCGATGATCACGCCCTTTGGTCTAAAGCCCACGATGTACTCTGAGGATCTCATTACAAACGAGGTGACTCTCGAGGATCTTTTTAAAGAGACCTAGCGGGCTCACCCTTATAAATGGACGCGCGGGAACACCCATTCCCTTCAGGGAATTGGGATGATAGC
>JBMOFD010000070.1:0-9779 GCA_049314435.1 Chlamydiia bacterium | reverse complement strand
CATATCAGCTGCTCGATTTGATGCGCTTTAGCACATCAAACAGCCCTAAACTTCAGCCAATCGTCGTGGATATTTGATACGGCTGTGGCTCGTTACCAGGAGCGTCTTGACCATGGCGCGTTTGACCATGCCTAGCTCTTCAAACGTGAGATTGCACTGGTCGAGCTGACCATCTTCAGCCTTCTCATGGACAATGCGATCCACGAGCTCCGTTAAGGTCACTTCAGAGAACTCCTCTAGCGACCTGGATGCCGCCTCCAAGCAGTCCGCAACCATGATGATCGCAGACTCCTTAGAGCGTGGCTTAGGCCCTGGATAGCGGAAGCTCTGCTCCTGGACGAGATGTGTATTCCCCTGCATCAGGTCGAGCTGTTTGCAGAAGAAGTAGTAGACCAGCGTGGTCCCATGGTGCTCTTGGATGATGTCACTGAACGCTTCAGGCAGCCCATGCTGCTTAGCCAGCTGCAGACCTTCCGTTACGTGGGCCACAATCACCTGGGCTGACTCCGTCGGAGTGAGGAGGGAGTGGATGTTGACACCACCCTGCTGGTTCTCCGTGAAGTAATGCGGACCGATCAGCTTGCCTACGTCGTGGTAGAGCGTGGCCACACGACAGAAGAGCCCATTAGCACTGATGGCGGCCGCGGCGGCTTCTGCCAGATTGCCGACCACCAGACTGTGCTGGTAAGTACCCGGAGCTTCAAGCGTCAGACGCCTGAGGAGCTCGTTGTTGGGATCCATGTACTCCATCAGCGTGATGTCGGTCAGGAGGTTGAAGACAGATTCGAGGAGAGGAAGAAGACCGACCACCAGGATGGCTGTGGTCAGCAGAGCGACAGCGGTCCCAAAAAGGTCAACCGCAAAGGTACGGCTCCACCAGACGTCATGGGCCAGCTGGATCGACCAGAGGAAGGGCACGCAGGCCACCCAGGTCTTACAAGCCACGATGAACACATCCTTGCGCCGACGAAGGCTACGCGCACTGAGGCACGCCACCAAGCTAGCGATGATGTTCAGAAGGAGGAAGCGGGGCACATCGACAGAGAGGCTCAACGAGAGCAGCACGCTTAAGAAGATACCCGTGAAGAGCGCTACTTCCGGTGAAAGGAGAACGCCAAGGAGAATCACCGCAAAGGGGATCACACAGGGATAGGCCGCCAACTCCCCTGCCAGTGTAGCTGTCGCGGGCGCCTGCGCCAGTGACAGCAGCTCCACTACTTTCGAGAGCGTTAAGGTCAGGAGTACGACCGTGAAGTAGAGCGCCAGCCTCTGCGCCGAGTGCACCAGTTCAGGTTGCCGACGGATGAAGTAGATCGCTCCCAAGCTCACAGCAAGACCTGCCAAGATCAGGCTTCCCACCAAGGGGAGGAAGTGCCAGAGATGTCGCTCTTGATTGAGAGAGCCCTTCATGGCGCGCATCATCGCCACATGGCGAGATCCAACCTGCTCTCCCTGGTCGATGATCCTAGCTCCTGCTGGAACATGCAGGATATGAGGGGGGATCCGATCGAGGATCGCATTGCGAAGAGCCCGATCAGCCGAGCGATCCTCAGCCAGCGATAGCGCTGGAGTCCCATAAGCACGAAACAGCCATGCCCTCTCTTCTGAAGAGAGGCCCGGCACTGAATCGATCACTTGCTGAAGGGTATCTCGAGGAAGGTCAGCGGGCTGATCCCCGTGAGGAATGAACTCCCCGACGGAGAGACCCACGCTGGCCGCGCGATCCGCTGTTTCTGGATCGGCAAAGCGAAGGTGGGCCAGTCGATCCTGCACTTCCGCAATGGCCGTAAGCAGCGCAGGCATCGAGGCATCACGGATCTCGGCACGCCACTCCTGTGTTTGAGTGACCTCCTGCTCCAGAGCCAACCGGCGATCCCGCAGGACCTTATCATCGACCTGGGTAATCTGCTCCAGTCCACGCAGCGCTTCCTGCCGGGCCGCCCGCATCGCGTCTTGGTCCACATAATCAAACGGGATCTGCGCTACCACGTAACGAGGAGAGGGCGCCCCCTGGGTGAGGGGTGCCACATGCACCTCTCTCACATGGAGAAAGAGCGCCAAGCACAGAGTAAAGAAGATGAGTAGCAACACCCTAAGGGTCGGACTCTGGTCCGTGAAGATGCGAACTCGAATCATAGATGACGCAGCCCCCTTCTGCTCTCAACAGATAAGGAAGCCTCGCTCCTCGTTCAGTAAGTCAAAGATCAAGCCAAGCAGCTGGATAGCGACCTCTTGGCCGCCTTCCCCAGGAGAGAGATCTCGTAGACCCTCTCGCCTGCTTGGCTCTCCCACCCTCCAGGATAACATGACCGGCCTATCGCCGGTCTACTGGATTCCAAAGGACGCATCAAGGACCTCACGCCTGGGAGCCCCTGAGCCCCCCTGTATCAGCCCATTCCCATAGTGAGCGGAGCCGCCATCGCCTCGGTCTCAGCCTCCAATTTGGCACTCGCGTCGTTCACCGCCATGAGGATCAGATCCTGTAGTCCCTCGATGTCATCCGGACGTACCACTTCAGGAGCAATGCGCACCTCAGTCACACGACCATTCCCCTTAAGAACGACCGTCACGAGGCCCTGACCAGCTGTGCCCGTGACCTGGATGGTCTCCATGCGAGATAGCATCTGCATCTGGGCTGCTTGCATCTGCTGCTGCAACACATTGCGTTCCCGCTTCTTCTTCAAAAATCCTGATCCCATAGGAATTCCTTACGTGTTGATGAATTGGTGAGACCTGGAGCTCCGCTCCAGACCTCAGCCGGAGGATTCCATCCTCCGAACCACCTGGGTGAAAGCAGGCAAAGCCGCTTGAACCAAGGTTATTTTTTGGGTGGTGGGCTCAGCGTTCCCTCTAGCTCCACCGCAGCGAAACGCAGGAGCGTATCGATCTTACCTGGTGGCAGAGCCTCACCAGCCGGCGCGGCCTGAGCCACAACTGGTGGAGGGCTGGCTACCTTGGGAGCCGACACAACCGGGGCCGGAGCCGCAACAGGAGGCTGCACGGGGATGGGCTTCTGAGGTGCCGGCACTGGCGCCGCCTGTTTCGGTGGCAACACCTGCTCCACAGCCTTGAGCACTTGAGCCGGCGGGGCTAGGCGCTCCCCCCCACTCTGCGGTAGCCCTTCCAACAAACGCTGCTCCAGAAGAAGTAGCTTCTGGATCGCCTGCTCTAGGGGCATCCGCTGACGACTCCGTGCCGCCCGCATGAAAAGAATCTCCAATACCCAAGGCGACGGCGTCTGCTGTCTGGCTTCTTGCCATACCTGTGTCACTTCATCCAAGAGAAGCAGGAGCTGCTCTCTCTGGAAGAGCTCTCGATGAGCCCGATATTGAGCCAACCACTCCCCGGGCATCGCATCGGGCACCTGATCAAAGTGCACCAACAAGTGGCACCTCAGGTGATCCAATAGCTGCTCTAAAGCCTGGGTGAGATCGATACCTGTATAGAGGAGCTCTTTGGCCAGCAGCAGAGCCGCCGGAACATCCTGAGCGTTGATCGCTGAGTCCAAACGGAACCAGAGCTCCCTAGGAGCCTGCCCCAACGCCTGAGCCGCCGAGGCCGCTTCAATACGCCCCTCAGACTGGTAGGCGAGCACCTGATCCAGCAGAGATTCACTATCCCGGAAGCTCCCCTCAGCCTGAGTGGCGATGAGATAGAGTGTCTCCGGACTCACGTCGCGATCTAGCTCACGTACGATCACCTGGAGCTTCTGCATCAGCAGCTCTGTGGGGATCCTGCGTAGATCAAACCGCTGACAGCGACTCAGAATCGTCGCAGGGACTTTATGCGGTTCGGTGGTAGCGAAGATGAACTTCAGGTTCGGTGGTGGCTCTTCCAACGTCTTAAGGAGGGCATTGAAGGCCTCCTTCGTCAGCATGTGGACTTCATCGATGATCGTGATCTTGATCCCACCGCCAGCCGCTGCATAGGGGGCTGTCTCAGTGAGAGCACGGATATCATCGATCCCCCGGTTGGAGGCTCCATCGATCTCTAACACATCGAGAGAGATCCCAGCAGCGATCTCGCGACAAGAGGAGCACTGACCACATGGCTCAGCATTCTGCTGACGATGATGACAGTTGAGCGCTCGTGCTAGAAGACGGGCTAGGGTCGTCTTACCCGTTCCACGAGTCCCACAGAAGAGGTAGGCCTGTGCCACGCGCTCATGAGCAATCGCATTACGGAGCGTTGCTACAATCGCGTCCTGACCCAAGACCTGATCAAATCGCTGAGGCCGATAGCGACGAGCGATCACCGTGTATGTTCCAGAGGTCTGAGGATCCACGAATCACCTATGAGTGAGGAGTCCGCTGTTCATCATGACGGATTACGCGCCGGGTCTCAAGCTTCAGAGATTGAGTCTATCAGGAAGCTGTTGGCGGCCCTAGGCCAGCACCATCGCAATCGGACAGGCCTTGGCCAGGAACTCTTCGCACTGTCGTCGCACCGCCGCCGCATTGGGTAACTGGACACAGGTCCTAGCTAGAATCTGTGCATCGGCGAGTGAGAAGGAACGAACCACGTGCTTGATGACCGGCACAAAGGGAAGGCTGACGGCCAGCTCCTGAATCCCTAATCCCATCAGAAGAGGTACGGCTCGCACATCCCCTGCCATCTCCCCACAGAGGCAGATCGGCCGCTTGAACCGCTGGGCTGCTTGTGCGGTCATCTCGATCAGCCGCAGGACTGCAGGATCAAAGGCACTAAAGAGATGGGACAGTGTGGAGTTGCCACGCTCGACCGCAAGCGTGTATTGCACGAGGTCATTGGTCCCAAGAGAAAAGAAGTCCACATGAGGTGCGACCTGATCGGCAAGAAGGGCACAGGCTGGCACTTCTACCATGACACCCAGCTCCAGCTGCATCGGGAGAAGACATCCCTCCTGCTGCAGCTCCTCACGCGCTCGCAACATGCACTGACGCACGGCCAGCACCTCATCCAGAGTCGTGACCATGGGAATGAGCACCTTGAGAGGCCCGTAAAGCGAAGCACGCCAAAGCGCTCTCAACTGCGTGTGGAGAATCTGCGGATGCCTTAGGAGGAAGCGTACACCTCGACATCCTAAGAAGGGGTTCTGCTCCATCGAGAGATCCCGATCGATCGCACATCCGCCAGGCTTATCGCCACCTACATCAAAGACACGAATGACCACGGCATGTCGCCGAGCTGCTTGGGTCGCCACGCAGTAGGCGTGGAACTGCACGTCTTCGCAGGGGAACCCAGCTGAGAGATCTCCAAACATGCACTCCGTGCGATAAAGGCCGATCCCCTCGCAACCACGATCTTCTAGCTGAGGCAGCTCGTCGGCTAGCTTGACGCTCCCTGAGACACGCATCACGTGCTGATCGAGCGTTCTGGCTGGCTTGGCTCGCTGCTGATCGAGCTCAGCTCGCGCATGGCAGAGTTCAGCCGCACGACGCGTGTAGAGCTCGATCGTTTCGGGCATAGGATCGAGGACCACAACACCCGAATAGGCATCCACGATCACAATCTGGACGTCCTTCAGCATCTCGGCAGTGAGGTCAATGCGGCTCACAAAGGGTATGCCCTTGGCTCGCGCAATGATCGCCGCATGGGAGGTCTCCCCACCGATCACCGTCACAAAGCCAGCGACCTTGAACCGCTGCGCCTCAGCCACCATGCTAGGCGCCGCCTCTCTAAGGAATACGACCGCACCCAGCGGAACAGCTGCAGGAGAGCCGTGGCTCGTCGGCAAGGTCAAATGACCCATGATGCGATTGATCACATCCTGGATGTCTTGGAGGCGTAGACGGAAGGCATCATCGGCAATCCGACTGAACTTGCGTTCGCATTCCTGAATGAACCCCTGGATCACATGCTCGAGCGCCTGCTCTGTCCTGCGTACCTGATCTTCGATGTAATCTGTGATCATCGGATCGTGGAGCATCATCAGATGCGCATCCAGGATGTCAGCACCGACTTTAACGCCCTCGTTCTCCATAGCCGTCTGCGCTTGCTGCACATCAATTCGACTCTGATCGAGGGCCTTGCGGAAACGAGTGATCTCCTGCTCTACCTTGAAGAGGGAGCGGGTCACGCGCGATTCACCAGGGCGCGGGGTGAGTACACGCTCCTGAAACTGACTGGAGGCCGACTGCACGATGTAGGGAGGCCCCATGGCAATACCAGCGGCCACTGGTAGACCGTGGATGCGGCGTTCCTGGGTAACAGGAGTGATCTCAAGTAGGGCCACGTTATGTCCTCACCGCGTCACAACCTTCAGCATGGGCTCGCTTACTTAAGTGGTGATCGAGAGTCCGTGTGATCTGTTCCATTACGGTCTGAGCATCCTCTCCATCGACCACGATGGTGACGACAGAATCTTTTTGGATGGCGAGGGTGAGGACGGCGACGATGCTCCTAGGATCCACGGTCTCTTGCCGGTAGGTCAGCAAGACACGACTTTGCGTGTCCTGTAAAACACGAGCCAGCTCAGCAGCCGGACGGATATGAAGGCCTAACGGATGGGTGACGCGCACCTTGCGGATGATCTTCACAACTCGCCCCCTTCAGGGTTTGCGGAGAGCTACCTGGTTGGGCCGGGCTCGCTGTCGCTGTGCGATCTGCTCCAGCAAACGCTGGTTCAAGTCACGTGCCGAATTGTATCCCATGGCTTTCAGTCGATGATTCAACGCCAAAGTCTCAATCAGCAAGACAACATCCCGACCCGGCTTCACGGGCAGGACATGCGATGGTACTTTGACCCCTAGTATCTCACAAGTGGGGTCTTCATCCCCGACCCGATCATAGAATCGCCTATCATCCCACTCCTCTAGCGTAGCCACCATATCGACCCTCTTGCTGTCGCATACGCAGACCGCTCCGTAGATATGGGCAACGTTCAGAATGCCTATCCCACGGATCTCGATCAGGTGGCGAGTCAGCTCCGGTCCGGTCCCTTCCAGCCAGTGGCCTTCCTTCTTCCGTACTGTCACGACATCATCGCTAATTAGGCGGTGACCTCGTTCAATCAGCCCCAAAGCCGTCTCACTCTTCCCCACCGCCGAGTTGCCTTGGACCAGAACCCCAATCCCAAAGACTTCAACCAACGTGGCATGCATAGTCAGCCGAGGAGCGAACTGGTCATGAAGGAAGATCGTGAGCTTGCTCAGCAGCTCCATCGTAGGCAATGGAGTCCTCAGTAACGGCACACCCAGCTCCTCGCACAGTTCATGCAGTTCCGTGGGAGGCCGATAGCGACGTGTCACCACCACAGCGGGAACATCAGCTTTCAAGAGCGCCAACAGGCGCTCCCGTCTTAGGTCCGGCTCGAGATCACGCATGTACTCCATCTCGACCTTCCCCATGACGAGAAGCCTCGAACGGGCCTGACTTTTGAGGTATCCAGCCAGGCTCAGACCCGGACGCTGGGCTTCAGGCACGCGAATGAGCCGGGTGAGTCCCGCGGAGCCGCCCACCAGCTCTAGTTGAAGCCCTTCGGCCATCTTGGCCATGAGATCCCGTACACGAAATTGCATGGTGGCTTCGGGTTCAATTGTTGAGGATTGTTACGCCTGCTATCGTAACGATAAGGGGACTTTCATGACTCGACCTAGGGTATTAATCGTCGGCGCTGGGTTTGCTGGGCTCGCCTGCGCCAAGGGGCTGAAGAAGGCGAATGTTCAGCTTTTGGTGATCGATAAGACCAATCACCATCTCTTCCAGCCTCTCCTCTATCAGGTAGCCACAGCCGCCCTTGCTCCCGCTGACATCGCTCGACCCATCCGCGAGGTGCTCTGCAACCAGCCCCATACGCTGGTGATCATGGCCGAAGTCACCCACATCGACCCTAAGGCTCGCATCGTCACCCTCCACACAGGAGAAACCTACCCCTACGATTATCTGGTGCTCGCGCCCGGCGCCCGTCATGCGTACTTCGGACATGATGAGTGGGAGAAGATCGCGCCAGGTCTCAAGACTCTCGAAGATGCACTGAGAATCCGCGAGAGGATCCTCATGTCCTTCGAGCGCGCTGAGCGATGCGAAAATATCCTCGAGGCCCAGAAGTACCTCAACTTCGTGATCGTCGGCGGAGGCCCCACCGGAGTGGAGCTGGCCGGAGCGATTGCGGAAGTGGCCCACCAAACGATGTTAGGCGACTTCCGCCACATCGATCCGAAGAAGACGAAGATCTGGTTGATCGAAGGCAGCCCCTACATCCTCCCCACCTACACCCCAGACCTCTGCGTCAAGGCTCAGCGTGACCTCGAAGAGCTGGGTGTGCGCGTGATCTGTCACAAGCGAGTGACCTCGATCTCTGAGGACGGTGTACAGGTAGAGAATACCTTCATCCCTGCTCAAAACATCTTCTGGGCTGCCGGTAATGCGGCCTCCCCTCTCCTTAAAACGTTAGGGATCCCCTTAGATCGCGCAGGTCGAGCGACGGTAGACAGCCACCTCAATCCACCCGGGTACCCGGACCTCTTCATTCTTGGGGATGCAGCTTGCTGCACCGATGCCGAGGGTGTATGCGTGCCCGGGGTGGCGACCGCCGCCCTGCAAGAGGGCCGCTACGTCGCCGAGGTCATACGGAAGAACCTAGCTCCAACTGATCGCCCTGCCTTCAAATATGTCGACAAGGGGTCGATGGCCACCATCGGCAAATACCGTGCCATCGCCTCGATCGGCCCCCTCCACATCAGCGGGTTCTTTGCTTGGGCAGCCTGGGGCTTTGTGCACATCCTCTATCTGATCGGATTCCGCAATCGCGTGTCGGTTCTGCTGAGCTGGATCGGACTCTACTTACTTGGTCGTCGGGGAGCTCGTCTGATCGTGCGTCCCGTCGAAGAGATCCAGCCACCAGGTCCATCTTCCGCTGCTGAAACCGCCGGAGAGCCCACCACGACGCCCTAATCGCTCCCCCATCGCGCGCTTCCTGCCTGAGGCCCTATACTCTGCGGCATGCGGGAAGCAGTGGGCAGACATTGGGCACTTGGCGCGTGGCTAGGAGCTGCCTGCGTCCTCTATCCAACCTGGGCGTACGTTCCTATCTTGATCTGGTGGCTCCTCCGCTGCCGCATGACGTCTCTTCTCTCTCCTCTCGTCTTGATGCTCCTCACCGCCTCCTGCGCCTGGTGGACACTGCCCATCAGCCAGCTGAGCGGAACCGCACATTTCGTCGTAGAACGGGTGGAGGATTCGTCTCGTCGACGAGCCTGGGGCCGTTGCGTTTCCCAAGAGGGCTCTACAACAGCCTGGGTGAGTGGACTCCCCTCTCCGGTACGTGGCAGTCATTGGCTCCTCCACCCCTCAACCAAAAAAGCCCGCTATGTCGAGGCAGAGTGGGTCGATGATGCTCAGCACTGGCGCGGTCCTTGGAAGTCCACTTACTACGACTGGATGAGAGAGGACATGGCTCCCTACACAAAACCCGCCTCCCTCTACGCCGCCATGGCTACAGGGGAGATCGAAGAGGAGGCTCTGCGCCCCCTACTAGGGCGCTTTGGTATGTCTCACCTGCTCGCCCTCAGCGGTCTCCATGTGACTTTAGTGCTTGCCACGCTAGGTCGTATTCTCCAGTGGGGAGGGCTCTACGGCCGACTCCTCCTCTTGATCCAAGCTCTCTGCCTCTGTGGCTACATCTTCCTCGTAGGGCCCTACCCATCCGCTCTCCGGGCAGGTGGCATGGCTGCCATGGCCATGATCGGCGAGAGCCTCGGTCGTCGCACCTCTGCCACTCACACATTGGGTTGCACGGTGGCGCTCCTCATCTTACTGCAGCCATCTCTCTCCGGACACTTTGGATTCCAGTTGAGCTG
>JBMOFD010000069.1:0-9942 GCA_049314435.1 Chlamydiia bacterium | reverse complement strand
GAACCAGATCAGCTTCATAGGTATTGACGCCATCGCGTACAGTCACCCGAAGCACAGCATTTTGCACCCCCAGGCGCTTTCGTAGGTCGGCAACGTCCCCAATGGAAAGGTGTCCTCGGACGCTCTTAGGCACGGCCTTCACTGGATCCGAAACCTTAGCGGCCACTTGATTGGTCAGCGGCGCACTAGGTATTGCGTGAACATATGCGGGCGGAGTCTGTCCGCCAGGCGAGCCGTCTACCTCAACTCGGCTCCGATCCGGAGGAACCTCCTGAATCGTTGCCAGGTCAATGACTTCAGGCGAACTCTGTCCATAGGAGCGGTTCCCATCGACTCGCCTCAGACCCTCACCATAGCAGGGACCTCCTTGACTCTCGGCGACCTGACCGCTACGTTCCGCATCTCCTCGACCGGCTTCTCTGAACCTTCGTATGAGTTCCCGAACCAAAAGGTAAGCCAGAAGACCAGTGAGGCCAAAGCCTACGACCGCCAAGCCGGGGGATAGCGTCCCGCAGATGGTGAAGAGCGTTAGAAGCGTGACCAGGGCAATCACAGTGGCCAGGGTGAAGACCGCAAGAAAAGCAGTCTTCTGCGCTTCCAAGTTCTCGTCTCTCCCTATCTGCTGCGGCGCGTAACCCGAATGTATTGGGGAACCACCATAGGTGTCTGTCCCGATAGCCATGATATTCGTCCCTCAAGTGCTGAAGTCACACCCTTCATCTACTAATATTTTAAACTACTGATATTAAATTATTGTTAATGTGGTTTCGCTCCCATTGCATGACCCCGCAGGAGGGTCACGCAATGCCTTGGACCAAACTCAGCAAAAGTGCCCCCATCGGGCGCTCTCTCCCCAAAGACAGACCTCTAATTTGAAGGAAATTTTTTAATACATATACTGCGGGCCAGACTCAAAGCATGGTATGTGGCCCCGTTTAGCTCTTCTTTCCCTTCTCTGTGGCTGTGCGCCCTCCTTCCAGGAGGATACGCTCGCTCACGCCCCTGTTCCTGCCCTGCTGCAGGGGATGGAGGGCTCGGGATTGGATCGTGTCGAGGGTGGGTGGCCCACCACGGAGTGGTGGACCTCTCTCGGAGACGAACAGCTCAACCAGCTCATCGAAGCAGCCCTAGAGGGAAATCCTAAGATGGCAGCTGCTTTCTCGAGAGTGGAGCGGGCCGTGGCCTCACAAGCGGTGGCGCAGAGCGCTAATTTTCCGCAGATGAACGTCATCCCTAGCTTTGACATCCTCAAATACGCCCGCAATGGGGTCTTTGGGGCATTCATCCCACCGACAAGTCCGGTCACCTTTGGCGTGACCCAGCTCCTCTTCACCTTCAACTGGATGATCGACATCTGGGGACGGGTTGAGCACCAGCTTAAGGCTAGCCGCGCTGACACTGAGCGACAGATCGCTGAGTGGTGCGTCACTCGCTGGATGTTAGCTCAGCAGATTACGCAGTCGTATGTGCACTGGCAGTCCGCGGTGGCTCGATCTCATCTCCAGAGAGAACGTGTGAGCCTACTCAAGAAGATCGAGGCCCTCCTTGTCTTCCAGCAGAGCTCTGCCATCAACAACGCTATTGCCGTGGATCAGGCTCACGCCCAACGCCTCCAGGCTGACGCTGCGCTTGCGGGCCTGGACCTAGACGTCATGACCACCCATCATGTCCTCCAAGAGCTGGTGGGCCGTCCTGACGGGCTGATCCAACCACTAGAGCCCCGCTCCACCACCCAGCTCGCGCGGGATGTGCAGTCCCATATTCCAGCCTCGCTGCCTATGAATCTACTGGGTCGGCGGCCTGATGTAGTGGCCAGCCGTCACCGCGTCGAGACGCTGGCCGAACTCGTGCGAGTGGCTCGCACGGCCTACTATCCCAACATCGACTTCACTGGTTCCTATTTTGGTCTCCAGACGACTCATATCGATGAGCTTTTTCAACCGGGCTCCCTCTCTTTCCAGATGGGACCCGCCCTAACACTACCCTGGTTCGACGGTGGAGCACGCGGTGGTCGCTATGACAGCTCTGTTGCCTCCTACGATGAATCGGTCGCGGACTATCGGCAGATCGTTCTGCAGGCCACTCGAGAGGTCCTCGATGCGATCAGTCAGCATCGCCAAGCACGTGAGGCTCTGCGAGCCCTATCCGCAGCAGAAGTGGCCCTACAACAGGTCTGCAAAAAGACGGAAGCTCTCAGTCAACATGGCCTTGCCTCGACTCTTCCGACTCTGCAAGTGCGCCTCGAGTGCCTGAGCGCCCAGGAGCAAGTGATCCTAGGTTCGGAACAGATCCTACAAGCCCATGTCCAGCTGCAGGTGGCACTTGGCGGAGGATTCTCCGATGCAACGTAGACTGGCACTGTGGATCCTTACGGGGACCTTCATCCTGGCTGGAGTGGCGTGGGGAGGCTATTGGTTCTTGATTGGGCGTTTCTATACATCGACTGATGATGCTTATGTGGGAGGGAACCTCATGCCCCTCTGCATGCAGACCATGGGGACCTGCATTGAGATCTATTCCGATGTGCCCCATCCAGTTACCGCGGGCGAGCCCCTTGTGCGCCTCGATCCATCGGACGCCCAGATCCGCTATCGATACTCCTTGCAGCAGTTAGCTTTAGCCACACAGAGTGTCGCCACGTTGCTGGCCCAGAAGGAGATGGCTCAAGCCACCTCTGAGGCACGTCTCGCAGAGAAGCTGCGAGCCCAGCTGGACTATGATCATCGAAAGGCCCTTCTTAATACAGGGGCTATTCCCCTCGAAGACTACGAGCATGCAGAAGCGGCCCTTGCCGTGGCCGTGGCGACTGAAGTGGAGAGCCAAAGGGCCCTGAAGTCCATTGAGGTGCAGATCGCGCCTCTCCCACCCAAGGAGCATCCCAAGATCCTCTCTGCAGCCACCGAGGTGCGTGCGGCCTACCTCAATCTCAAGCGCACCACGCTCGTGTCTCCCACCGACGGGATCATCGCTCAACGGTCGGTTCAACTTGGCGAGACCGTACAAGCGACCCAACCGGTCATGAGCGTGGTGCCCCTTGATTCAGTGTGGGTGGATGCCAACTTTAAAGAGACTCAGCTTGAGGGCGTGCGCGTTGGACAAAAGGTGGATGTGTGGTCGGACCTCTATGGGCGTGACGTCCGATATCAGGGCACCGTCATCGGAATTGCGCCCGGCACGGGCGCTGTCTTTAGTGTTCTCCCACCTCAAAATGCCACAGGGAACTGGATCAAGATCGTGCAGCGTCTTCCCGTCCGCATCGCCTTAGACGCCTCTGAGGTGGCCAAGTTCCCGCTATATCTAGGCTTGAGCATGCATATCTCCATTGATATCCATGATCAGTCAGGATCCAGGCTCAACGAAACATCTCCTGAACGGCCTATTGCTGTGACGGAAGTCTACCCACTCGACCTGGAGACAGCCGATGCTGCGATCCACACCATTGTGGAGCAATTCCTGGGGACGTAATGCGATTCTTGCTGCTGACGCTCGCCTTAGGCTTAGGGACCTTCCTCATGGCCCTCGACGTCTCCATTGCCAACGTGGCCATCCCTCATATCGCAGGCGCGATCGGGGTGAGCACTGATGAGGGAACCTGGGTCATCACCAGCTTTGCTGCCGCCAATGCCGTAGTAATGCCCCTCACGGGCCGTCTAGTGAAACGATATGGAGAGGCCCGTCTCTTTGCCGGGGCTACTGCTGCCTTTGCGCTAGCGTCCGCCGCCTGTGCCTTCAGCACCGATCTGACGATGCTGGTGATCTCCCGTATTCTTCAGGGAGCGGTCAGCGGCGTCCTCATGCCTCTAAGTCAAGCTCTGCTCTTGCGCATCTGGCCACCAAAAATGGCGGGGGTCGCTCTTGGAGTCTGGGCTATGATTGTGGTCACCGGCCCGGTCTTGGGACCTATTCTTGGAGGATGGATCACAGACAACTATTCGTGGGAGTGGATCTTTCTCATCAACGTACCCTTGGCGATCTTCTGTGCGATCGTCACAATGTGGCAGTTGGGGGATGAGCGCGCAGAAGGGGATAAAGACCCCGTGGACTGGTTTGGGTTTGCCCTTCTGGTTCTCTGGGTCTCCTCACTCCAAGTCTTCTTGGACCGCGGGAATGAACTCGACTGGTGGAACTCCCACGTGATCATCGCTCTGGGATGCACAGCCTTCATCGGGTTCTGCTACTTCATCATCTGGGAGTACTATCACCCTACTCCCATCATCCGGTTCCACTTTTTCAAAAGACCGACCTTTGTGCAGGGGACCCTCATTGGGTGTACAGGATCGTTTCTCTTCTTCGGGGCCCTAGTCGTTCTACCTCTTTGGTTGCAGAGCGCGATGGGATATGACGCCACATCAGCTGGGCTGGCTACCGCACCAATCGGCATCTTCAGCATTATCTTAGGGCCTTTCTGTGGATGGCTCACCCACAAGGTGGGCTCCTACATGGTGATCGCATGGGCCTTCATCATCTTGGCCATCACCTTCTACACTTCGACCTTCTTCTACACAGACAGCTCTCTCCAGCAGATCCAGCTCAACCGACTGTTCCAGGGCCTCGGCTTAGCCTTCTTTTTGATGCCCACGATTCAGCTGGCTCTCTCGGATGTGAAAAAGGAAGAGATGTCAGCCGCTTCAGGGCTCTTTAATTTCCTACGTATGTTGGCTGGGATGGCGTGCGGGGTCAGTCTGCTGATGACTCTATGGATTCGACGAGGGGAATTTCATCATGCTCGTCTTGCCGAGCTCACCATACCAGCAAGAACGCCAGTCCACGAGCTGCTGGCTCAGCAGCCCTCTTGGACAACAGCTACTGAGCACTGGTCGACCCTCGACATCCTGGTTAACCAGCAGGCAGCCACTCTGGCTCTAGATGATGTCTTCTACCTTGGAACGTGGCTGGCCGCTGGGCTCGTGCCCTTTATCCTGTACCTGCACTTCCGGCGCAAATCTAAGGCATCCAGCGCCTCGCCGAGCGCTTCCATGTCCATTGCTGTGGAATAGGCTCCTAATGAAATCCTGAGCGCATGCTCTACGCCAAAATGGCGCAGCAGCGGCTGAGCACACATGTGCCCGGACCTCACAGCGATGCCCTTTAGCCCCAGCATCGTCGCCAAGTCGGCTGGATGCCACTCTGGATGGGTCATCGTGACGAGGGTATGCGCCTCAACACAGGATGGGAAGAGCTGGAAGCCACGATCCCGGAGATCTTCCATCAGAGGAACGAGGAGCTGGCGACAAGCCTGCCCGATGGCAGACGGACCCCTTCTATCCGATCCATAGGTCACTTCCCTCAACCACTCGATCGCAGTGCCCCATGCCAAAATCTCCACAATGGAGGGCGTACCTGCTTCCATTCGATAGGGAAGCTCCGCCCAGGTGCTGTGATCCAACCACACTTCCTGGATCATATCCCCACCGCCCTGCACTGGCATCAGCTGTTCCAGCGCCTCGCGTCGCCCGACGAGCGCACCGATCCCAGTCGGCCCATAGATCTTGTGAGCACTGCATGCGAGGAAGTCACAGCCCAGCTCACCCAAGTGCACATCCATGTGCCCCACCGCCTGAGCCGCATCACAAACGACGAGGCTCCCATGCACCCGCGCAGCTTGCACCAGCTCTTCCACTGGATTTCTACATCCCAACACATTGCTGACCAAGCTGCAGGCCACAATTTTCGTCCTAGGCCCCATCACAGATGGTAGCTGCTGCAGATCCCACCGGCCATCAGCCAATAAGGGAAGAATCCGAAGGTGCGCTCCTGTCCGCTGCGCCAGCAGCTGCCACGGCACCAAATTGCTATGATGCTCCTGAGCCGTCACGAGGATCTCATCGCCCGGTTGGAGGCGATGCATCAGACCAAGAGCGACCATGTTCAGGGCATCAGTTGCTCCTCGACAGAAGATCACACACTCCGGTTCCTCCGCTCCCAGAAAGGCAGCCAGACTCCTACGCACTTCGTAGACCTTAGCTGTCGTCGACTGAACGAGCGGATAGAGACCGCGATTCGCCGTGGAGTATTCCTTAGATAGGATGTGCGTCATCCGATCGATCACACGGCGCGGCTTGAGCGATGTGGCTGCGGTATCTAGATAGACTAGACGACCCTCACCCATATCGGTTTGGAGCTGCGGAAATTGATCGCGGATGGTCTCACGGTCCATATCTAGGAGGAACCCTCCTGCATACGAAGCTGCCAATGTAGGGGGAGTCTAGTCAGAACGGGCGCCAAAAATGCCTGGGCAAGCATCTGTTGAGCTTGAACCTTCGGTATCCCCCGACTCTGCAAGTAGTAGAGCGTCTCCGATTCTAGATGACCCGTCGTACTACCATGCGAGGCCTTCACGTCATCAGCACGGATATCCAAGGAGGGCTTGCTATTGGAGCGCGCCGATGGATGGAGGAGTAAACTTTGATGCAGCTGATACGCTAGGGTCTTCTGGGCAATCCTCTCTACATCGATCAACCCAGAGAAGCTCGATACAGCCCCCTTCTGGTGGAGACCCTTAAAGAGCTGATTCGACGTGCAATGAGGAGCACCATGATGCATCAATACGTGAGCATGGGCGTGTCGCCCCTCACCCAGCTGCCAAAGGCCAGCCACATCAACTTCTGCTGCCTCGCCAAGGAGATGGAGCTCGAGGTCCCAACGCAAGCAGTCACTGCCTGCTGTCACCCCTGTCCATTGTAAACGAGCTCCTGCCTTGCACTCCGCACGAAGAGCGCCAAAGGCATAGGAACTCAAGGCAGTCTCACATTCGGAGATGGTGAGCCTGGCGTGTTCATCCAAGCGCACGTCCAGGACATGGCTACTCAAAGAAGCTCCCGCTCGATGCTCGATCTCCAGCTCTGCTTCAGCTCCATGCCCCACAAGCACAATCACATGCTCCCAGGTATTCTCTACGATCCATCGAATGGGCCGAGAGAGCTTTGTGCGCGGTGGCACATAGACCACCCAGCTCGCCGCGCGTCGTCGCGTGAGTAGGGCTATGAGGTCCACTTCACGCTCTGAGGCTGTTTCAAGCTGTCGTCGAAGACCCTGACCAAGGATACGCTGAGCTTGCTCTGCAGACCAGCATTCAGCCTCAGGAGGAGTGTGTATGCAGGAGGAGCAGGGCTCTGCCCTGCCACCCGCTAAAGGGTTGCACCCTTCAGACATCCCTTCTTGAGATGCCAAGGCAGGCAACCGATGCATAGGGCAATACTGATATCTCTCAGTAGGGCGCTGATACAGCTGCAGTTCGTCCTCTTGCAAACCGTTGAGTGCGGACTCTTGAAGAGTTAGCTGCATACTCCGCCCTCTTGCAACAGCCAATCATACCCACGCTCTTCCAGCTGAGCCGCTAGCTCCCATCCACCAGAACGAACGATACGACCATCCATCATTACGTGGATATGGTGTGGACGGATGTAATCGAGGAGTCTCTGGTAGTGGGTGATGAGGAGCAATCCGCGTTGCGGATTCATGAGTCGTTTTACGCCACAGGCGACAACGCGCATCGCATCAATATCGAGCCCAGAATCGGTCTCATCCAGAATCGCTACACGTGGGTCAAGGACAGCCATCTGGAGAATCTCATTGCGCTTCTTCTCGCCCCCGCTGAACCCCTCATTGACGCCTCGCTGCGCCATCTCTGGCTTCATCTCGAGTAGAGCCATCTTTTCTCGAAGAAGCTCATCAAAGGCAGCTTCCGTGATAGGCGTCTCACCGAGAGCTTTACGGCGCGCATTGAGAGCTGCACGAAGGAAGAACTGATTGCTCACCCCGGAGATCTCGACTGGGTATTGGAATCCCATGAAGAGCCCTTTCCAGGCTCTCTCCTCTGGATCCATCTCTAGAAGCGACTCTCCATCTAGGAGAACGTCACCACCCGTGACTTCGTAGGAGGGATGGCCAGCCACCACCTTAGCCAGTGTCGACTTGCCAGCTCCATTGGGGCCCATGATCGCGTGGATCTCACCAGGTTGAATCTTGAGATCCACCCCCTGCAGGATCGGCATGCCCTGAACCGTTGCACGCAATTGATGTATCTCAAACATTAACCCACACTCCCTTCTAGTTTGATCGTCAGTAGCTTCTCCGCCTCTTGAGCGAACTCTAGCGGCAATTTGAGAAGAACGTCTTTGCAGAACCCACTCACGATTAGATTCAGAGCATCCTCATGAGGCACCCCCCGGCTCTGCAGATAGAAGATCTGCTCCTCATTCATTTTGCATGTGGATGCCTCATGCTCCACCTGACTGGAATCGTTCCCCACCTCGATGTAGGGGAAGGTCGCAGCTGTACATTGATCCCCCACCAACATGCTGTCGCACTTGGTGTAGTTACGAGCCCCTTCTGCCCCAAACGGCACCTTCACCAATCCTCGATAGGTGTTGCTGGAGAGATCCGCTGAAATCGCCTTGCTGATGATCGTGCTACTGGTGCGCTTCCCGAGGTGGATCATCTTCGTGCCGGTATCTGCCTGCATATGCCCGTTGGTCACCGCTACGGAGAAAAATTCACCCACCGAGTCATCGCCCTTCAAAATGCAGCTTGGATACTTCCAGGTGACAGCCGATCCCACTTCAACTTGAGTCCAGGTGATCTTGCTTCGAGCGCCCTTGCAGAGCCCTCTCTTGGTGACCAGGTTGTAGATCCCACCCTTGCCGGTCTTAGGGTCGCCCGGATACCAGTTCTGCACAGTGGAGTACTTGATCTCGGCGCCTGCTTCAGCGATCAGCTCTACAACCGCAGCATGCAGCTGGTTCCGATCAAACGCCGGGGCTGTGCACCCCTCGAGGTAGCTCACATAGCTCCCCTCCTCGGCAATGATCAGCGTCCGCTCAAACTGCCCCGATTCCCTATCGTTGATCCGGAAGTAGGTGCTCAGCTCCATCGGACAGCGCACCCCCTTAGGAATCCAAACAAAGGACCCGTCGGTGAAGACCGCGCTATTGAGGGCAGAAAAGGCGTTATCCCCTATGGGAACGACCGTGCCTAAGTATCGCTCCAAAAGCTCGGGATACTTCTCGACTGCCTCGGTGATCGAGCAGAGCACGACTCCATGAGCACGCAGCTGCTCCTGAAATGTCGTCCCCAAACTCACCGAGTCAAACACCACATCGACCGCTACGTTGGCCAAGCGGTTCTGTTCGTCCAGTGGGATCCCTAGCCGCTCAAATGTTTTCTTTATTTCGGGATCGAGCTCGTCGAGGTTGGCGATCGTCGCCTTAGAACGCGGCGCGCTATAGTAAGTAATGTCTTGAAAATCGATCGGAGCCATGCGCAATTTGGCCCACTGGGGCTGGGGCATCTCGAGCCACTTACGATAGGCTTTAAGTCGGAATTCTAGAAGGAAAGGAGGCTCTTTCTTCAGAGCCGAGAGGCGTCGGATGACCGCCTCATCCAATCCCTTAGGGAAGGAGTCCGTCTCGACGTCGGTGACAAATCCATATTTGTATTCTTCGCGCTCTTCGAGAAGTACATCGGTCGATGACATGTTGAGATCCCCAGTAGAGCCGGCAGGAGAGAGCACCCAATGGGCCTCGAAAGGGAGATCCCGAACCTCTCTGCAGTAGTCCTAGACCATCTAGTATATCATTGATTTGGCCATTCCCTCAATGACGGCGATCTGTGGAACTATTTGGATGCGAGATGGTTGCATCTTCGATATAGCCTGTTGGAATACAAATTCCGATTTTTAGCCATCTCGCGCAATCACTTGGCAATACGCATCTCATAGTTTCCCTTTCAGATCATTTGGGTTACTCTAGACGAGCCACTCAGCAGGAACCATAGGAGCGGGCGTAGCATGGACCTTTTTCAAGCACTCGGCTTCCATTGGGAAAGGACGTCGATACCTGAGAACCTGCCTCGACGATCTTTGGAGGAAGTCTGCTTTCATTTTTACCGCAGTCTCCCTGAGTTCGTGTGGGATGCCAGTGTACTGGAGGGCAACCCCTTTAC
>JBMOFD010000068.1:0-10016 GCA_049314435.1 Chlamydiia bacterium | reverse complement strand
AGACCGCCATCTTGTGAGGGCTGTGGCTTAGAGACAGTCCCCATTGGGCGCTCCTCATCCACCAGCAGAGGCTCAGCTAGGAGCATAGCCATCCTCTGCTCTCTCAACAGGCGCCAGCGATCTCTCAGGGCTAGAAAGAGGTCAGTAGGCCGGATCTCCCAGAGGAGAATCATAGCTGTGGAGAGAAGCAGGCCGAAGACCACCGTACAGCCAATAGGGCTAAGCACACGTAGGAGGTTGAGGTAGGGCAGATCCTTCAAGAAGAGGTAGGTAGGCTGGCCGCCCAGTGCCGCTCTCAATGTGGAGGGCACCCCTCGAATCGGCGAGTGGACCGGAGTGCTCCAGCTCAGCTCTCGCATCTCCTTGGCCAGGGAAGGCCAGCTTTCCGATAGGATGTTGAGAAGGAAGCAGAAGCTGCAGAGGCCAATTCCAAAGGCCATATGTTGCAGACTTCCTAGGGCCTGATCCTTCTTATGGAGAAGCCTCCAGGCATTCCACATCAGGTACCCATAGAGCAGGTAGCTGCCGTAGCCTAGTAGGAAGTGCATGCCAAGAGCCCAGCGGTAGCCTAGAAGGCCTAGCCAGTTGCTCTCTTCATGCTCCAGGCGAAAGGAGCCCAACGCCATGAGTCCGAGAATGGAGACAAGCAAGAGAGCTAAGCCCTTGGCTTCTGCAGAGAGAGGCTTAGGATCGCTACGCTTGCGTGGAGACTTGATTGTAGGTCGTTGAACGCGTGATTTTGCCATCCACCAGCCTCATGGGTGCCCGAGGGGAATATTGAGGCCCTGAGAGATGTTTAGCAAGAGATGGGCGAACGACGGGGCTCGAACCCGCGACATCTGGAACCACAATCCAGTGCTCTAACCAACTGAGCTACGCTCGCCATCGAAAGACTTGTCCGCCGAAACGGAGCCACCATGATAGTGAAACGAGGTAATTCGTGCGAGCGGAACCTGGGCTTATTCAGAGCAACTCGAAGGGAGTACTCGGAAGCCTTGACCTTCCGAGTACTTCCTAGTAAATTTCCTAGTAGACACGGGATTGTTTATGGAAACTGATCGGCCAGCACTACCTAAATATCTCCATCAGCCGGAGGGAAGAACCCTAGAGTTCAAAGAAAATTGCAACAATATGCAGGGGATCATCAAATCGGTGATCGCCTTTGCTAATACAGCTGGCGGAGTGCTTGTCGTTGGAGTCCGAGATCAGACGAGGGAGATCATTGGCGTTGAGGATCCCTTAGCTCAGGAGGAGCGACTCACCAGTGTCATCAGTGACAGCATTGCACCACTCATACTTCCAGATATCGATATTCAGACTGTGAAGAACAAGGAGCTATTGGTCATCACGGTCCCCCACACCGCAGGCCCATTCTTTCTAAAGAGCAAGGGAGAAGAAGAGGGTGTGTACGTGCGCTTCGGATCGACGAATCGTAAGGCAGATGGTGAACTGCTTCTGTCACTACGGCTTGTTTCTCGGAACCGGACGTTTGATGAATCTCCACAGCCAGGGGGGCGTATCGATGAGCCGACGGTGGAGAAGACGTTCAAAGATGCGGGAAGGAGCTGGACAGAGCAATCGATAGCGACTCTTGGCATTTACACCGAACACCTAGGAAGAAAGTGTGCCACGGTAGGCGGGACCCTTCTGTTTGACCCCGACCGTCTAAAGTTCTTTCCAGACTCTCTGATCCGCTGCGCTCGGTTTTCAGGGGCTTCTAAAGAGCATATCCTAGACCAACGCGATATTGAGGCGCCTTTGGTGCAATCGATCGATGAAGCCCTCTTGTTCATCGAGCGCAATACTCGTTCCGCTGGAAGGATTGGCCGGATGTATCGGAAAGATATCCCTGAATACCCCAAAGAGGCTCTTCGAGAAGCTCTAATCAATGCGATCGTCCATGCTGACTATAGCATGAAGGGCTGTCACATCCAGGTGGCCATCTTCGATGATCGCATTGAGTTTCTGAGTCCGGGTGGGTTGCCGTTTGGGCAAACCATGGAGAAGGCTCTAGCCGGGTTTTCTCGGCTTCGTAATCGAGTGTTAGGGAGAGCTTTCAGGGAGCTGAGACTGATCGAGCAGTGGGGTTCTGGATTACAGCGTATCCTGTCACTCTGTAGAAAGAGAGGCCTGAAGGCTCCAGACATCGCCGAGTTCGATCAGCATTTTCGAGTTACGCTCTATTCGGGTGCCGTTTCTCAGCGAGAGACCTACGCGTGGGAGGAAGATCTTCTCCCGGTTCTGCAAGAGAAGGAAGCCATTTCCACACAGTCCGCAGCAGAGATTTGGGGTGTTTCTAACCGAACGGCTCGGACTCGTTTGCAGAAGATGGTGGAAGGAGGAACCCTATACCGGGTGGCAACCTCACCGAGGGATCCCCAAGCAGTATATGCCAGGGTGTCAGATGTCTGATTCCGGCACTCCGGCAACGTTGAGCTAGGAAATTTACTAGGAAGGTCCTGTCCTTCCTAGCTCTTCCTAGTAAATTTCCTAGTAAGAGCTCGCCGATGCAATGTCGGCTCTCAGGCAATCGATCAAAGTCCTGCTTTGAACACGCATTCCCTCCGATTCCCCAGATCAACTTGATATCGTCTTAATACGAAAAACAGAGAGGTCTTCCATCATTTTCGAAAACCCAACCGGAGATGGATCATGAATGCAGGAGTAGCTCCTAGTAATTCAAGTAAAATTTGTGGAATGCTGGCAACTGGAGTCAGCATATCTGCCGCACGTGCTATCGCCTCCTATGCGCCGCTGCCAGCCTCACTCATGATGGTAGCGATGGCCATGACGGCCATCTACACCATGGCCACTGCCGCGCCGTGTGACGGAGCCACCACCTTGGGCAAGAGCCTAGGGACGTCGTTTGAGGTTCTTCGGGATGCACTGGGCATTGTTGCCCTCCTCAAGGTGGCTGAACTTGTAGTGACCGATCCTGCGTTCATACCTACCGCCGTCCAGTGGGCAACCCCAGGCCTTCTTTTAGTTGCCAAAGGAACGCTCGCTTTGGGGCCCACTTTGATGCCGTTAGTGATCACCATAGGCGCGCTTGCGATGGCTAGACTGGCCGGGTTGGCGATACGCACGATCTTCACAGGCGAGGTAACTCCGCCGCCACCGGGACGACCTATCATGCGGAATCAAGAAGTTCAGCACGGAGAAGCAGTCGCCGTGAACTGACACGCGAGCCCTGTCTACGAATAAAATAATAAATCATTGAGTTAGAAGAGCTTAGGGGGTCGGATCTATCTGACCCCCAATCTCATGAGGAATTTGATGATGGAAAAGAAACAAGGCCAACTCAAGCAGCACCACGGCAAGCAAGCTTGCGAAGTGGGGCATTCCCAGAACAAGGCTCAACAGGGCCCATGTGACCCTTCAAAATGCCAAGACAAGAGCTGCCGAGAGAAGAAGTGCGCCAACTGCACCTGTAGCAAGGGCTGTTGCGGTACCAAAAAATCTCAGTAGTCCGACCTTGGTCTAGTGCTATGAGGTGAGGTTCCTAGGCCTCGCCCATTACGGGCACCCTAGGGAAGAGAGTTCTCTTCCCTAGGGTGCCTTTTTCTTGCCCAGTCGATGTCGATCCAAGATCCGCTGCTCAGAGGGGCAGGCAGCTAAAGCGTCTTGTAGCGAGGGCAGACCAGGCAGGGCGGGGACCAGCTCGAGGAGAGGAACCAAGACAAAGCGCCGCTCCAGCATCCTGGGGTGGGGGAGCTGCAGATAGGGGGTCTTGCTAGTCAGCTGGGAGGACCAGAGGAAGTCGAGGTCGACATGGCGGGCAACATCTCGTTGCTTAGGACGGGTCCTGCCCAAAAACCTCTCCACTCGTTTCAGTCGGGAGAAGAGCATCCATGGAGGCTCGCGTGTTCTCAGGAGCAGGACGCCATTCCAGTAGTTGGATTGAGGGATCGAACTGACTGGTGAGGTGCAATAGAGATCACTGCATCGCCACGAATGCACGTGGCGATCTCTGGAGAGTCGATCGATGGCCCGCTGAAGGGTAGCGAGGGGATCGCCGAGATTGGCCCCCAGTGCAATCAATGCTGTGTGCATGAATAAATTCAGAAACGAGTGGAGGGGAGAGTGTACTGCGGTTGAGTTTTCTCCATGCAAGAGAAAGAGTGCATGGGTAGAATAGCTGTTGTCGATTGGCCGTTGGACTGATAGCTCAGCCGGATAGAGCACCCGCCTTCTAAGCGGGCGGTCGCAGGTTCGAGTCCTGCTCAGTCCGATCTCTTGCCTTCGAACCTAAGCGTTGCTAGGCTCCGAATCATGGATGCCTCAGATCGATGTGGGTTCACGCCGTGGATCCAAACCCTTGTCTCGTTTAAGCCGCCCTCCATCGATGCTGCCTATAGCGGTCGATCGTTGCATGAGCGTCTCGAACTCTTGGGTCGCGATCTTCTCCAGCAAATCGAGACCGCCCCTGATGGAAAGTTCCTTTTGCCGGCCGTCATGCGCTGGATTGCTCATGTGAATGAGCAGGGCTGGGCTACACCCCTGCAGTACCAGATCTCTAGCTTCGAGTCGTGGTTGGAGCGCGCTTCCGGCTGTTCTATGGCCGACCAGCGTATCGTTCGTGGGAAGATCATGGGGCAGCTCCTGCCAAGGAGTGTCTATCAGGCTCTCTTCCCTGTGGGGCAGGATCGAGTGTTACCCGGATCACACATCGTCACCGCTCACAGTTCCCCAGACCTCGACACGACGATGGCCAGCTTTTGGGGCTGGTGCGATGCCTTTGCGGCACCTACCAGTCGTCGATTGCATCACTGGAACGTACCTGGGGGACTGCCTGATCTAGAAGAGGTGCAGCTCCTCTTTCAGCTGCTCTTTGGAAGCCAGATCTTTGAGTCTCCGAAGGCTCGATCGGCTCTAGCACTAACGGCATTTGACCTGCTGGCCGCTCAACCGCTCCCGGTGGTCAAACTGGATGAGACTCTTCATCAACTGGACACTGGGTTGCCTATGGCGGCCGTGGTGGATGGTCAAGGCCATGTGGTGGGCGAGCTACGACCCTCAGACGTCGAGGGTGTACGACAGATCACCAACCCGATCATGAGCTGTCTGCGCTGGATGGAGCGCCATATCGAACAGACACTGATCGATTTCTACGCCACGCCCGATCCCAAAGCACCCGAACTGAATAACCTTTTGAGCGGCCTCAGAGACCTCTGCATCGAGCAAGCGGAACCGTTCCGCTACTTCTCAGAGGTTCAACAGCAGCAGATGGCTCAGGTAGCGGCTCTGGTTCTGGCCCTGCCCTCTGGATTGAAGACACCGATCAGAGAGTGGCCTACGGCCCTGCAGGGGCTCAATATCCCGCTTCAAAGTGGGCTGCTCCAACAGTTCGGCTTTGAGTTGACGCGCGCCGATGCGTTTAAGGAGCTGGCTCAGGTCTCTCATCAGCTCACCGGACTGAATGAAGCCCTTTGGCAACTGCTGGAACGCGTCGACACCGCCCTGAAAATCAAACGAGAGATCCTACATCGAACTGATCAGTGGGTTGGTGTGGGCGCGGATGTGGAGGAGATGCGCACCAAGTTGCAGGACCATTCTGCTCTGATGGTCATCGTGTCTGATGGTATCCATGGGGTGCTGCCAGAGGGACTGGTGATGGCTCAGGATCTACGCAACCCCATTTTGGGGACGGTGACGCTGCGCGACTTCAGCAATCGTGAAGAGGTGAGCATTCCCTCCTACCTAGAGCTCGTCTCTTGCATCGACCACCACAAGACCTCCCTGACAACCCAGAGACCGCCTACGATCTACTTGGCAGATGTGCAGGCTGCGAACACCCTGGTCGCTGAGCAGATGCTCGATATGCAAGGCCCCTATGCGAGTGGGGGGTGGAGTGTGGCTTCGATCCAGGAGCAGCTGCAGCGTTTGGAGAGGGACTCTTCTCCCAAGAGCCTGCGGATCCGCAGACGCCTACTCCATCGTCTTGATGCCGCTCAGCTAAAGGGCATCTGGGTCGCGCCTGAACGGCAATGGTGGGAGGCGGTCTATCTGATCTTCGCGATTCTGGATGATACCGATCTACTCTCGAAGGTCTCCTGGCGAGACGTCCAGGTGGTGGCCGATCTGCTCAATCTTCTGGAGAGTTTGGATCATGGCGAGGAGAGGGAGGAGTTAAACTTCTGTGACTGCTCGTGCGATCAGCCAGGCTGCTTAGAAGCGGCCGCACGTCTTTTGCGCCACACCCGCTTGCAGCAGTGGATCGACACGGTCTATCAGGCTAAGGAAGAGGGTGTGAATCGTCACTTGGAGCTGGCGGCCAGAGGAATGTCCTCCAACTGCTTCCGAGATCTGAAGATCCAGAACAACTGCGCGGCTGTTTCGCAACTCAAGCTCTTTGCTGGGAACATCCCTGAATATAACACGGTGGCAGAGGCTCTGCGTAAAGCATGGCAGCAGATCTCTAAGGAGATGTTCAAGCAGAGGCCGGAGATCGACCTGTATGTGCACATGATCAGCACCATCACCGTGACCGGGGATGGTGAGAAGGCGGTGATGCCTCCTGGTCATCAGGATGAACTCTGGATCTGGACGCCGCCGCCGCAGGCCTCCCGAGTCCACCTGCGCGTCTTCCTCTCGAACCTCTATCGAGGTCCGTTAGCCGGAGTGGCTCCCTTGAAGATCATCCTTCTGGGACCAGCCTCGACTGGCCTGCACAGAATCGTAGAAGAGGCCATGCCCGGTGTCCCCATGGAGGAGGTGCGAGCCGACCTCGCTTCCACCATGTTGATCCTGCGCTACCCGCCTTCCCTTCTCAATTCTAGGAAGGGAACGATCTCTCCCAACCTACCAAGGCAGGGAAACGGCTAGGCCTCTTTACGACGCTGACCGTCTTCAAGGATCTCGAGGTTCACGCGGATGCCATTGCGACTAGCCACGGCCATCAGAAGGCCACGGATGGCATTGATCGTCTTGCCCGCCTTGCCAATGATCTTACCGATGTCGGAAGGATCGCAGCTAAGCTCCAAAATGACGGTGTTCGTTCCTTGGATCTCTGTAATCTTTACCAGCTCTGGATGGTCGACGAGATTCTTAACGATGTATTCGACAAACTCTTTCATGGTCTGAGTGCTTTACGGTTGCATTGTTGGTGCATTAGGGGAGCATGGTTTTCCATAGCGGGCACAGCTCCTTCGTACATGATAATACGGTTAAACAATAACACTCTAGGGTCATTCATTTTTTCTGACACGAGGTGTTGCGTATAACGGACTTGGCGTTCGTAGGAGTTGTCGATTGGGTCAAGTGAGAAGGGTGGCTAGAGCCGGAGGCAGCATCTCCAAAAGTGCTGCGGGAGGAGGCGCTTGGAAGGTGAGGCGTTCCCCAGTCGAGGGATGGGAGAAGGAGAGTCGGCTAGCATGCAACCAGTGTCTCGGTTGTTGCTCGGCGGTCGCCTGGAGTCCCGAGAAGGTATAGGAGCTATCTCCCAGGATCGGGCAGCCTGCCCATTGGAGATGCACGCGGATCTGATGGGTGCGTCCTGTTTTGGGATGCACCTCTAGAAGAGACAGTCCTCGGTCTGTGCCAAGGATGCGCCAGCTCGTTTCAGCTGCCTTGCCCGTGGGGACCGCTGCCATCCTTTGGCGATGCCGAGGATCGCGCCCGATCGGTTCATTGCACGAAGAGGTCGGGGGCGTGCCGTGGCACACTGCCAAGTACGTCTTTTGGACCTCTCGTTCAGCGAACTGACGCACGAGAGCTAGGTGACTTTCAGGCGTCTTCGCGACGACGAGGACACCAGAGGTATCCTTGTCTAGACGGTGGACGAGTCCTGGTCGAACGCCCGCGGCAGGAAGTTTCTGGCAGTGGTGGAGCAGTCCGTTGACAAGCGTCCCCGATGCGTTGCCAGCTCCCGGGTGGACGACCAGGCCAGCTGGCTTATGTAACACTAGTAGGGCGTCATCCTCGTAGAGGATATCGAGCGCCATAGGTTCGGGAGTGAGGCAGAGCTCCGGCGGGGGAGCAAACTGGATCTGGACCTCATCGCCCGGCTCCGGCTTGTATCTCTTCTTGACCACTTCGCCATTGACCAAGACAAGGCCCTGCTCGATCCAGCGCTGGACAGTCGTACGGGTGACTTCAGGGAAGCGCCCTACGATCCAGCGGTCAAGCCGCTCCTCATGTTGTTCAATAAAAAGAAGTTCTGCAGTAGCCATGCCATCTAGCATGCCAGATCAGATGCTTCTGAACGAGGGCTCAATTGACCCCGCCCCACCTGTGAAATGGGAAATATTCTGGCAGAGCGGGCCCTTCGTCATTTGGTGGCAGCGATTCCCTGACGCGCAAAGTTGTGTCTTGGGCGGCCTCGCGCTATTCTAAAGTCATACTTTGGGAATGCGCTATGGCTGATTACTTTGAACGAAGCATTGAACCCTCATTGCAGAGGGCATTCCGTCATTTTCCGATCGTGACCTTGCTTGGTCCAAGGCAGTCGGGAAAGACCACCCTTGTGCGGCACATGTTTCCGGATTTGACCTACGTCAATTTTGAACTGATGGAAGTGCGGGAAGCCGCAATGTTGGATCCTCGAGCCTTTTTGCGTCGGCATGCCGGGGGCGCAATTTTTGATGAGGTGCAGCGCATTCCGGAGTTGCTCTCCTTCATTCAAGTGATGGTGGATGAAGATCGTCGGCCTGGTCGGTTTGTGTTAACGGGCAGCCATCAGCTATCGCTCCATGCTGCCATTGCTCAATCGCTGGCCGGGCGGACGGCTATGTTGCAGCTCTTGCCTCTGAGTCTTTTGGAGCTTAGTAGAGCCGGCATCCGGCTTAACGCAGACCAGGCCATGCTTTATGGTGGATATCCCGGTCTATACCTGAATCGTCTGCAGGCACGCGAAACCTATAGTAGCTATCTGCAGACATATGTAGAACGAGATGTCCGTCAGATTCTGCAAATTCACGATCTACTTTCATTCCAGAAGTTCATCCGACTACTAGCAGGACGCGTCGGCCAGCTGGTGAACTTGGAAGGGCTCTCTAATGAGGTGGGGGTCTCATCTCCGACCATCAAGTCGTGGCTATCAGTCTTGGAGGCCTCCTTTTTGATCTATCGCCTTCCTCCCTACTTTGAGAACTTTGGGAAGAGGCTCACTAAATCGCCCAAGCTCTATTTCACCGATGTTGGCTTGGCCGTCTATCTATTAGGTGTCGAGTCAACTGCGCAACTGGAACGTGATCCTCTGCGCGGGAACCTATTCGAGAACTTGGTCGTCATGGAGATCGTAAAGGCCTTCACTAACCAGGGCCGAGAGCCTCGCTGTTACTTTCTTCAAGACAGTAAAAGGCATGAGATCGATCTCGTGACGCCCAAGGGATCTCAGTTGGTACCAATGGAAATCAAGTCAGGAGAAACGTTCCGGGCAGATTTTCTCAAGAACATGGAATATTTTCGGTCGATTGTCAAAGCGGACCGGATGGCTGAGGGATATGTCTGGTATGGGGGAGCGGAGTCTTATGATATCCGAGGAATCCATGTTCGACCCTACCACGAGGCTGGTCTCTCTGTGATTTCAACCGATACGGATGAGCCGCATCCCTGTGAAAACTAGACGCTTGCCCGCAGTTTTAGAGTTGGTTTCGACCAACTCTGCGCCATGATCATGACCACCAGCCACACTCTCGATCTTTCATTGAGGCGTCCATACCCGATGCTCAATAGAGCCAGCAGTGGGAGCTTGTCAGACTCAACTAGGCGGATCTATAGTGACTCTGCATTTACGTTGTCTTTACCGAACAGGTACACCGTGGCGACCTCTCCTACCGCTCCTCGCTCTCCTATTGGATTTCAAATCTACACCGTTTCTTCTCCGTCTGAGTCAGACAAGCAGGGAATGGAAGCCTGTTCGCGGCTGGCGGAGACGTTGCGAGCGGCCTCGTTCGTAAGACCGGCCACTTCAGCGGAACCGGAAATCCCGTAAGCTGCAGTGTCCGAGAGAATTGCTGGGTCGACCATGGCCGGAAATTCCCTGCACTAACGAACTAGGCCGAACAGGATAGACC
>JBMOFD010000067.1:0-10369 GCA_049314435.1 Chlamydiia bacterium | reverse complement strand
GCAGCAGCAGCACCTGGTATGATACGGTTCCGGCGCCTTACCAGACCTGCAGTACGGATGCAACAACAGTGGGCTACAACTCCAGAACTCAGACACAGCTGTATAGGGGAGCATGCTACCAGTTCTATATCAACGGCAACCAGCAGGTTACCGGCTGCGCAGCACAGTAAAGTGGTTGGGGGGATGATTGCAAAAACAGGCGGTACTTGACCGACCTAACTTTATTAGTCTGATAATGTATGTTATGTTTGTTTTACCCGGGTCGATGCAGCGGTCTGGCTTCGCACTCTGGGCATTCACCGATTTCAAGCGCGATCTCACCTCCAACCACAAGGCGATCTCACCTCCAACGGTTACTGAAGTAGTGGGTTTCCTGCCGCGTCCCTCGATGAACCCAAGGGTCTTTCAGGGCCGCTTTACTGGGGTATCTTCTCCCTTTCCATAAACTGATTTTTCGTGGATGCTGCGTGAACTTCAGCAAGAGGCAGGGTCCACATGGCTCCCAAAACAGCCCTCATCTTAGGCGGTAGCGGAGGCATCGGCTCCGCTCTCAGCCGCCATCTTTTGGCCAGCGGTACACAGGTCGGGGTCGTATGCCGCCATCCTGAAAAGTTGACCTCCCTAAATCAGGAATTCCCTGGGCTTAAGATCTTTACGGGCGATCTGCTGGAACAAACGCAAGTAGAAGAGGTCGTTGGGCGCGCCCGAGCGACCCTGGGAACCATTGAGGCGATGGCTTACTGCGTTGGCTCGATTCTTTTGCGACCCGCTCATCTCACGTCAGTTGAGCAATTTCAACAAACGCTCTTGGTCAATCTAGTAGGAGCCTTTCTAGCCCTGAGGACTGTGGCTCCTCTGATGGCCGAACAGGGCGGGGGCAGCATTCTCTTCTTCTCCTCCGCTGCAGCAGGCGTTGGACTCCCCAACCACGAGGCCATAGCAGCGGCCAAGGGGGGCCTTGAGGGCATGATGCGCGCTGCTGCCATGACGTATGCGAAAAAACATGTGCGGGTCAACTGCATTGCCCCAGGATTGGTGGACACTCCCCTTTCAGCGCAGATCACGCAGAACCCCTCTGCCTTGCAGGCAAGCATCGGCTATCATCCTTTAGGTCGAATTGGTCAGCCCAAAGACCTTGTCGAGGCCGCCAGCTGGATACTGGGTCCAGAATCCGAGTGGATGACCGGAGCGGTACTCTGTGTAGATGGAGGCATGCGTGCCGGGCGCCTCTAAAACTCTCTGGATTTTTGCCAATGGGTTGCCCTATAACTCACAGATTTTGAAGGACTGGCCCAAAGGCCAGCCCATTCTGTTGATTGAATCCAACGAGCGGGCCTCGCAACTTCGTTACCATCAGCACAAGCTGGTCCTTCTCTTCAGTGCTATGCGCCATTTTGCCGCTTGGGCAAAGGATCAGGGTTACCAAGTCGATTACCACCCGCTCGATCAGACTGAGTCGTTTGAAAAGGGCTGGAGGTCGCATCTAAAGAGGTTTTCGCCATCTGAAGTCCATATTCTGCGGCCACCGGACTATGGGTTTCTTCCCTTCCTAGAGAAGATCGTGAAAGATGAGCACATTGAGCTCCGAACGCATCGTAACGACCTGTTTTTGCTGGATCCCGAGGAGTTTTGCAGGCAACAGGCGGGCAAGCGCCACCTGCTGATGGAGACCCACTATCGTTCGATGCGCAAGCGGTACAACATCCTCATGGACAAGGAAGGAGGGCCCGAAGGAGGCCGCTGGAACTTTGATGCTGACAACCGCAAGGGCTACGAGAAGGGGTTAAGTGGTCGACAACCTCCCATCCGCAGTGATGACCCGATCGTTCGCGAGGTGATGAAGCTGGTGCAGAAGGAGTTTCCAGACAACCCCGGAGACGCCCGCACATTCTGGTGGCCAGTAACGCGAGAGGAGTCTTTGCTCCATCTGCAGAAATTTATCCACCACGAGCTGGACCTTTTCGGGCCTCATCAAGATGCAATGGCCATTGGTCAGCCCTTTCTTCGCCATGCCCTACTCTCCCCTCTGCTCAATATTGGGCTGCTCCATCCTCTTGAGTGTGTAGAGGCTGCAGAAAAGGCTTATCGGAATGGAAAGGCACGCCTGGAGTCGGCAGAGGCTTTCATTCGCCAAATCATCGGCTGGAGAGAGTTCATCTATGGGGTCTATTGGCTCCAGATGCCCGAGGTCCTCAAACAAAACCATCTCAAGGCCGATCGCGATCTGCCCGCTTTCTTTTGGACGGGAAAGAGTGGCATGTGCTGCGTGGACCAAACGGTCGATCAGACCCTCGAGTGGGGCTACGCGCATCACATCCAGAGGTTGATGATCGTCACTAATTTTTGCACATTAGCAGGCATTCGCCCTGAAGCGGTGCTCCACTGGTTTATGGAGCTCTTCATCGATGCTTACGACTGGGTCATGGTCCCGAATGTCTACGGAATGGGCCTATTTGCCGATGGAGGATTCTTTGCGACTAAGCCCTATGTCAGCTCTGGGGCCTATGTCCATCGCATGTCGAACTACTGTCAAAGCTGCCGTTACGATGTCAAGCAGCGAACCGGGCCAAAAGCATGCCCTTTCAACTTCCTCTATTGGGATTTTATGCTGAGGCATGAAACGGAGTTTCGCAGGAATCCTCGAATGGCAACCGCTCTGATGGGCCTCAAAAAGCTCTCCGAAGAGGATCGCCACGCTTTTCAAGCGGAAGCCAAACGGTGGTTTGCGCACCTCGACGACCCGCACTCATCTCACGAAGGACGTTCAGAATCACCACGATGTCAATCACCTCCTGACTGAGGGACCCGCCACAGGTAAAACACCAGTCCGTAGGAGACGAAATAGCACGCACACTTGAGGCCACTCTTGTCGCAGTCTCCTGACGCGCTTGAACTGGGTGCGGGATGACCACCGGCCGGATGACGTCTCGCTCAGCCCATTCAACAGGTATAGGCAGAGACTGACAGGCTACCTCCATCAACTCATCCGTCCCCTTCCTTGTCGACTTCTCCGAAATCGGACCTGATGAGGATGCATTTGGAGAATGCCCTGACGTGGAGCTCTTTAGTTCCCAGTGCTTCCTCTTCTTCGTCAGGGCTTTCTGGAGGAAGCAGGGCCCTAGGAGCTGTTTGATGCGATACATCGTGGTTTCAACCAGAGATCTGAGGTGATCGCCTATCGGGTACTAATTCACGATTTTATGACAATTATGGCGTTCAAATAGCTGGCAAATAGAGTCCATCCGAGATAGGGCAGCAACAAGACACTCGCCAAGCGAGAGACTCTCCAAGACAGCTGGACCGTGATGACCAGGAGTGCAACTAGAATGAGAATATCGAGACACGCCCAAGCCGGGGATCGAAGGTAGAAGAAAAGAGGAGACCAGATGCCGTTGGCAATCCCCTGACCAAAATAAGCGACAAGAGCCCATCGCCTACCTTTTCCTGGCGCGGCTTGAGACAGAAGCCATCCAGCAGTTCCAATACAAACGTACAGCACCGTCCAAACGGGAGCAAACACCTCGTTGCTTGGGGTCAGATCGGATTTAGGGATTGTTTTATACCAGGAGTGCACCGAAGATTCCGTCGCCAACATGCCGACGATAGCAATTAGGCCCCAAAAACAAACAAGTCCAACAGCCCACATCACAGGGCGCTTTATATTTTTTATCGACACAATCTCACTGGAAGCTAAAAGCCACTAGAACCAACCTGGCCCCAGTCTGACCCTTTAGATCCATGTATATTGGAAGAAAGAAAAAATACATAGAATCTCAGGGAAGTAAGGCTCCGATCCTTACTTACGGGTTGCTAGCACCTTCTCTAGGGTAGGGAACTTCCACTTAAACCCACGCAACAGCATCGGATCAGGCTCAGCTCGACAGCTACACAGAAGAAGGCTGTCGGCAAGCCCATCTGCTGCCAGGCGGATGACTCGGCCGGGAATCCTCCACACGCACGGACGATGCAGAGCAGCGGCCAATTCTTTAGCAAAATCTGCTTGACGCTTCGGTTCAGGGCTTACTAGGTTCCAAGATCCACGGACCGAAGCCGTTTCGATCGCCCAGCAAAGGGCCTCGACCAGATCTTCGATGGATATCCAGGCCCACCACTGTTCGCCGCTTCCTAAAACTGCACCTAACCCACACCGTGCTAACCCAGTCATCGTCTGCAGGGCTCCCCCATCGAACCCTAGTACAGTTCCAAACCTTGGATGACAGACTCGAATCCCGGCCTGTGCAGCTGGCTCTGCAGCCGCCTCCCATGCCTGGCAAACGTGCGCCAGAAACGTCCTTCCAGATGTATGTTCCGCATTGACTCGCTCCTCACCCGTATCTCCGTAGTATCCCACTGCGCTAGCGCTGATCAGAACAGATGGAGGCTTGCGACAAGCTGCCAGGGCACGAGACAAAAGATCGGTCGACTGCACCCGGCTATCAAAAATCCTCTGGCGTTTTCCTGGTGTCCATATGCCAAAGATGGACTCTCCTGCAAGGTGTAATATGGCGTCGAAACCTTCCAGCTCTTCGGGTGCCGCAAACTGGGTTTTGGCGTCCCAAAGAATGGCTCCAGGGATTGGACTACGAACGATGGGAGTGACAGTCCATCCCCGCTGATATGCTGCCACCTGAAAGGCCCTTCCGATCCAGCCCGATGCACCCGTCACGCCGATCCTCATCGACATTCCCGCAATGAGGCAAAGGCATCAAGAGCCTGTTGCCTCGCCTTGCAATGCTCCACAATGGGCATAGGATAGTTCTGTCCTAGAACAACTCCCGCCTGTCTTCGTACATCTTCCGGGGCCTCCCATGGGCGGTGTATCCACTTCAAAGGCAGTCCTGAAAGTTCGGGAATCCACTCTCTAACATAGGCCCCGTTAGGATCAAACTTCTCGCCTTGTAACACGGGATTAAAAATCCGGAAATAGGGCGCGGCGTCGGCACCGCATCCAGCAGACCACTGCCATCCCATCGTATTATTTGCCAGGTCTGCGTCCACGAGTCGCTCCCAGAACCACCTAGCGCCCCACAGCCAGGGCAATCGAAGGTGTTTGACGAGGAAGCTAGCCGTATTCATGCGCACGCGGTTGTGCATCCAACCTGTCTGATACAGCTGTCGCATACCCGCGTCGACTAGCGGATATCCCGTTACGCCCTCTTGCCACGCCCGAAGCCATTTCTTGTTGTGGCACCAAGGGAATCGAGCAAATTCGGGCCGCAGCGGCTTCTCCGGCGTATCTGGAAAGTGGAACAACATATGGTGAGAAAATTCCCGCCAACCTAGTTCCCTTAGATACGTTTCCGCCCCCTTGGTCAGATGAGCCATATCCCGCACGTCATGCCACAACTGCCTCGGACTGATCTCTCCAAAGTGCAGCCATGCTGAGATCTTCGATGTTGCATCGGCATCAGGCCGATCGCGACCCTCCTCATAGTCATTAATTGGCCCGTTTAGAAACCATCTCCAGCGCGTTTGCGCCCCCTTTTCGCCAGGGGACCACAGGCCGCGGAATCTATTGCCCAAGTCATGGTCCTCCGAAAGACAGAGAGGTATCTCTTCTGAATGCAGACGAGCCGGCGGCGGCAAGATGGGGATGCGGGTTGGCCTGGGAGGTGATCCATACTTGCGGCACGCATTCCAAAAAGGTGTGAAAACCTTGATCTCAGCACCCTTCCGAGACACTATCTCTTTCGGGTCATATAGGAGGTCACCTTGCGTGAGAACAAGCTCGGATCCTCCAGACTTCAGCCTCTTCTTCACACGATTGTGGAGATCGATTGCCCAAGGCTCCACCCTTCGTTGAGCAAAGACTTGAGTAGCCTGGACTCGACCTACAATCTCTGCGACCACCTGAGCTGTGTCCCCTGATCGTACGATTAACTTCTGTCCCCGTGCCTCAAGACTGGCGGCTAAAGCTCTCAGCGACTCCCCCAGCCATGCCCGCTGCGCCGGGCCTAGCGCCCAATCCCCCTCGGCCTCGGGATCCCATATGAATAAGCACACCAGATGATGCCCGGCTACTGCCGCCTCTGTCAGCGCAGAATGGTCTTGCATACGCAGGTCGCTCTGAAACCAGCAGACGGTGGTAACCATGGTCCCAATCCTCACATTACCCACTATACTCAGCAGGATACGCCGTCTCCGTAATCTCTTCGAACCCAGAATTTGGTCAAATCCTCCCTAGAGACCTCCAAAAGTCTAACCCATGATCTCTATGAGTGGCATTATTGCAAGGTGTGGGCGTGGACATCTCGGCCTCCGAGGCCAAGCCGCGGCAGTCCGGATTTCTCGAGGAGGAATACCCCGCGATGGTAAGGCCTTTCTATCCTCGTACTCACGGTCCCTCCTCTCGCACCGCGAAAAAGATGAGCTCAATGAACTCATAGCGGGGTCACGAAGACTCCCTCTCGGCACTGTCTTGCTATTTGGTCAAGTCCCCTTCAACATCGATGCCGATAAGAGACAGGCTCGTTATACCATTCAATTCGGAGACCACCCCCATTGAGGAGACCACCCCCACTGATACGGCTGGAGGTATGGGGGCATAGAGATTGGGAGCGGGTGGAGAGTAGGAGGGTGGCGGCAAGAAATCAAATGGGAATCCCGGCATAAGAATTGCGCTCCGCCATGACCAAAACGTACCATCTGCTCTTGTTGACCATTGGCGCCGTCCTAAATGGGTGTTGTCATGTTCCAAGCAATAGTCAGAACCAGGGTAGCCCTCCAATGAGTAGTGAACGTTTCCGCAAAACGATTGGTATTGTGGGGGGAGCCGGTCCGATGGCTAGCGCCTATCTGTACCAAACCATTCTGAGAGTCTGCCAGAAAGAGTATGACTCCAACGACTACAACGAATTTCCTCAGATCGTTCTGATCAGCTACCCCTTTGCTCGCGGCAATCCCGACAAAATCCAGTCTGATCTAGCTGATTGCGTGAAGAAGCTACAACAGGCTCAGGCCGGTGTTGTGGGATTGGCCTGCAACTCCTTCCACGGCCACCTACCCGATCTCTCAGGCGTGGAGTTCGTCCATCTTATTCACGAGAGCATCAATCAGGCGCTTAGCAGCGGGATCCGTAAAGCCTTGATTCTGTCCGCGCCAAAGACCATTGACATGGGGCTGTACGAGGGCCGGGGTGTTGAGTGTATATATCCATCCGAGTCAGATCAGGCGAAAGTCACCGGCATCATCCGCGAGATTGCGAACGGGAGGGTTTGTCAGGAACAGGCCGATATTCTGAAACAAGTCATCCTCAACAGCGGATTCACAGAAGGGGTCATCCTAGCCTGCACGGAATTGCCGTTGGTTCACCTGGCTTATCCCTTGTCGGATGGCAGACCAGTGATCGACACCGTCGAGGTGTTGGCAAGAAGCCTTGTTCGAGCAGCACACTGAACCGGTCGAGAACAAGATCTGGCTGAGAATGCCAGGCTACACTCTCAAAGGCCTATGGAGTGCCGCCGGCAGGCGGCACTCCATAGGCCAGACTCCTATATTGCACTTCGTTTGAAATACATTCGTTGGAGCCATCTCCAGTTAAGGGGGTCGATTTTGAACGCGTCCCTGGAGTGCATGCTCTTCCAGTTGTTGAGCAATAGACAATCGCCGTTTTGCAACACAATCCTGTGTGTATGCTCTCTGGCAAACTCCTCGCTGAGGATCGTGTCAGAAAGCATCCGAATCACCTCGTCCCCTTGAGAAGAGACTCCCCTCATTCTTCCTGGGCTTAGGTTCAGCCTAAATACCATCTGTCCCCTGTCATCTTGAGCCAGAATAGGCAGGACTGCTTCCACCCGAGCGTTTTCAAAGCTACCTCCCGTGGCCATCACGAACTGAGGCAGTCTCATCTGTTCCATCAAGTGGTCAAATTGTTTGGGATAGCGACTACGCGCCGCCTCAAGAATGTCATCAACGAACAACACGCCAGTTGCCACCTTCGGGTCCGACCTTAGACAGAGCAATGAGAAGAACCTAAGGGGTCGCATCTGATAGATGTTCTCGGTATGCCAGGAAAAGGCCAAGTCCGAACCAAAACTAGACTCCTGGCCCCTATACTTCTCGGCATTGACAGGGATGATCTGGTTGATGAATACGCCGTCCTTCTCCCTTTCATCATAGTCAGGATCACAGTCCAGAAGGCCACACAGACCCAACAGCGCAGCTTCGCTTACGAACCCCTTCGCCATCTGGTTCTCAATAAGATGACCGGATGCATCGTGCTCGACCTTGGGCGGCCTAGCTCCATTTCTGGGCGTTGCAGGCACATAGGCATCTACCGGAAAATTGTGGATCAGCAGGACATTCTCGCCAGAAGTGTCCAGTTCCTTGACTATCTCGACGAATCCCGGGGGCATGGCCTCTAGAAGCCACTGCCTTGCCGATTCCTTATAGGCCAATGGCTGGTCATAGGGGTCCAACGGACACTCCTCAACCTTTTTGATGAAAGCATAGGTTGCAGCCCGATCAAGGGTGTATTCCAAAATCCCAGAACGAGCTTCGTGACAGATGAGCAAAGCGGTGAGGACGGGAACCATGAAGGTCCCCATAAAAAGTCTAAACATAGACATGGCGTTACTAAACCCGCTCTATTTTAATATAATGTTTTCAGACAGCTTCTGCGTCCACGTTTTCAGTATCGCGTCGACACGTTCATAGTCCTTGTCTTTCACAATGATGAATCCAACAAAGTCCGAATTGTCGCGTTGATCAGCTACCACCCTGTCACCCACTTTTTTGGTCCAGACTAGCTCAACAACCTGCTCAGGTAGACTGATTGAGGGTAGCGCGGCAATCTGGCCGTCCTCTGACGCTGCGACATACCGCATTCCGGCGTAGAAGTTGCGGACCAGCTCTCCTTCATCATGGGGACTCCGTCTGCCCGCCATCGTTTCGATCCATTCTGCCCATGGATTGAAATTGTCGAAGGCCAATTGAGCAATATCCCAGAATCGGCCGCCCGCTGGCCTCAGGTTTGGCTCCACAGCCATGACCTCAGCCTCGCTCTTATAAAAGATCTCATTGTGGTAGGCCCCAACTCGATATCCGGAGACATCCGCCATGAACCGACCCACCGCTACTCTAGCTTGTGTTTCAGCCGGACTGAGAGGCGCCGGGATAATAGCCTGGATTTCTCCACGATATTTGCCTGAAACGCCGCAGGAGGTCGCCTTTTCGGTGACCCAGCGTGAACTTCCGCTACAGTCACAACTGTATTCCTGAGCCCCTAGCACGAGTTCCTCTATGAGGATCCCGCCCTTTTTGTAAGCCTCCACAAACGCCCACGCACCATCACACTCCTCAAGGCTGTGCACAGCGGTGCAGCCGCGGTTATTGCCTTCCTGACAGGGCTTCATGAAGACGCCATTCGGACGCGCCGTGATGACATCTAGCAATTCCTCTTTGGAGTGAATGACGGTAGAAAAGAGCGGTCGGTATCCATAGGGACGTGACTCCGCTTCCCGCTCCATTCTGCGAAATGTGCTCTTGTCCAGACCTGCACGGACGCGTTGGGGATCGGCCCCTGGCAACCCTAGTCGATTGGCCAAGCATGCGCCAAGCTGAGTGCCCTGGTCAGAAAAAGGGAGAATGGCCACTGGATGAACCATCAGCTGGCCGCATTCCCTAAGCACGTTGTCAACGAGGGCCTCATCCGCAAACAGATCGGTATCGATCACAAAATCCGCAGCTAGGCGATCCTCCTGCGTTGGAGACTTCTTGCACAACACCGTGGCTGCGTTGAGGCGTTCCTTGGCAATCCCACGAATTTTTCTGACATCGTTGACCCTTGTATTGTTGTATCCAATGACCAACACCACGTCTTGCTCAGTCGGAAGCGACCCTTCGAGGGCACTCACCCAACTAGAACCGATTACACCAAAGGCAGCAACAATTAGAATTACTATTCTATTCATTTCAATCACAGATCTCTGTTTAACAAATAGTTTGAAGCACGATAGCAGCCCATCGCATCGATTTATCGATGCGATGAGGTATTGCATTAGATAGCGGTCATGAGCCTATGCACGACGCTCTCTCTGGTGGTTTCACGATGGGGATAGGCTATCCAGAAGGAATTGACCGAGCCACTCTATCAGTCAAAGCCAATCAGCAACACTGGATCAAAAGAAAACAGCCACTAGATTGCATGCAGACGGGTGCTTCGAGCCTACATGCTGTGTAGGTTATCAAACGCACTCTGCACATTGCACAGACAGAGCTCGGCCAGCTGCTTGACCCCTCTATCTAGGCGCCAGCCAGCGGTCGGTTCTCCGATTTTGCCCATCTCGCCAGGGACTCTGACCTATATCGGCGGATGTGTCTCAGAAGGAATTTGAGGTTGGCTATGACCTTACATCCTAAGATTTATAAA
>JBMOFD010000066.1:0-10375 GCA_049314435.1 Chlamydiia bacterium | reverse complement strand
GTCCACCCCTGTGAGCTGGGCCGTACAGAGGGCACGAGTGGGATCCCACTGGAAGCTCTGGAAGCGCCCTTCCGGCTCATCCTGGCGGATCAGCAAATGCCGCTCGTTATACTGATAGCGGGTCTCAATGAACTCAGAGCATGTAGGGAAGGTGGCTCGTGTATTCCACTGCACGGCTTGGCCACTATAGGGCCCATGGATCCGTTTGAGGATGACGTTACCCAAGTCGTCATACTGATACTCCTCCGCACGGAGCAGCTGTTCGCTGCCTTGGGAGTCATCCCAGATGACTTTGGCGATCAGTCGAGCGGACTCGTCGTCTGACCAGTACCACTCCTGCTTTCCTAGACGCTGCTGACGATCATAGAACTCCACTGACTCGGGCAACCGGTTGCGGCGGAAGTGCACGATGCGTCGAGAGTCATGGCAGTCGCGTATGCAGACTGAACTCAGGCTACCTTGGGCCGAGTAGTTGTACTCCAGCGAGAAGAGCACCTCTTCCTCCCCCTTCTCATTGGGAGCCACAATGTCGGTGACCTGCTGACGATCATTGAACCTGTAACGTCGAAAGGAACCATCAGCGTGAGAGTATCCCACAATACCTGTGGGCACCCGCATCAGCTCCGCCTTGTCTCCGACCTTACGCTCGTCAAAGCGGTACTGAATCACCTCGGGGCTACGACCAAAGCCATCGATCAAAACTGGCAGAAACCAATAGGGCGTTCTTCCCTTTACAGGGGCAGCATAGGCCCCCATCCCATAACGTAGACTACGACCGTCCTCTAAATTCACCAGGAGCGAATAGTTAGCTGATGTGCTCATGTCCTTCATAGGCTTGAAGGAGGAGAAGCATGGTTCTCCCTTCCAAGGGCTTGAAGGCCCTCGAAAGGCGCTCCTTTTGACGGTAGCCTCAGTGATCTTCTCTCCATTGCTGGAGTAAGTGGCAACACTGGAAAGTCCCTGGTCTCCATAGGAACAGACCATGGTATTGCCCGTGGGTCGCACTTCCTTGATCAGGTGGTATAGGTGCCCGCTGCCACCGAGGCATTGGTCCGAGCTTGCTTCCAAGCGACAGGCCAACCTCGTACGTCGATACTCGCGGACCGTGCCATCTGCCAAGGTCAGTTCCGCGCCGGTGCCCAGTTCTTCACTGAATGGCAATCTACGCAGGCGATGGAGCTGCGGATTCTGCCTTGCAGAGAAGCTGCCGCCACCATTACTGGAGCCCTTGGGAATGCTGGGCACGTACTCCTCCGGCTGGCCCCTTTTCCGCACGATGTTGAAGTAGACGGGGCGTCCTACACTATCCACACAAGAGACTGAAGCGCCATACGCTCCCTCGTGGACCCATAGGGCGGACTGTGGCAGAGGATCCCATCCGCCCCTGAATGTACCGGGGCTGCACTCGAAATATCTTCTGAACGCCACTCCATCGACACCGGGGAGCACCAGGTCCACCCGGTCTACGATAGGTCGACCTGTAAGAAGGGAGACTCCCTCCAAAACAAGGCTTGGGTCTGTTTCACAAAGGGAGGATTCCTCTTCGCAGCGAAGAGGTGTGCTTGCCAGCACAATAAGAGAGCAGAGAACTGCTCGGACGCGCCACATAGAGGACCTCGATCCGCCTGTTGCTCCGACAGGCTACAACGAGCGATGGGATATGACGCAAGAAGATTGTTTCAAGAACATGTAAACAAAAACCCAGGCACGGCTAGGAGGAGTCGCTCTTGTCCGTGGGATGAATCACAGGGAGAAAGAGATCTCCTAACCTGCTACAGGGTGCTGGCACTGTACAGGGTGCTGGCACTGTATGGATGGTAGAGGCCTTGGGATCCAGTCCAGCCTTAACCTCTTTCCATTCCATGGGCGTGGGGAGACAGTAGCACCCGGCTGAGGACGGACGCAGGTCTGGAGGCGTACACCTTTACGTTCGAGTGAGATAGACCGCCATCAGGGGACAGTTGATTTAAGCCGACGGAGTGGGGAAAAGGGACTCTCACTTAGAGGCCTCTATGATCCCGAATCGCTTCAACCTCAGGACTCTTTCACCACAGCTCTCAGCCGAAGGCGGTCAGCGGACTCTCATCGGTAAGCAGGAATGGCCTGCCCTGCAGGGGATGTCTCTGGCCCAGGTCACTCTTGCACCTGGAGGGACACGCGTTCCCCACTGGCATCCCAACGCTCATGAGCTTGCCTACTGCGTCAAAGGCCAGGTGGTGGTGGACCTCTTTGTGTCTCCGAATCGCGCCTCTCATTTCACACTTCATGCTGGCGATGTGGCCTTCTTTCCCATGGGGTCCTTGCATTCCATATCGAACGTTTCAAGCGAACAGGCAGATCTCTTGGTCGCCTTCAACAGCGAACATGTGGAAGACTTCACTTTGGGCGCTGTCCTGGAGACTCTTCCACAGGAACAGTTGGGAATCATCTGGGGAGAGAACACCCCTGCTCATTGGAATGCCGATCCCTTTTGGCAGCAGAAAATCGCTGAGAGTTATCCCGAGGGAGGCTCCTACTGTCTGGCTCTCCACTCCCTCTTGCCAGCAATCCGCACGGCTGGCGGCTGGGCGAGGCTCTGTACCTCAAGCTCACTGCCTCAGCTGGAAGGACTGGGACTCTTTGATTTGGGACTCATGCCTGACGCCTTACGAGAGCCACACTGGCATCCCAATGCCCACGAGCTGAACGTCGTCCTGTCGGGACACGCAGAGATCGTCCTCCAGCAACCCAATGGCCAGCAGGAGATCTTCGACCTCACTCCTGGCATGGCTTCGTTCCTCCCCAGGGGGTATCCCCACTCCATCAGGAATCGAAGCCAAGAAGAGCTGCACATGGCGATCTTCTTCAGCCATGCTGAGCCTTCCGATATCGGGGTCTCTGGGTCGCTGGGCAATCTTTCAGCTTCCTCAAGGGAGGCTCTCTCGAAAGGCCTCTATCAGGGCGCTGAGACCACAGGACGCTTCCAGGTGGACCAGATGATCCTCCCAGTCTCCAAACGCCGACACGTGGCCTAGGAAGTCCCTGGGCGGCCGGCTGCCGCTTGCCACCGCGATCTAGAATTCGCTATGGTTGCCGAGCATCCCGCGGAGGAAACCATGCGCTATTTACTGACCTTAGGCTTGCTTTGTAGTTCTTTGGCTTGGAGTCATTGCCAGATCCCGTGCGGGATCTACCATGATGACCTCGTGCTAGCTCAGATGGGAGAGCAGTGGCAAACCATGGCGAAGGCTATCGATCAGATCATTGTTCTTGAAAAGGTCTGCCACAATCCTCAGACGTTCAGTCAGACCACACGATGGATCATCAATCGGGACATGCAGGCGGACCATTTCGCCGAGCTGGTCTCCACCTACTTCCTGCAGCAGAGAATCCCGCCAGGTCCTGACCAAGCCGCCATTGTGGCAACAGCCCATCGGCTGCTCGTCCTCGCGATGCAGGTCAAGCAACAGGTGAACCCCCAAGTCGCAGAGGACCTGCATGAGGCCCTTCACCAGTTCGAATCACAGTACACCGCAATGCGCTCCCGGCTGGATGCAGAGGCTGCTACGAAGAGTATCCCCGCGGCCCCCACAGGCACTGAACACGCCCACTAGCCTTGCTCCCATTCAGGACCCCGATCTCTTCGGGGTCCCCGATTAAAATAAATCTCAAACAGGTACATCCCTAGGAACTTGAACGGCTCCATCGCGACATGCATGGAACTGATCCTGCGGTGTGTTGCATTGGTTGTGCTCTGGGGGCTCTCAGCTCTCTGCGGCAAAACCCAACCTGTTTTGGAGGCTCTATTGGCTCAACCCAGCTCATCTCGTCTCCACCACATGGGACACCTCTCAATCGAGGACTGGCTCGCTAGATGGGCCGTAGGCCTCGGATCTGAGGCTCTCCTTGACCCTCTGGTCACCCTGTTTCAAGCACCCGGCACTCAAGGAGTTCTGGGATACCGACTCTCGGGTCATTGTGCTGTCATCTTTGGGCCACCACTCTGTGCTCCGGAGGACCAACTAGCCTTGCGCAAAGCTTTCGAAGACTATTGCGCCTCTCAAGGCTGGGTCACCCTGGATGCCGTCATCACACAGGAATGGCGCCGTGAACTCGAGGAAGAGTTCGATGACTGCGCCAGTATCCAATTCGGAGATGAGATGCTCTTTGATCCTGTCGAATACGCTAAGACAAGCCCCAAAGGCACACTAAGAGGACGCCTGAATCAGGCCACCAGGCACGACGTCACGATCCACGAGTGCCTGCATCCCAGAACCAAAATGGAAGCTGAGTTAAATGCGGTGGCCGATGAGTGGCTTGCCTCCAGGAAAGGTCTGCAGATCTATTACCTCCACGTGGACCTCTTTGCCGTTCGAGACACTCGACGCTGGTTCTTTGCCCGCCACAATGGCAAAATTGTCGCTCTACTAGCCTTAGATGCTATCCGCAGTGAACATCCTGAGGGGGATATGGGCTGGCTGATGCATTACATCATGGCCATCCCGTCCGCCCCTCCAGGGACAACCGAGCTCCTCCTCCATACTCTCTTCAAGATCCTCAGTACTGAAGGCTGTCGCCACGTATCAGCAGCGGTCACACCCGATCATGAGCTAGCCGGGATCTCAGGCATCTCTGATCGAGCTGCCCGGTGGCTTACGACCGCCTATCACTGGATTAGCCGCCTCTTCAACCTAACGGGACGTCGGCAGTTCTGGATGAAGTTCAAGCCGATCACCAGGCCCGTATTCGTCTTCACCAGAGGCCGTTTCAGCCTTCGGAAGACCTTCGCTCTTCTCAAGTGCCTCAATATCGAGCTGTCGTCCTCCAGAAATGTGCCCCCACCACAAGCTCCGGATCACCTGGTGCACTCACCTACTCTGGACTAAACCAGAGACATCGCTCCTACAGGATGGTGCAGTCGTCTCCAAGCCATATCAGCCAACAAGGCGAAGGCACTGGCTCGAACAACGTCGATAGCACCATCTCGGCATCTTCCCGGGTCGGCATGACGCTATATCTACGGCGATAGGCCTCTTGAAACGGCTCTAAGTCGATTGATTGTCGCGCCAAATGGGGCACAAATTCTACAAATCGCCCAATATCGGCTCCTCCCAATCTTACACCTACTTTTCGCCCATCTCTAAGAGTGATTGTACACCTTGAGGATATGTTTGGGCCGGCTCCTGGCATGCTCCTTAGTTCTAAAACAGCCACATCCCCCACCCTCACCATTGCAATCCTTCCCAAACAAAAATGAGCCATCAACAGTATGGGTGCTGATGAACAAGACCGGCAAGGACGTCGTTTTGCCTGCATCTAAGCGGATCTGTTCGCTAGAGCCATCGATAGTCCCACCTCCTGGATTGCATCTTCTCTTCTCCGGATCTAGACTGGCCATCCCTCCAGCCCTTTGATTCTGCTGTTACTCATGTCCTCCGCTCTTTCTGCTCGTCTGCTCCTTCTCATATCTCTTGCCTGCGTCCTCCATGCAGCCCCTCTTCCCGATACCGCAACCCTGTCGCTGGATGAAAAGATCGGTCAACTCCTTATGACACGGCTACATGCAACGGAACCCAACGAAGAAGCCGTGGAGCTGATCCAGCGTCTTCACGTGGGCAGCATCGTTTACTATCAATATGAGAATGGGCTAAGCGATGTAGATCAGATCCGCACGTTGAGTGCTGGGCTGCAGAAGCTCGCGATGGAGAGCTCTCATATCCCTCTGATCCTAGCCGCTGACCAGGAGGGTGGCCGCGTCGTGCGCTTGCCCCTAGCCCCTGGAGAGCTGCCCACCCCCAGTGCCAAGGAACTGGGCCAAGGGGAAAACGAGGCGGAGATCCGCAGCTGGGGCGTTAGGACAGGCCGAGCACTCCGGTCGGTGGGCATTAACATGAATCTAGCCCCGGTGGTCGATGTAGCCCGGAACGATCCAGACGCCTACATCAGCGACAGATCCTTTTCCAGCGATCCATCCAAGGTCACTCGATACGCTCTCCACATGTTGCAGGGACTCCGAGAAGCCTCCGTACTCACCTGCCTGAAACACTACCCAGGCCATGGCAGTGCTACGGTCGATTCTCACCTAGGCCTACCTGTCCTCCAACAGTCATGGGAAGCTCTGGTTGAGCGCGACCTCAGACCCTTCCGCTCCTTAATTCCCGAAGCTAATGCCATCATGACAGGACATCTTCTGGTCCCCGCGTTGGATCCGGCCGCCTGCTCGACTCTCTCCGCACCAACGCTCCGCTATCTTCGAGAGGATCTCGGATTCAAGGGCGTGATCCTTGCCGACTCTCTCCATATGCGGGGCGTCCTTGATCAAGCGGGATCCATCGAGACGGCGGCGACCCGAGCCTTCCAGGCTGGCTGCGATCTACTGATCTTAGGAGGTCAGATCATCGATAGCGGCAAACCCTGCAGTCTATCCATCGAGGATATCGCCCGTGTGCATGCGGCTCTCAAGTTGGCCGTTGAAAGCGGGGTGATCTCCACAGAGCGGCTCGATGCAAGCGTCCAGAGGCTCCTCGATCTGAAGGCCAAGCTTGTTGGAAGCGCCGGACCGCATGAGTCCTAAGCTACTGGAACCTTAGAGGTTGCCCGCTCAAAGAGCGTGCCCGCAAGCCCCTGCTTCCACTATGATGTCTTCATGAGTGTACTCCTTGCCGTCCAAAATCTAGCCATCGACCATGGTGGTCATCTCCTCTTCAAGGATCTCGCCTTCAGTGTCCATCAGGGCGCCCGCATGGCGCTGGTTGGGCCTAATGGTTCTGGCAAGAGCTCCCTCCTCCGCGTGCTGGCTGGTATCGACCGACCGACCGACGGGATCATCACACGGGTCCGTGGCCTCGTAGTCGGGTATGTCCCCCAGGAGAGCTCTCCTCCTGATGCCACGGTATTGGACGTGGTCCTCCAGATGCAGACGGCATCTGGTCAGCCAGCCGACGCGCTCCGCGCTGAGCAGTGCCTTTCCCGATGTGGGTTGACGGACCTGACCTTTCCCGCGCAGCAACTGTCGGGTGGATGGAAAAAGCGCTTGGACCTCGCAGCCGCTTTAGCCCTTGATCCCGACCTTCTCCTTCTGGATGAGCCAACCAACCACTTAGACCTTGAGTCGATTGAGTGGCTTGAGAAGTGGTTGCTTCGTAGCCCCTGTGCCTTTGTCGTAAGCTCCCATGACCGAATCTTTCTGGACCGGGTCGCTTCTCAGACCATGGAGCTGAACAGCTGCTTCCCTGGTGGCCTGTTCATCGCCAACGGCCCCTACTCAACTTTTTGTGAGCTACGAGCTCAGTTCCTAGAAGGACAGCTCACCACCGAACGAAGCATGGCGTCGAAGGCAAGACGCGAACTTGACTGGTTGCGAAGGACAGCGCCCGCTCGCACAACCAAGTCGAGCGCGCGTACAGGCCAAGCACATCAGTTGTTAGACGATCTCTCCGATGTGAAGGCGCGTAATCGTCAGAAGCAGGCTCAGGTTCAGTTTGAATCAACCGAACGAGAGACCCAGAAACTTCTGGTCTGCCACAACCTCCAGAAATCGATGGGAGGCCGCGAACTCTTCCGCAATCTGGATGTAACGCTCTCTCCACGCTGCTCCCTTGCCCTTATGGGCCCCAACGGCTGCGGCAAGAGCACGCTCCTCAAAATCCTGGCAGGAGAGCTCGACGCCGACATGGGCACGCGCAAACCAGCGGATGATCTGCGTATCGTGACCTTCGATCAGCACAGAGTTCAGCTCCCCGCTCATCTCACTCTGCGCGAAGCTCTGTCTCCTCATGGGGACTTTGTGCGCGTGAGAGACCAGCAGATCCATGTCAATGGCTGGGCGCAGCGATTCCTCTTTGATCCCGATCGGCTTTCCCTGCCCATCTCTGTACTCTCTGGGGGGGAACGGGCCCGTATCCTGATTGCCCACCTGATGCGGCAACCGGCGGACGTTCTTCTTCTCGATGAACCCACCAATGACCTCGACATCCCGACTTTAGAGGTCCTCGAACAGGCCCTCAAGGACTTCCCGGGAGCCGTTGTGTTCATCTCCCACGACCGAGCTCTGATCGACGCCCTGGCAGACCAGGTCCTCGCGTTTGATGGTGCAGGTCGCTTTGGGTATTTTGCAGACCGGGCTCAGGCTCAAGCCTTCCTGCAAAAGAAGAAGGTTCCTGAGCCATCAAAGGATGCTTCAGGTCAAATCTCCTCTTCATCCCCGCCTCCGGCGAAGAAGGCAAAAGCTCTCTCGTTCAAAGAACAGCGAGAGTTAGATGGGATGATGCCGGCGATCCAGCTGCTCGATGGAGAGATCCTCCAGCTAGAGGAGAGCATGTCGCAATGTGCTGGTGCGGAGTTGCACCAGCGATGTGAGCGCATGGCGGCCGCGCTCACTGAGCGCGACCGCCTCTATGCGCGTTGGGCTGAACTAGAGGCCAAACTCAGCTGATTTCAGTCTGAGTCCTCACCATCGCTATCGTCCGATTCTGAGACCTCTCCCTCGTTGTCGTCGGAACTGGCAACTGCCGCACCTAGCGCAGCTCCACCAACGACCCCAGCACCGACTAGGGCAGCATCGCCAGCCACCCCTGGTCCCACGTAGGCACCATCGTGGTAGGCCCCGTCATGGCCCCAATCACCGTGACCATCTCCGTGCATGTCACCGTGGTCGCCCCCATCGTGCATGCCACCGCCATGCTCTCCACCACCAGCGTGTCCGCCTCCGCCACCAAAGTGCCCACCACCACCACCGCCTCTTGCCTCGAGGAGCGATTGCATAGGACCATTCCATCCGCCCAACACAAGGACTGCACACATCGTCCACCTGACGAAGCCACTCCCCACGACCCAATTGCTCATGTCTATATCCTCCCAACCAAAGTCGATCTTGTCCTCAGGAATGGCGGATAGTGCTTTGAAATGCAAGAGGAGGCCGGGTGGGCAGGTATTCTGCTCACCGGCCTGGAGAGGCTACTTGGCCTTAGGACGCACGATCGTCATTGTCGCTCTCGTCCTGTTCCGTATGGTTGACGGCATCTTCAATCATAAAAGAATATAGATCCAGCCTGCTGCAGAAAGCCCCCCCCCGCTATGACCGTGACTACCACCACTGCCGTGGTGCCCTCCAACCTGCTGGGCCAGCAGCACGGAGGGCATCGTGCTGCTTCCACCCGCAACAAGCATGGAACACATCATCCAGCTCACGAAGCGTCGTCTCAAAACCCATCCGCACATAGTACCTCTACAGATCCACGGTCATCACACCCCGCGCATGGAGCATGATGGCTTGAAATGCAAGCACTAGGCGCTCAGAACGAACCTATGATGGCTACTCCGATGGGAGTTTCTCGATCGGAGGTCCAAGCTGAGGCCGTACGATCACTCCTGATGGCGTGCCCCACACCTCCCAGGTGCCTGCCTGTGGGGTGCCATCTGACCTCACCATCGAGATCCCAGAGGACTCCAGTTGCGCCACGTCGATCCACCAGTTCGAGGGGATGGCGAGGAAGGCCTCGGTCCATACATTCATGGCCCAACCCAACCACTCAGGTGCCAGAAGAGACTGTGGCAACGGTAATGCCACAAACTGTGTGGGGAACTGTTCAGCCTCCTTAGGATCCAAGACTTCTGATCGAAGGCCATCGATCCAGATGAGAGGCCCAAACCCAAGGAATTGTAGGAAGGGAGTCAGGCGCAGGTGGCGGCTACGGACTGAGACGACGTCGCCACGCAGCGGTAGCGTGAGTTGGCCCTCGGGATAGCGAACTAGAACCTCGTGCACGGCAAAGGCATGGTGTTGTAGCGCCGTCCCAGGAAGCTGATAATCGGCCTCCTGAATTGCCTGTTTACCGGAGAGCTCTAGGGTAAGGATCGGCCGATCATGGCCCCCTGAGCCAAAGGTGTACCATACCAAAAAGACTGCCCCAACGGCCCACTGCACGGCAGCAAAGAGAGCTCGGTCCCAACTGCCGCGACCGAACTTCCGCACCCGTGGGTCGAACATCACCCACAGAGCCACGATGAGAGCTCCCAACAAGGCGCCTTGCTGCCAGGCCGACATCTGAGAGGGCCACCGGAGAGGCAACACCCAAATGAGGAGCAGCGCCCAAAGTGACCATCCACAGGTCATCGCAGAGGATAGACCATGTCTCCAGCCACTCGAACGCCCCGCCACCCAGAAGCTACGCGCTGCAAGGGCAAAGGCAAATAGAATAAACGCCTCAGAAAGCATCCTGGATCTCCATCGCCATGTCTCAAAGCATGACCCAAAGGTCTACTATAGCGACAGCGCCTTTTTGAGCAGTTGCATGCCTAGAAACACTGGATCTCTAGGTCTGCCGTTTGAGCAGATCCTAGAAGTCACATCCCAAGTTGAGCCAGAGGCTGTTTTCAGTGTAGTCGCTCGCAAAGT
>JBMOFD010000065.1:0-10690 GCA_049314435.1 Chlamydiia bacterium | reverse complement strand
AAAGTGAAGCATAGTAGAAATCCCACTGCACAAGCGCTAAGCAGTGGGAGAATCATGGAAGCACCAGCGATCGTGAATGAGATATTGCGTCTCCACGCCGACGGAAAGGGTAGCCGGACCATAGCTACAGAGGTGGGGGTAAGCCGGGACGTAGTCAGGAAGTATATAAGGCAGGGCGGATGGCGACCGTATGCAGCTCCGGAAAGGAAGGGCAGGCTTGATCACCTGTCGGAATGGCTTGAGAGTAGTCTTAGGAAGAACAGGGGCAATGCGGACGTAGTCAGGCAGGATCTAGAACAGATTCATGGCATCAAAGCTAGCCTTCGTATGGTGGAAAGGTCTGTAGAGCCATTCAGAAAGAGCCTAGCGGCTGAGACGATAGCAACGGTGCGATTCGAAACACCGCCTGGCAAGCAGCTACAGATCGACTTCGGAAGCACGCACGTCATGATTGGAAAGAAACGGACGAAGATATTCCTCTTCGTAGCCACTCTAGGATATAGCCGAAGGGGATATGTGCGTGTGTTTCTCCACGAGCGGCAAAGTGCATGGTTTGAAGGCCTAGAAGGCGCTTTCCACCACTTTGGAGGGATCCCTCGAGAGGTGTTAATGGACAATGCACGAGCGTTGGTGGTTCTGCACAATCGACAGACAGGTGAATTGGTCTTTAACCCACGCCTAAGCGCCTTTGCAGCCTACTGGAGATTCACTCCCAAGGCATGCGCACCCTACCGTGCGCGCACAAAGGGAAAGGATGAGAATGGAGTTAACTACGTCAAAAGGAATGCAATTGCCGGGCATAGCTTTGATAGTGTAGAGGCCCTGGAAGGCCATCTGAGCTGGTGGATGCGCGAGGTGTCTGATCAGCGTGTTCACGGGACAACAGGAGAGCGACCGGTCGAGCGATTTCAGCGAGACGAGACCGGCTTGTTGACTCCGCTCGACGGACGCCCTCCTTTTGAGTTCGGGAAGGAACTCAGAAGGATGGTACATGGAGATGCCTGCATAGAATTGGACACCAACTCCTACAGCGTACCATGGAGGTTGATTCGACAGGAGGTGTTGGTACAGGTCTCGGATAGCGAGGTCAGGATCTTCCACGGCGAAAGCGAGGTGGCTCGGCATGCCCTGAACCACGGACGTCGCCAGCGAGTCGAGGATTGGCATCATTTGCAGGGCATTGCAGGCGGGCCAAGTGGGGACGGAGTCCTCAGACCTTTGGATGATATTGGCATGCTGATAGCAAGCGAGCTATTGCGTCCATTGGCCGAGTACGAGGCTGTAGCGGGCGGGAGGTGGTCATGACTATCTCTAATCCCAACCGCCTGGAACAGCTTCTTGATAGGCTGCGCCTGACAGCCATCCGAGACCGCCTAGATTCACTGCTGGATGAAGCCGCCCGCAAGGACCTAACGTTAAGAGAGACTCTCCTTTTTCTACTTGAGCAGGAAGCTGCCCAGAAGGAACAGTCCCGTCATCGCATGGGAATGACAATGGCTAAGTTCCCTCAAGTCCGCACTCTGGAGCAGTTCGATTTTGCTGCTCAGCCGTCTGTCGACGAGAAACAGGTGAGAGAGCTCGAGCTATGCCGCTGGGTCGGCAATGGTGATAGCGTACTGCTTTTAGGACCACCTGGAGTTGGGAAAACCCATCTTGCCATTGGGATGGGCCGGGCAGCCGTAGGGAGAGGTTACTCTGTACTCTTTACGTCGGCGGTACCATTGTTGGTTCAGCTGAGCAAAGCCCATCAAGATGGGCGCCTGGAGGAGCGGCTGATCCAATATGCCAAACCCAAATTGCTCATCATAGATGAGCTAGGTTACCTCCCCTTTGATCCGAAGGCCGCTCATCTTTTCTTCCAGCTGGTCTCTCGGCGGTACGAGAAGGGCAGCCTGCTAGTAACTAGCAACCGCCCGGTGGGCGAATGGGGAAGCATCTTTGGTGACTCTGTAGTCGCCACTGCGATTCTAGACCGCATGTTGCATCATAGCCATGTGCTCACCATCCGAGGGGAATCCTACCGACTGAAAGAGAAAAGGCGATCAGGACTTCTTAAGCCACTGGAGATGCCTCAGTCACCAGGCTAGTGGCCGCTCATATGTTCACGGCTAGATCGAGAACATGCAAACAACCGTCGCACGGGTGCTCACACCCCTACAGTACGTAGTGAGCAGTGTCGAGTGCCCGTGCTTTTTGAAGACATTTTTACAACTGGTGGACTACTTCTTGGTGTCGCCGGTGGACTACTTCGGGATGTCGCTTGACACTATTCCACAGGTGGGTCAACCCTTCTAAGCATTGAGGGAAACTGTGACGTTCGAGGGTGGCGCCGATCTAGCCGTGGACTAAATCTAGAGAAGTACGCGGTACAGACCCATCAGCACCTCTTTCGAGCTGCAGCTCTCGCCGCTCGACGGCTTCCTGTGGCGCTTTACGATATAGTGACTCCGTCCGGGGGTTTCTCTATAGTGACTGTTCTCTATAGTGACTGTACGAGGTCAATACCGTTTGAGGGGACTGTAAGACCGCTCATGGGAGGTCTTTTCTTCTTTAGGTGCATCAAAGATGGCATCTCGTCGGGCGGGCGGGTGGTAAATGGATCAAGACAAAATGGAAACACACAGTCAATGGGTAATTTTTACATGATAAAACGACTAAATTCGCTCAAGACGTTGCTGCTCATATTGCTTGCCGGTGTGGGGCACAATCTCCTGGCAACACGTCTTCAGGATGATCTAAAGCAGGCCGGAGTAGATTGGAAGGAGGGGCATATTTATACCGCCGGTGCGAAGCAGCCGGCAACTCTCTCGACTCTGCTGGATTCCAACCGTGAGCTGCTCATTATGGAGACGGGGTTTAATGCTGGGTTTTCTTCAGAACTTTTCTTGTCGGTATACCCTCATTCCAAAGTGATTTCATTTGATTTAGGTTCACATCGGTATGTGGCGGTAGCCAAGCGTCTAATCGATCAGTATTTTCCTTGCCGTCATACTCTGGTTCTGGGCAACTCAGTGACGACCCTTCCCAAGTTCATACATGAATCAGACGGGCTCAAGGCAGATGTGATCTTCATAGACGGAGGCCACTCTAAAGCAGTTGCTCTTGCTGATATCCGTCACTTTAGAGAGCTCGCAACCCCAGAAACGATTGTAGTCATAGATGACTATTCGATGCGTCCCGTGGCGGAGGCCATCAATGAGTGTGTACAGAACGGAATTTTCTTCATCGAAAGAACAGAGACGGATCAACATAAGAAATGGGTAGTGGGACGGTACATTTGTCCATAGCTAGCCGACAGGGCACTCCACCCTGCGAAGTACAGCACATCTTGTGCGTGCGAGGGTTGCCAACATGACGCCTATGGGCATTCCCACAATCAGGAATGGAGTGCTCGGATGGGCGTCGCTTGAGTACAGAACCTATTCCCGAGGGAGGTTTCCAAGGTTGTTCACCAATCGGCGCGTCAGGTCGACCGTGGAGGACTTACACCAGTGAGTTTAGCCGGATACTGGTCGCGCAAATCCGCGACCAGTATCCGGCGACGTCTTCCCTGTGGGATCAGTGGCCAATCAATTGACCTAGGCCCCTCTATCTTCAACCTGAGGTTTGAACCACCAGCGTGTTTCCCATTTTCCAGATAGGCCGTAATCGGTCTGCCAGCCCTCCATGAGTCCAAATACAGCGTGATAATAAACTCGATCGGAGTTATCAAGAATCAGCACTCCACCTGGCTTGAGCAAATCAATCGAATGAGAGATGCAGCCCTTTCTGTTTCGTCCGTCAACAATAATGACGTCAAAAAAGTTATCCGGCATATCGGCGCAGACTGTATAGTATGGAGGGGCCATCAAGCGTAGATCCACTTTGTCACGCAGACCTAGAAATGTTAATCTCTCTAGAATCCCTGACCACCACTTTTTGTTATGCTCAATAGAAAGTACGTGCCCGGCCCTGGATGCTAGCCAGATTGTGGACCCTCCGGCTCCGAATTCGAGAACTTGTGAATCCGGATGCTCTATCAAGAAATTGTCCAAAAAGGCCACCGCCTTGGGAACGTACCATGGGGTCGGCTTAAACTTGATTTCCTGGGCCGTGAGCTGACTTCGGCTACTGCTTAGCAAAAGGAGAAGCGCAGCAGTGAACATTGGACCGCCGGCCTTGAAGGTGTTGAGATAGCTCATAGAAACTGACGAGACGGGAACCTCACGCTTCAGTGACGGAAGGAAGTCTCGCTCCTTACATGGTTAAAAAACATGGGAGGCCTTCGCCTCCCTGGTCGCTCGGTATTTTGCCCCAGATCGATGTGGGGTATTTAAGCTTTCTTTTGGCGTGGCACAGGATCTTTGTCCTTGGCAAGGTCATTGGGCCAAAAAGGGCAATACCGGCGCTAGTCATGGACCATCGACGTCGTTTCGATCATCGGATTTTTCATGGCAAAAAGGCGTATGCCGGGGACCACGCACATGTCGAAGTCAATGGGGGCAAACATGCCGAAGACGTCAGAAAAAGCGATGATTTTCTCCATCCCAGCTCGGCTGATGATATAGGAGTGGGTGCCATACCTGCTGCCATACTGGATGAAGTCCTCGCTTATGTCCTTGCGGTGAAATACATCATTTTCTACGAACAGATCTGGTCTCATCGTATAGCCAGAGCATGATACGACTTCACCTTTACTGGTTTTATGATCCATGTCAGTGAATAGAGCATCCCATCCTTCGTTCCCAACGATCGATTCAAGTTTGTCTATATAGGTGCAAATCTGGTGTGGATCAGTGACGACCTGAATATCATCCTCTAGCATCCAAAGACGCTGGGCCCCGCTCCAATAGGCATCCCAGATAGCACTAAGATGGCTTAGGTAACAACCAAATTGCATGCGGCTAGTGCAGTGGACCAACCAGGTCTGCTTGCACGGATGAATGATCTCATGCACACACTTCCCAGCCTGCTTTCCCGCTGAGGCATCGAAGTAGCGTGTAGCCATGAAGCAGAGCATATCTGGATGGAATTGTACTCCCATTTGAGACACCACCTCGGGCCCTAAGAGCTTGCCGTCGACCGCGCTGAGCCTATCGGGGACGATGCTATACGGGCTCAGAGCTGCAAGACTCTCCTTTAGCTTCTCAGGTCTTCGATCAAGATTAATCATGATGACTCGATCTACACCCGGGATGTTGTAGGAGCCAGGTGTAATTCTGGTCTGAATGAAATTTTTGTACCTATAACTGTCTCTATGATCACGCGGGCAGTAGCTGTAGAACTGATTGCACCTTTTTGCCGAAAGAGCAAGAAAACGTTCTATTGCGGCATCGTCCGCCATCGAAAAAAGACCAAAACCCTGTTGAAATGATGCCTGCCAGATTCGGGTGCGGGCAGGATGGTCGAATCGGGCCAAGGCTGTGTTGTCGTCGGCAGGCAATGACTGGCAAACAGCTGTAAGGGTGAGAGCAACGGCGATGTTTCTGATGTGCATATTCTAATATCTCCTTGGCCTCTAAGTGGGAAAAGGCGTGGATGTGCAGCTTACCAGGTGGGTGGGCATTGGAAATACAGCTTTTAGCGTGACGCTGGGCGGATGTGAGAATGGCCCCAATCGGCACATTGTCTGATGGTGCTGTTGGTGTGACCATGACTGTTGCTATGAGGTTGTGCGGGCTCGGTCTACATGCGGGTCATGTCGGTCAGCGGCCCTGGGAGCGTATTCTTTGTTACCATTGGTGAGTGGTAGGTCAAGCCCATGAGGTTGGCCATTTGTTTTTTCTGCAAGGCGAGCGATGAGGCTAGAGTTTTTAACCCAACCAGGACGCTGGGAAGGTGAAGGGACGATCCTTCTCCCTGTTGGTCAACAAACGCTTCAGTTCAAGTCGACGTGGGAGGGCAACGGTCGCTGGTGGGTGCATCGTGTGTACCTGCAGGATGCCTTTGCAAGCACCTCTCTGAGAAATGGGCCGGCAGAAATTACCTCCCTGCTCAAGAAATCATCATGGCCCTTGCAAGGGCCGCGTGATGGCGCCACTAGCAGATCGAATTTACACAAGATTCAGGACTTGACCGGCAAGAATGAAGCGGTCTCAAGAGGCCGCTGCTGGATAACGCAAATTTGTGTTCAGTTTTAGGGTGGCGATACACAAGCCAGGTCGTGGAAAGCATCCGCGCAAGAAGAAGAAGCAGAAGCTGACGATTCACACCGCTGAGAGAGTTCCTCCGGCCACTATTCCCGAAGGAGCGGTCTTCAAGGGGTTTCGATCTTTTGACGTGCAGGACATCGTTTTCCATACTCACAACACGCGTTATGAGCTGGAGCGATGGAAGCTCCCGAACGGCACCTATATCCAGGGAGCTCTGCCCGCTGGGATACATGGGCACTATGGCGTAGCCCTACGGGCTTATGTGTTGCAGCAAACATATCAGTGCCGCGTGCCCGAAGGGCTTCTTCTGCAGCAACTGCTTGATATGGGGGTGCTGATCTCCGCAGGCCAGCTGCACGAGTTGGTCACGGCGGACCATGGAGGATTTCATAAGGAAAAGGCGGAAGTCCTGACAGCTGCCATTGCGACCGGAGAGATTCAGACGGATGATGTAGGGGCCCGACACATGGGTCAGAACTGTTACACCAACGTCATCTGCAATGACTTTTGCGTCATCTTGACCACGACAGACAGCAAGTCCCGGATCAATTTTCTCGAGATTCTGGCTCAGGGGCAAGACGAATATCTGTTGAATGGGGATGCCTACCGCTATCTCGAGGAGCGTGGCGCAAAGGCCCATCTCGTCGGAAGCCTTCGGGTGAGCGGAACATTGGCTTTCGCATCGCTAGCCGACTGGGAAGCTTTCCTAAAGGGCTATGGATACCTTTCCTCGGCGGACCGGCGTCATCTGACGGAAGCCGCCCTGGTCGCCAGCCTAATTGCGCATGGGGTCCCGAGAGACCTGGGCATTCATAGCGATGATGCCGGACAATTCGATCTCTTTGTGCAGTCGCTCTGCTGGGTTCACGAGGAGCGCCACTATCGCAAGCTCCTTTCCTCTTGCCCGGAGATGGCACATGAGCTTGACCTCATCAAAGATGCGATGTGGGAACTCTATCGAGGCCTCAGGGCCTACAAGTTGAACCCAACCGACAGTGAACGCGCCCGGCTGTCACAAGCCTTCGATGACCTCTTTAATCCGAGGACTCCTTCTGCCTTCTCAATCCTGGCTGAACGACTTGCATTGACGTGTGCCAAGAAAACGCAACTCCTGCGAGTACTAGAGCGCCCGGCCGTTCCGATCCACAACAACCAGAGTGAAACAGCGGGTCGTTGCGCTAAGATCAAGGGCAAGATCTCTGGGGGGACTCATTGTGAGAAAGGACGTCGTGCCTGGGACACCTTCCTGTCGCTTCTCCTCACCTGTCGCAAGCATCTCATAGGCTTCGCCGAGTACCTCAAGGATCGGATCCTCGGTCTGGGTCAAATCGGACGCCTAGGGGAGATCATCTCCCGGCGAGCTCAGGGTCTCCCGCTCCCCACCTAGTCTCTTCTTACGACCACGCTGCCGCAGTTTGTCGGCCCTCGCTGTTAGCCGAAAAGTGACGGCAGCGTAGGTCCTACCTCCACTTTATGAGCGGGTGCGTCATGTTCGTGGGTCAGCTAGGGACGGCTGCTTATCAGGATATTTTTGTTAACGGTGAGGTTGTTAAATCAGGAACCCAGATCTGCGACCAGAGATATCAGTTGATACGGCCCATACTAGATCGTTACCAGAGGAAATTTTCCGTTCTCGATCTTGGTGCGCTTGAAGGCTATTTCTCGTGGCGCATTGCTACGGACTACAATTCTGTGGTCACGATGATTGAGGGGGGAGAGCCGGGAAAGGGCATTTACCCCTATGCCAAAGATGGTCTATTTGAGATGTGTGGCCTGAATTCGCATCTTAAGAATGTGACTTATCTGTCCCATTGGTGTACTTCGGAGTCGCTGGCTGAACTGGGGCGTCGTGAGCACTTTGATGTGGTCCTTGCGCTTCTGTCAGTTCATCTCATTGCTTCATGCCCAAAGACGGGACGAGTTGAAACGGACGTATTTCATGAGATTCTGGATAGAGTCCTTGCACTTGGCAATGAGGTCATCGTGGAGATGGCTGTGGACTGCTACACGAGTCTTGACGGGTTGGTAGCCGTTGAATGTAAGAAGCGAGGAGGCACATTCATGGGTGGCATCGCTCGGTATAAGGAGGATCGCAAGAGCTGGGCGCATTTCTATCATTTTGGGTCGCCTAGTCATTTGAGTGGCCGTGACGCCAGCCCGATATCGGAATCAACATTCCGTGACTTTGGTGGAGTATGGCCAGCCGGGTGACTATTCAGCAGCCCTAGGCCATAGAGGAAAACCCGCCTAACCCGGACCGAATCCGGAAGCTTAGGCTGGTATGTCGGGTGGGAGCTCCTCTATGAGATAGGTAGGTCACAAAATGGCTAGCTGAGTTTTAGTGGCCGTGAAAGAATGGTGCTCTTTCACAGTGCATCCTTAGGGAGTTGAGTTTTTTAAGGATGCGCTGGGGAGTAAAATATTAATCGTAGCCGGCTAGCTGGTGGGAGTATTGATTTTCGCTCGACAGCATTGGCGACTGGGCGGTGACATGGAAGATGGGCTGATATTTTTAACCCAACCAGGGCGCTGGGAAGGTGAAGGGACGATTCTTCTCCCCCTTGGCCAGCAAACTCTTCCCTTCAAGTCGACGTGGGAGGGCAACGGTCGCTGGTGGGTGCATCGTGTGTATCTGCAAGATGTTGAGGAGCCTGTGATGAATGCCTATCGGATTACACACCAAGATCAGCGAGCTGTGATTCAGATGGAGAGTCCTCATCTGGGGGCTGCTGAGGGCTTTCTTCTCATAGGAGAGGGCCGGGTGGGATGGGAATTCAAGGGCGAGGAGTTTTTGGGCTATGAGCTCTTCCAACGGAGAGATGACGGCTCCTACGACCACATTGCGGAATTTTGCAATCCAGGTGGCCTACAAACGAAGATCACGGGAGTTCTGCGGTGGGTATCCAGCGAAGCGTCGTTTTAACGCTATGCCTTCTCCTAGGGTGTGTGGTGGGTCAGATGATGACGCGGCCCTCCTACGAGGAGCTCACTCCTGGGATGACCTTACGGGAAGTCGAGGCAAGGGTAGGTAAGCCGTGGGAGATCAACCCGATGCCATTGGGTCAATTCGAGGCGATCTATAGTGAACGGATCCCTCTAGGTTCTGGACAGCGCGAAGAGCGCCTGTACATTCTGCAATTCCGCGACGGCCGTTTGGTCAACAAGAGACTTGAGATAGTCGCCGCCCCTCCTCGGGCCATCAACATGCATTTCTGACATTTCATTTAGGTGGTTTGGAGGACGGAGTCCTCCAGCGGGGGTGTGGGGGCAGGGCCCCCACTGCCGTTAGTGCCCGGTATGCGCTGTCATCATTTTGATAGCGCCTGGGATTGTACCCATCCAGTTCTGCGTTTCGAGAAGGGCTGTTTTCATGATGAGCATCCAGCCTACGAAAAGCACAACACTGGCCACGAGGCTCTTGAGGGACATCCCTAGGAAGGCAATTTGGACCTGAGGGGCTAGTCGGTTGATGATCCCGAGGAACAGGTCGGTCATCAACATGGCTATGAAAGGGGGGGCTGCGAGCTGTAGAGCGAGCGCGACGACCTTCCCGAAGAGGGAGGTGACGAACTGCCAAAAGTCGTTCATATGGAAGAACGACGGGTGGATCCAGCTGTCGGGTGGGACGAGGTCGTAGCTGGACTGGAAGGCATCAATGAAGGCTGTGGCTCCCCCGGCTCCTAGGAATAGAGCGATCAACATGTAGTTGTAGATAATCCCAATAGGGCTGCTCTGGATGCCCTGAGTTGGATCGCGGATCGACATCGACCCGGTGCCTCGCTGGTTATCGATCAGTATCCCGCTTGTGCTCATGACCTGGAAGGGGAGTGAGGCAAGGAAGCCGATGATGGCCCCGATGAAGAACTCTTTGACCATCATGATGACGAGCATGAGGTCCCACGTGGGCAGAGTCGTCATGGTCCCCAGTAGTTTGGGAAGCAGGATGGCGACAAGGCATAGAGCGAACCCCACCTTGACCTGGCTGGGAAGCAGGTTGGCTCCCAAGAATGGTGCGTAGATCATGAGGGGGAAGACACGAGCCATGCCCAGGACGATGACGCTAAGGAGATTCTGTCCTGTGATAGGGGAATCCTGAACCAAGCGGAGCAGGAGGTCCATCAGGAGGACCCCCAGCGAGGGAACTGGGTGAAGATGGTGAGCGTGTATTGCATGATCGCGCCCCCCAGCCAGGACCCCATGAAGAGCAGGGAGAAGATCACAGCAACTAACTTGACGGTGAAGCTGAGGTTCTGTTCCTGGATCTGCGTGGCAGCCTGAAAGATGGCCACGATGAGCCCGAGGATGGTGGAGATCAGGATCGGCGGTGCGGAGAGCAGCATGATCAGGTAGAGGGCCGTCTGCGAGAGCTGGAGGATCTGCGTGCTAAAGTCCATGTTACGCCCCTGGATGCTTGTAGGTCGTAACAAGGCCTTGGAGGAGGAGCGTCCATCCGTCCACGAGGACAAGGAGTAGGAGCTTCAAGGGCAGGGCGATGGTCAGGGGTGAGAGCATCATCATCCCCATGGCCAGCAGGATATTGGAGACGACCAGGTCGATGA
>JBMOFD010000064.1:0-10704 GCA_049314435.1 Chlamydiia bacterium | reverse complement strand
TGAATAAGTAAAACGCTCAATTAACCAATAGATTAACCAGGCGACGCTCTACATTGCAACACAATTTTGCAAAAATAGTCATGATTCCCAGCTGTATAGCAATGAATATTTTAATTTATTAACTGCCGCTAGCTTCAAAATAAAAGCCGTTATAAATCAACTAGAGAGCTAATAGGATAGCCACCCTGGGCTGGAGCGCCTGAGAGGCCGAGACGCTCCTCATAACTCGGAGCAGGCCTCGAAGGCTGCTCTACCTGAAGCCAAGCATCGGGTGCCTGCTCAAAGAACTTCTAATGCTCGTTCCGATCCGGGCTGGTAGTCCCACGCGATCATGAAGCACAAGATCACGATGAGCACGAGGGAGAACACGAACATCTGTCGGGCCCACTGGTTGTCGTCCTGACCTTGGAACCCACGAATGCAGAGCCACAGCCAGGCAAGTCCCAAAGAAACTGACACCACCAGGTAGAGGAACCCCTCATACCCAAAGAGAGTCAACAGAGCTGTAGCCGCCACAAAGAAGATGATGTAGAGCAGCATGTGCATCTTCGTGACATAGGCACCCTTCACGATCGGTAACAATGGGATCGAGGCGGCCTTGTAGTCAGAGAGACGGAACATCGCGATGGCATAGAAGTGTGGCATCTGCCACAGCACCATGATCGCAAAGAGAATGAAGGCTCCTACATCCAGTCGGCCAGACACAGCACAATAGCCCACGACTGGGGGCATCGCGCCAGCGATGCTGCCGATCGCCGTTCCATAGATCGTGCGGCACTTTCCGAGACTATAGAGGACGACGTACACCAGGAAGCCAGTCAACGCGACGCCTGTGGCGAGGAGATTGGTGAACCAACCGAGAGTTCCAAGGCCCAACACAAGGAGAGCCCCGGCAAAGATGCGCGCACTCTGGATCGAGATGCGACCTGTGACCAGGGCACGATTCTTGGTACGAGGCATCTTAGCATCGATCTCACGGTCGATGCAGTTGTTGAAAACACAGGCGGAAGCAATGACGGCCCCTAGGCCGATGAGTGTGATGAGGAATAGCACGCCATCGATGTTCCCTCGAGAGGCCAGAGCAAACCCCGCCACAGTGGTGAGGAGGTTGCCCATGATGATCCCAGGCTTGGTCAGCAGATAATATGTTTTGGCCAGCGTTGTCATCTCGTTGACGCGGAGAAACTCACCGCGCTCCTCTGTTGGCTCTGTTCAACTCGGCTCCTCAATCTACCCCATGTCCATGCCGGACATGGTACGGTATTCTAGGTTATACACGATCCAGAGGGAGCCACCCACTAGAATAGCCAACACCATGACCATGAAGAGAAAGACCATGAGCTTGGAGCGTGGGGCCTCTTCACTGCCCAGGTGGAGAAAGAAGATCACCTGGACAGCTGCCTGGATCAGAGCCAACCCCGCAATCACAGCAAAGAGGGCCACCGGCGTGAAGAGATGCTGCTGAACGACGAAGAAGGAGGCCAGCGTAAGGATAAGGCAGAGGCCAAACCCCCAAAGGTAGGCCTTCAATGAGCCGTACTCTGCATGGTCTTCCGAGCTAGTCGTGTGTGTGTGGTCATCCATGTCAGCCCACTCCCAGCAAGTACACAATCGAAAAGATGAAAATCCACACCACGTCAAGGAAGTGCCAGAAGAGCCTAAAGCAGGCTAACCGACGTAGTACGGATAATGTCATGCCACGACGGGCCACCTGCACAGCTAGCACGACCATCCAGAGTAGACCGACGGCTATGTGGGCTCCGTGGGTAGCCACTAGGGTAAAGAAGGAGGAAAGGAAAGCACTCCGCTGCCAGCCAGCCCCCAACCCCACGAAATGGTGGAACTCTGTGATCTCCATGACTAGAAAGCTCGCACCCAGAAGGAAGGTCAATCCCATCCAAGCTGTGAACCAGCCTTTCTTCTCGCGATGACTCGGGAGCATGGCTATCCCGCAGGCGAGGCTACTCACCAATAGGAGGAGCGTCTCCGCTAGGGCAAAGGGCAAGTCAAACAGCTGTGCAGCGGTAGGTCCTCCAAAGGTGTGCGTGTGCAGCACCATGTAGGTCGCAAAGAGGATGCCAAAGAGCACGCAGTCGGTCATGAGGTAGACCCAGAACCCAAAGACGGTCCTGGAGTAGACCTTCTTCTCATGCTCGTGGTGCAGAAAGCTCGGAATGGTCATGTGCGGACTCCTCCATGTGAGGCGGTCAGCTGGATGCGCTCCACCTCAGCGGCGGACAACCAATAGTCTGGCTCATCGTCAGATAGTCGCCAGATCAGCAGGGCCACAAAGGCGATCGCACCCAGAGCCACCAGCCACCATAGGTGCCAGATGATCGCAAAGCCGACCGTGAAGGCACACCCACCCAGAAGAACCGGTACTGGGCTGTTTTTAGGGACCGCGAGGTCTTCATATTGGATCTTGGCCGGGGGAACATGTCGATCCTCGAAGGTCCACAACGGATCGCGACTATCCACCACGGGGATCACGGGGAAATTATAAACGGGAGGCGGCGATGGCGTTGACCACTCTAGAGTCCCCCCGTGCCACGGATTGCCAGTGAGATCACGGTTCTGCTTACGCTCTTTGATGCTGACGAACACCTGGAGCAGCTGGAAGGCAATACCTACGGCAATGATGAGCGCGCCTACACCCGCTACAATGAAGAGAGGTTGCCAGCCGGTGGCAGCGTCGTAGTGGTCCAGCCGCCTAGTGGCACCCATGAGCCCAAGGACATAAAGGGGCAGAAAGGCCACGAGAAAGCCAATGAACCAGCACCAGAAAGCGTAATGCCCAAGCCGTTCGTTCAGTTTGAAGCCGGTGACCTTGGGGAACCAGTAGGTGAACCCGGCAAAGAAGCCAAAGAGCACTCCCCCGATGATCACAGAGTGGAAGTGAGCGATGAGGAAGAGGCTATTGTGCGCCTGGAAGTCGAAAGGCGCGATAGAGAGCAGTACGCCGGCCATGCCTCCGATGGTGAAGGTCACCACAAATCCTAGGAACCACATCATCGGCGTCTTGAACTGGATGCGTCCTCTGAACATCGTGAACTGCCAGTTGAAGATCTTCACACCCGTGGGGATGGCAATGAGCATCGTCATAATGCCGAAGAAGGCATTGACGTTGGCACTGGCTCCCATAGTGAAGAAGTGATGCAACCAGACGATGAAGGAGAGGACGGTGATCGCTCCGATCGCCCAGACCATGCCCGCATAGCCGAAGAGGCGCTTTTGGCAATAGGTCGACACCACCTCAGAAAAGACACCAAAGGCCGGTAGGATCAGGATGTAGACCTCTGGATGCCCCCACGCCCAGATGAGGTTCACATACAACATGGGATTGCCACCAAAGTCCGCTGTGAAAAAGTGCATGTCCATCAGGCGATCTAGAGCAAGCAGGGCAAGCGTCACAGTGAGGATGGGGAAGGCAAAGATAATCAACGTCGTGGTTGCCAGGATGGTCCAGGTGAAGAGAGGCATCTTCATGAGAGTCATACCAGGACAGCGCATCTTCAAGATCGTCACGAGGAAGTTAATGCCACCCATGAGGCTACCAGCTCCGGCAATCTGCACGCTCCAGATCCAGTAGTCCATGCCAACGCCAGGGCTATACTTAAGACCCGAAAGAGGAGGATAAGCTACCCAACCAGTCGCTGAGAACTCACCGATCAGGAGCGACACCATGAGCAGCATCCCACCGGTAGCAAAGAGCCAGAAGCTGAGGGCATTTACGAAGGGAAAGGCTACGTCTCGAGCGCCGATCTGCAGCGGCACAATCCAGTTCATCATGCCAAAGATCACACCCATGGCGACAAAGAAGATCATCGTCGTGCCATGGGCCGTGAAGACCTGCTGGAAGTGATCGGACCCCAAATAGCCATGCATGTCGCCCACAGAAAAGGCCTGCTGGCCGCGCATCATCACAGCATCAATGAATCCCTTAAGCAGCATGAGCGTAGCCACCAGAATGTACATCACGCCGATGCGCTTCGGGTCCAAGGTCGTTAACCACTCCTTCCAGAGCCACTGCCAACGATGATGGTAGAAGAGCCAAGCCACAGCCGCGATACCGGCAAGGATCATGCCAGCTCCAGCGGAGTACTCGATCCAGTCATGCTTTAGGGCATCTAGAGTCAACCGGCCGAACATATCAAGATCCTCGCTGGTTAGAAGCTAGCTGCGGTTTCTGTGTGGGCTGACCCATCGTGTACCTCCAAGCCGGAGGCGCTATCTGGCGTCATATATCTCATGATGATCCGTTGATACAGATCATTCACGGCTAATAGGTATGTCTCAACGGGATTATTTTCACTTTGCTGCACAAGGTGAGCATATTCCTTCAGATCGAGGGGCTTGGCGGAGGTCTTGACTGATTGCACCCACTGATCGAACTCTTCTTGAGTACTCGCCTTGGCAAAGAAGGTCATACCAGCGAAGCCGCGACCACTAAGGTTAGCGGAGACTCCCCTGAAGCTACCCTCTTCGTTCGCAAGCACATGCAACTGGGTCTCCATGCCTGGCATCGCAAAGACCTGCCCAGCCAGCTCCGGGATCCAGAACGAATTCATCGGAGCATCGGCGGTGATTCGGAAACTGATAGGGGTGTCTTGGGGGAACTGGATGAAGTTGACCGTGGCGATCTGCTCTTCTGGATAGATAAAGAGCCATTTCCAATCGAGCGCCACCACCTGTATGGTGATCGCCTTGCGATCATGTTCTATGGGCTTAAAGGGATCGAGTTCATAGCTGCTGTTCCAGTTCATGATCGACAGAAAGAAGATGATGACACAGGGCACTCCCCACCAGATCGACTCGGCAAGCACGCTCCCCTCGTCTTGTGGGGTGTACTTCGCCTTCTCATTGCCCGCTCGATACTTCCAAGCAAAGAAGGCAGTGAGGATGAAGACGGGGATCACAATAATCAGCATGAGCCAGGTGGCGGTCACCAACAGATCTCTCTGCTTCCAGGCGATCAGCCCTTTAGGGTGAAGGACAACCACCCTGGGGTCGACAACAGACCAGATGCCTAACGCGATCAAAACAAGGGTGAACAGCACGGCAAGCACAATGGAGTACTTTCTTTTCATCCGCGGCGATCCCCCTAAAGCTGTGGCATAAAGCCTCAGTGCCCATGCCTACATATAGGTCGATCAACGCTTCTTGCCAACTGTTTGGGCGCTGGCTGATGGAAGAAGGCCTCTAGCCCTACGAACTAGCGCTTGCAAATATTGGGTCTCCCCCGCGGAGGGCCCCTGCCGCTCAGCACCACTGGGTCCGTTGTTATTGGGACTACGTCCGCTCGTCATGAAGCCCTGTGCAGCGGGCACCGAAAACTCGGGCCTGATCAACGCGTGCTCGGCACTCAGGATTTTGCCCAGCGGCATGATCTTTGTATGAGAGCTACCCCCTGATTCTTCACTCGGGGGAACGAGTTCTCCCTCGTGCTCCGTTCGATGCGTCATCTCGGCCAAGGCAGGCCCGGATGCGCACAGTGGCTTCTGAGGTTCGTTCATCGCGGTGACCACCTTGGTGATCAGCGTGGACCGTCCGGGCGATAGGGGTTCTCCATCATCTCCAAGGCCCCCGTCCTCGGGTTTTTCTTGAGAGATCGAGAGATCAGACATCTGGGATAGATCGAAATGCCCCGACCCTTCTCGCGCGATCAGGCTGTCCTGACGCATCAGAGCCCTCCCAAACGAATCGTCTCTGCCCGAGCTATCTGCTCGGAAGGTGCGCACAGAAGCCACTGCCGATGCCTGACTCCGCACTGATGGACTCCTAGTCGACTCAAGCAATTTTCTGCTAATAAGGCCATATGTCTTGGCTAAGGGCCCAGCGAGGGGCACTACACGACTCAACTCCCCATACGCCTCCGTGAGTTGAGTCAGCGTGTTCTCATGCCTCTCAGCCCTAGATTGAGCCAATTCCCTGGTGAGCCCAACGAAATTGTTAAATCCATCCAGCGCGGTGTTCGTAATGCTGATCCCTCGCACTGCACCTGTGCTGAACGAAGAGAAGGCGTCTACCCCGCCTCCTAGAAAGGCAAGAAAGGCCAGGATTCCATCACTATATTGTAGAAGGGCTAAGAAGGGCCTAGTGTGGCGACAACAGCCATCCGCATGGTCATTCTCCATAGATTCTCGCAGTTCGCTAATCCTCTTTGTCAACGATTCCCCTCTGTGAACCAGGCTAGTCAGAGACCTCTCTTGGACCTGAAGGGCTCGACCCAGCGTATGAGGATCGCAGTCCGGCTCCTCTTGCAATTCCACGAGTTGATTACAAGACTCAAGCCCATGTGCAAGAGGGCCGACGATCTTGCGAGCCTCCCCAGCCAAATGGCGGATCCCCTCGTGCCACTTCTGGAGGTTCGGTTCATCGAGAGCAGCTGGCCGCTCCGACCCTTCCTGCTCTATATGCGCCTCATCGAGCCCGTCTACTCGTAGTTCAACACCAGCCTCGTCTGCAATCATAGATTGCGCAGGAAGCTGGGCGGGGAGCTCCCGCGCCTCGGGCTCGGTGTTTACCACCAGGAGTTGAAGGAGACTTTGACACTCCAGCAAATCTCTGCCAGCTGCCCTTAAATTCTTCTCCGCCTCCAATAAGGCCAATGATCGCTCTCGCAACCAGCTGTACCCCACAATACTAGCCAACGCCCCTCCAGCCGTGATGAAGCGGGCCAACGCCATGGGCCGTATGCCGCCGTCGGACGCACTCTCCTCATCCTCAGGAGGATTCGCTACACTCAGAGCACCAAAAATCATCGATAGAGCCCGAGATAGGGTCGCAGTCGTGAATAATGCCATCCGCGCCCATCGCGAGGAGAAGCAGGAGGGCCCGCCTCCGGGTGACTGCAACTCGGCTAGCGTCTTGCCAAGCTCATCACGCAGCGTGCGGTTGATCACCTGAATCCCTTTGACCACCTCCTGGAGAAAGTCTTCCAGCTCCTCCGTAAAGGGCAGACCCGCCCTCAACTCTGCCCCGAGAAGATCTAGACCACCGGAGAATTGAGCCGCTTGGTCTATGAAGTCGCTCTTCAAATCCAATAGCAGCTTGCGGCGATGACCAAGGTCTAGGCCCGCCAGATGCCATTCCATGATATAGGGCCACAGATCATCTGTGACGCAAGCAACTGCCTCCGCAATCTCATTCGCCGTCGTTGGGTTCGTGGTACAAATCTGAGACGAAACCAGCATCGTGAGCACGGCGCTCCACTGATGATGCCATTCTATGATCTCCTGGGGTCGTGCGGGACTCCGGCTCAGAACAGTCGATAGGTTCGGAGCCGCAGACACGACAGATTTCACTACGTTCATCCGTCCTACCAAAGACCGAAGAGCGCCCATCAAGAGATCCGACGGATTACTAAGGCGACTACGCCGCGGCTGCGGCGATGCCGCCGCCTGAGCAGCTTCCCATACGTCCTTCATGCGCATCCGCATGCCACAGAGCACGCCGAAGACGACGTCCACATCACTGTGGCTTTCAATATCGGCTTGATTCAGCTCCCGAACGGGCGATGCAGTCGTTAAGGTCACTGGTGGCGCAACGCCCGTTCGCGCAGTCTGAGACATGATGAGGCTCCATACAAGCCAAACATGATACCGCGAGCAGCAAGAAACCCTCTAGGCGTATTCTAGAGCTATTCTATCGTCGGATAATTGATGCGAGAGCAGAAGACGAGATCGGACGCTGGCCACTCTTCGCTCGAACCCGAGGACAATTTCTGGTCCCTTTCCAAGTACTACAAACAGAAGCTGGGGTCTTCGGCTCTCGGCTCAGTGGCCGGGAGCCGGGAGCCGGCCCCTAGACTCCCTCTAGTCGCATCGTCAGGCTGCTTGGACCGTGCCTGAATGATGCTCCAACGACGTCGTCGTCTCTTGTTCCGCACTGACCACTGGACGACAATTTTCCTGCGGGTCTCTACTCTACTGGATTCAGCCGATACATCCTTGGAAGAGGTGTTTTGCTTGTTACATGCACTCCAGTGTCTTTGATTAAACCGGTACGAATGTCAAAGACCCACCCATGAACAATCGGATACGTGCGCGTATTCCAGGCATTTTGCACGATTGATGTCTTTGCAACATCCAGAACTTGTTCGTAGACATTCAACTCAACCAGGCGATCGAAACGCGCCTGGGGGTCGGATATGGCATTCAGCTCTGTTTCGTACAGTCGATATACATCCCTAACTCCCCTAATCCAATTGTCCACCAGACCATGCTGCTTATTCTGCATAGCCGCCTCAACACCTCCGCAAAGATAGTGCCCACAAACAATGATGTGCTTTACCTGCAAAAGATTCACTGCAAAATCCAATACACTGAGGAGGTTCATGTCAGTGTGGACCACCATGTTGGCAATGTTTCGGTGAACAAAGATCTCCCCAGGCCGACGGTTCGTGATCTCATGTTCCGGCACCCGAGAATCGGAACAGCCAATCCACAAGATTTCTGGGCGCTGTCCTTCGGCTAGGCGCTTGAAATATTCAGGATCTGTACGCTGACGCTCTTCTGCCCAGGCCTTATTCTCCAACAATAATTGTTCGTAAATTTTCATCTATTCCAATTATCCCTTAACAGTAGCCTCTATTTTACGACTCTTCGCAGTCTTGAGAAAGACGCTAATAACCTCTTCAATATCTTGATCAACGTGTTTAGCGGCAGAACGATCGATTAACAACTTAACTCCATTGGGGATCTTGCTTAAATAATACCTAATGGAAGCTTTGTGTAAAAAACTAACATCACGATTGAACCGCAAAAGATAAGTATGATTGAACTCAGTAAGGGAAATGACCCCCTGGGAGCTCAGCCAGGCGTGTCCGCATAGAGCTATAAAAAATCCAAACGCTACTCCGATGATCAGATCGCCGGCGAGTGCGGCAACAAATGTAGCCACAAACGGAACGAATTGCAGCCACCCCTTTTTCCAGAGCGCCAAAACGATCTTTGGGCTCAACAGTTTGAATCCAAGCATAACCAGTATGGCGGCTAAGCATGCCAACGGAATTAGATTCAAAATACCCGGGATCATAACAACCAATAAAAGCAGAAGAACTCCGTGCACTATAGTAGAAATCTTCGTTCTGGCCCCAGCCGCTATATTCGCTGAACCACGTACAATCACCGCGGTAACCGGAAGACCTCCCAAGCACCCGCAGAGAAGGTTTCCTACCCCCTGGGCCACGAGCTCGCGGTTTTGGGGAGCCACTCTGTGAGCTGGATCCAGCTGATCTGTTGCTTCCACCGTAAGGAGCGTTTCGATGCTAGCGATGGCTGCAATCGTCGCCACAATCCCCCAGAAGGCGGCCTCTCCAACCCTAGAGAAATCGGGGAAAGAGACTACATCCTGCCAAGATGCTAGGGTCACTGACGGAATTTGAACGAAGTCACCGCTGACAAGTAAATAAGGGGCATAGATCTGAATAAGACGCGCTGTGAGAATGCCGACCACGACCACTAGCAGCGGGGGGGGGATCCACTGAAAGACCTTCCAATGCTTTAAGCGAGACCCCAGATAGAGCAAAGCGCCTGAAATGCACGCAAAGATAAGCGCCCCTTCGTTGAAATCGACAGCGTTCCAAAGGCTCTGTAGTTGAACGTAGGGGTTTTCAAACAGCACACCCGTATCCAGATCGGGCGCCCCCTGCCCCGCAAACAATAGGGGCGCCTGTCGAATAATCAGCACAAGCCCAATGTAGCTCAGCATTCCTTGGATGACCGCGGAAGGAATGAAATTGCTCAAAAAGCCCAGTCGAGCGAATCCGAAGAACACCTGGCACAGTCCAGCAAGAAGAACTGCAGCCCCAAACTGCGGAATAGATCCTAGAGACTCCAGGCCTGCTGCAACCACGACGGTCAATCCAGCTGCTGGACCGCTGACACTGAGTTGCGAACCGGAAATCGCTCCGACAATGATACCGCCAATCGCTCCGGCCACGATTCCGGCCATAGGAGGCATTCCCGAAGCGACTGCAATGCCCAAACACAGCGGCAGGGCAACCAAAAACACAACAATCCCGGCAGGGACATCATGACGCAAGGCAGTCCTCATCCACATCGTATTCATAGAGGGCCTTCCAGCGCGTTAGACCGTTTTGCCACAACATGTAGTATTTTCAATTGATTGGTCAACATCTAAGATATTCCTGAGGCAAGTCTTTTCTGGTAAAGTGGGCTTACATCCTGAACGTCGCTGGAAAACCCTTGCGCACACCTGACGATGAGTCGACTTGCCGTGGGTCACAATAGGGAAGTTACGGGTATAGATCCTGGTCTAACTCTGTCACAGCTACGTGATCCGCATTTAGGTCGATCCCGATAGCCCCGAGTTTCTCCGACGTGACCGTTGGGGTCTTCTCGACTCCTACTGTGGCAAAGATTCTCCAGCCCTCAACGTCTTCTTGAAAGCGATAGTGCATGGCTCTGCCATACTCCTTTCCATGGGCATCTCCCAGGTCGAGACGCCTCGCTCGTTCCTCACAGGATCGCAGGGCTGCGCTAATCCAGCAGCCAGAGCGATCGTCAGCCTGTCTGCACCTAACGGTGGCGACAGGCTGGATCTGAACTCGATCTACCACCCCATCAGCCATATTGTAGCCGACATCAAGCGTAGAACACGACCCTGGGGCGCTGTCCTGGCTGGGCTACTCGACGTGGCGAGATAGCCTGCACTTCATCTCGGAGGATGCAGGCTTTAGAG
>JBMOFD010000063.1:0-10770 GCA_049314435.1 Chlamydiia bacterium | reverse complement strand
AAATTAAACTCTTGATGCTACAGCGTGGTTTTTTAAATCGACCCAATGAGGTTGCTGAGTTCAGACATCCTGGCACGGCCCCCAACCGCACTGCCAGACGACCTCAGCGAGGTTCACCAAGATTAACAGACCGAAAAGGATTTCCACCGCAGTATATATTTTGTTTTTAATAACTGGCGCACGATCGGGCACTGCATCCAGTAAAGTCAGGTGCACGACGACAAAGAGGATGGTCCCGACAAAGACCAGGAAGGCCCAGGTATAGAGTCCTAGACCAAAGAGATGGGCATCGTAGGTAGGAAATCCAGGACAGAGGTGCAGAAGGATCTGCCGGATCGAAACAGCTCCTCCAACCAGAGCAGCTAGGAGCATGAGAGCGTCGTGTCCTGGTCTAGAGCCTAGGCGCACATTCAACAAAGCGGCAATGCCCACGACCATCATGGCAGACCGCTGGAGATAGCAGAGTGGGCAGGGAAGAAGCCCAGTGTCAAGGCTGTATCCCAAGGCGGATCCGATGGTCCCCATGAGGATCAGGACTAACAGCACGCTGAGGAAGGCCAAGAGACCGTACTGAAGATGGACCCAGTAGTTTGATCGATTCATCAGAACCTCACAGGAACCAGATCGGTCATCTGGAAGAAGAAAACGCCAACGACTAGCCCAAGAGCCGCGAGGCAGAAGGCTAGGCAGAGCGCTCTCTTGTCTCGCATCGCAGCAATGTAGCCCATGAAAAGCAGTGCGTAGATCACGGCCATAGAGCCTCCTCGAACAAGCTCGCCTTACCTGCGTATGATCGAGACCGATTTGTTGAGCAACTCTAGAAACTGACGACCGCCCAGTCGTCCCGCTCCAGGAACTGAAGGACGCCATAGTCAGCTAGGAAGGGATCGAAGGGTCGGCGGTGGGCTTCAGCACCACAAAAATGGACCGTCTCGAGGGAGGGATGTTCTAATGTCCAGGAGCAACGGGCTCTCTGTAGCGTGGTCTTGCTATCGTCCACCAGCCATACGGTGGGCACCCTACGTGCTATCGGAACTTGTTCAAGAAGATAGGACGCCTTACAGCCTCCATTTGTGATGCCAAGACCGCTGGGAACACCCTCACATGATGTGAAGAGATATCCCATACCTTGCAGCTGCGATAGGAGCTGCGGATGCGCTTGGCAGCCATCGGGGCGCACTGCACTTCTAGAGGTCAGAGCGATCACGTAGACACCCTGTCGCCGCCAGTTACGGATCACCTCTACGGCTCCAGGATCCACATGCTGGCGACGATCGGAGCTCCAGTAGCGAGAGAAAGCAGATTCCCAATCGGATCCCAGACGACTCCGCCACCGTTCACGGTAGGCGTGATTCCATAGTTGCACGGCTGAAGTCACAGGACAGATCAGAGTTTCATCGACATCGAGGACGACCAGATCTCCTGACTGGGGTCTCAGGTCGCTCAGGCGCTCAATAGCCTGAGCGCCTAAGCCTCCTGACACCACTAGGAAGAGAGTGTAGACAAGGCGCGTGCAGCTGCGGAGTAGGAATGCAGCCATGTGGGAAGCCCCCCGTTGGTCAATTCATGCGATTGCAGCGGTGGAACAGGAAGTGGGCTCTGCTCCGTTGAAAGCAGGTAAACAGGACACTTCACGGTCAGAAGGTGCGCGAGAGGCACGGTAGCCAAACGATGCCCGTAAGGAGGGTTGGTAACTACAAGACCAGGAGCCGCAGGCGGACGGTATCGGATGCAGTCGGACAGGGTGATATGGAGATCGGCTCCTACCTTCTGAGCATGAGCCCTAGATAGATTCACGGCCTCTGCACTGATGTCACAGCCCATCAAACGACAGGTGATGGGGCGCTCCTTAGCATGGAGGTGAGCCTTCACCTTGTCAAAGAGCTCCTGATCATGATCGGGCATGTGCATGAATCCCCAACGCTGGCGCCACTTCCCTGGAGGAGTACGCGTCGCCATCAGATGAGCTTCTAGCAAGATCGTTCCCGACCCACAGAAGGGATCCATCAGATCCTGCGTCCCATCAAATCCCGCCATGGTGAGGACCGCCGCGGCCAGACTCTCCTGGAGAGGAGCCACACCACCTGACATCCGGTAGCCGCGCTGGAAGAGAGGCGTTCCCGATGTATCGATACTGATCACAGCGCGATCCCCATCGATCTTGAGGTGTAGTTGCACGTCTGGATCGCGCGTCTGTACAGAGGGTCTCTCCCCCGTGCGCTCACGGTACTGATCACAGATGGCATCTTTCACTACCTGGGCCGCAAAGAGCGTATGGCGGAAGACAGGGTGCTGCCCTGACGGGTGTCGCACTGTCGCATCGATCGCGAAGGTGCAGCCTTCGGGGACATAGGCCATCCAGTCTAACCGGGAGGCTTGCCGCAGAAGATCCTCACGATCAAAGCAGCGGAAGCTCAGTAAAGGCATCAGCACACGTGTCGCAATCCGCGACCCGTAGTTGATGGCATAGACAGCATCCAAAGAAAGCGGAACATAGACCCCATGGGCCGTCCGACGGTCAACCTCAAATCCGAGGCGTTGTATCTCTGTCGCTAGGACAGGCGCGAGACCTCGCGCACATGTGATATATAAAAAGTCCATACCCTTAATGGAGAACGGCCATCTCTTGATGGCCTAATAAAAACTTCAATGATGAAGGAAGAGGATCACATCTCCGTCTTGAACCACGTAGTCACGTCCTTCTGAACGTAGACGTCCGGCCTCTCGAGCACCATTGCGGCCGCCTAGTGTAACAAAGTCCTGATAACTAATCACCTCCGCTCGGACAAAGCCCTTCTGGATATCAGAATGAATTTTACCAGCAGCTTCAGAGGCGTTGTCTCCCCGATGGATCGTCCAGGCTCGAGTTTCGATCTCTCCCGTCGTGAGGAAGGTCATCAATCCAAGCATTTTAAAGCTCGCCTGGATCACACGGTCCAGACCAGACCCCGTGAGTCCTAATTGATGGGCCATCTCAGTAGCATCGGCTGGATCGAGTTGAGACAGCTCCTCTTCGATCTTGGCGCAGAAGGGCACGACCTCCCCTCCCTCTTGGGCGGCGCGCGCTCTGACAGCAGCCACCCACTCATTCTCCATGGAGGGAAGGCTCTCTTCGGCGACATTGCAGGCATAAAGGACCGGCTTAGCCGTGATAAAAGCGTAGGGCGATAGGAGCTCGCGCTCCGCCGGAGTCAAGGTCTGCCGACGCACGGGGATCCCACTATCTAGGGCTATGCGCACCTTACGGAGAGCCTCCAACACGGGGCCCGCTTCCTTCTGGGTCTTAGCCTGCCGCTCCACCTTAGCGAGGGCCTGATCGATCATCTGCAGATCGGCCAGGACCAACTCGATATCGATGGTCTCGATATCGGCGATGGGATCCACCTCACCATGTACGTGGATGATGTTCGGATCATCGAAACAGCGCACGACATGGAGGAGAGCGTCGGTCTCACGAATATGCTGAAGGAACTGATTACCGAGGCCCTCCCCTTGCGAGGCGCCCTTGACCAGACCAGCGATATCGACAAAGTGCATGTAAGCGGGGACGATCTTAGCGGCATGGCTGATCCCGGCCAGAACGGCCAGCCTAGCATCAGGGACTTCCACCACACCCACATTCGGGTCGATGGTGCAGAAGGGGTAGTTGGCAGCGGGAGCATGTCCGCGAGTCAGGGCATTGAAGAGAGTCGACTTGCCCACGTTGGGAAGTCCTACGATACCAGCAGCTAATTTCGCCATGACAGCCCCATCTATAGGGGGGGTAGTCTACCACGCTTGCGCATTTTGTAGACGACTGACAAGGTGTGCTTTAGGCGTGGAACAGACCAGCCCTCAACGGAGACGCCACTGTGGCCGAGAAGACCGAAGAGGCAACCCCACGTAAGCTGCGCGAGGCTCGTAAGAAGGGACAGGTCGCGAAGTCTCAGGACTTCCCGTCTGCCTTCACCTTCGTCGTCGCCGTTGGCACGGTCATGGCCTACTCCGGCACCATCTACGATAAGATGACAGGGTACATGCTCACGCTCTTTCAGATGTCGACCCATACGATCGACTGGCAAAGCGCGGCTGGTCTTCTGCTTACCGAAGCGGCCTACGTCATCTTGACCTGCTCGCTTCCCATCATGGGCATTACACTCTTTGTCGGCGTGGTCGTTAACTTCCTGATCGTGGGACCCATGTGGTCGATGGAAGCCATGAAGTTCGACCTGAAGAAGTTGAACCCGGTCGACAACATCAAGCAGAAGTTCAAGCTGCGTACGCTGATGGAGCTTCTAAAGAGTTTACTGAAGATCGCCGGAGCGGCCTACTTAGTCTACACGGTCGTGCGCAAAGCGATGCCCGAGGTGCTCGCCACAGTGCAGCTTCCCCTAATTGGGTCGGCCCTCATCCTTGAGGACTTCCTCCGCCAGGTGATCATCAAGGTGGGGATCTTCTTCTTGGCTGTGGCGATCGCTGACCTACTTTTCCAGAAACGCAACTTTGCTAAAGAGATGCGGATGGAAAAGTACGAGGTCAAGCAGGAGTACAAGGATACGGAAGGGAACCCCGAGATTAAGGGGAAGCGCAAGCAGATCGCCCAGGAGATCGCCTATCAAGATCCTGGCGTCGTGAAGAAGGCGCGTGCGATCATCACCAACCCGACGCACATTGCGGTCGCGATCGGCTACGAGAAGGACTACCCGGCGCCGTTCGTGTTGGCTATGGGCGTGGGGTCTGTGGCGGCAGAGATCATCAAAATCGCAGAAGAGGCCGGAATCCCCATTGTGCGAAATGTTCCTTTAGCTCATGCACTCAGAGAGAAGGCGGAAGTGAATTCCTTCATCCCCGAGGAGCTCTTTGAACCTATGGCGGAAGTGCTACGCATGGTCTTCTCTCTCCACCCTGACCTGAACCCGCTCGGAAATTTGGATAACAATACATGAGCATGCTAGGCAACTTCGCACGTCGGTTGGGTTCGGAAAGGGTTCTTGCCGCCATCGCCAAATCAAGCGACATCGTCCTTGCCGCGTGGATCGTGCTGATCATCGGCGTGTTGATCATCCAGGTCCCTCCGACCGTCATTGACTTCCTGATTGCGATCAACCTGACGATCTCGATTTCGCTGCTGATGGTAGCCCTCTACATCCCCAAGGCGACCCACCTGTCGATCTTCCCCTCGCTGCTGCTCATCACCACGCTCTATCGTGTGTCGATTGAGGTAGCCTCGACCAAGCAGATCCTCCTCCATGCCTATGCGGGACACATCATCTATGCGTTCGGTAGGTTGGTCGTAGGCGGAAGCTTTGTGGTGGGCGGGATCATCTTCCTGATCATCACCATTGTGCAGTTCATCGTGGTCGTAAAGGGCTCGGAGCGTGTGGCTGAAGTGGCGGCCCGCTTCTCATTGGACGGGATGCCTGGGAAGCAGATGTCGATCGACGCTGACCTTCGTTCAGGCGTGATCGATGCCAACCAAGCTCGCGAGCTGCGAGGGGCCCTCCAGAAAGAGAGCCAGCTCTATGGCGCCATGGATGGTGCCATGAAGTTTGTGAAAGGGGATGCGATCGCGGGGATCGTGATCACTACGATCAACATCATCGGGGGCTTGATCATCGGGGTCTCGATGCGAGGCATGTCTGCCTATGATGCAGCGCAGACGTACGCCATTCTCTCGATCGGTAGCGGTCTAGTGTCGCAGATCCCTGCTCTTTTGATCTCCGTGACCGCCGGTATCGTCACCACGCGTGTGTCCTCTGATAAAAAGGATGCGAACTTAGGCCGAGACATCAGCAGTCAGCTGCGTGCTCAGCCCAAGGCCCTGATCTTGGCGGCCATCATGGTATTCAGCTTAGGTCTGATTCCTGGGTTCGCTCGAATCCCCTTCTTCATTATGGGGGGTCTCATTGGTGGGATCCAAGGGTACTACATCTACAAGGCCTGGAAGCTCCGTGCTGCAGGTGGCACCGCTCCTGAGACGGATGCGGAAGGGAACGTCGTTGAACAAGAGGAGGGTGAATACGCCCTGACCATGCCGGTCATCTTAGAGGCGGGCAGTGGGCTCAGCCATCTCCTCGTAAAAGAAAAGGCAGGGAGAGCCTTCACTGAGGAGCAGATCCCTAAACTGCGCAATGCGCTCTACCAAGATCTAGGCGTGCGTTTCCCAGCTGTCCACGTCCGACCCAACTCGGCCAATCTGCAGGACTGGGAATACATGGTCTTGCTCAATGAAGTGCCGGTGGTGAAGGCCAAGGTGCTCCCTAAGCATCTCCTCACTGGAGAGACCGAGCAGACCCTCAAGAGGTACAACATCCCCTTCACGAGCTACTCCTCAGGTCAGGGGATGCCCACTCTCTGGGTCGAGGATAAGTACGCCGACATCTTGACCAAGGCGAATCTCAAGTATTGGGACACTCTACAGATCCTCGCTCTGCACCTCACTCAATTTTATCGTCAATACTCTGCTGAGTTCCTGGGGATCCAAGAGGTTCGAGCGATGCTCGCTTTCATTGAAAAGTCCTTCCCCGATCTCGTGAAGGAAGTTTCTCGTCTGATCCCGCTGCAGAAGCTGACCGATATCTTCAAGCGACTCGTGCAGGAGGAGATTTCGATTAAGGACCTGCGCACCATCTTAGAAGCCTTGGGAGAGAACGCCCAGACTGAAAAGGATGTGATCAACCTCACGGAATTCGCTCGCGAGTCCCTGAAGCGGTACATCAGCTACAAGTATAGCCAGGGGCAGTCAACACTAGCTGTCTATGTGGTGGATCCTGAGATCGAGGATATGATTGCAGCGGCCATCAAGCAGACCAGCACTGGATCACGTCTTGGTCTGGATCCCGACACCCTAGAACTGATCAAGCACGCCATCCGGTCCGCCATCAAGCCGGTCCCTGCTGGCGGACAGCCGCCCCTCGTTCTCACTGGCTTCACGGTCCGGCGCTTTGTGAAGCGCCTCGTTGAGACAGAGTTCCCCAATGCCGCCGTCATCTCCTACCAGGAGGTTCTACCTGAGATTCGTATCCAGCCTCTGGGTCGTATCCAGATCGTGTAGGCAATCATATGGACCACGTAAACGACGTCTCAGCCTCTCAGCTCGGTCGCCCACTAGGCCCCGCAGGGAGAGCCCCCATTCAGGACCTCTCCAAAATTGCAAGCCAGCTAGCAATCAGACAGGTGGCCGAAGAGCGCGCGGCGGAGGCCGTCAATCAAGAGTTTATGGAGGAGGGTGGGTTCGGCAACACCCTACAGCGCTTTAATCGTAACATCCAGACGCTCCAAGAGCGGGTGCGCTCGACGAAGGCTGGTCAGGCGAATCCCGACGAGAAGGTCGTAGCTGAAGCAGTCGAAGCGGTTTCCGAGGTGGACGACGCCTCCTCTAGGTTCCACGATCGCAATCCAGAGCTGCTCAAGAACTCTCTTGAACTACTCCATGCCCGCTGTCAGTCGGCAGAGACGGCTGAAGAGATCTTAGAGATTGTTCAGGAGTTCTACGCCGATCCCTCGCTGGCCGATGAAGCAATGATCTTTCTTGCAGAAACCACCACGAATGCGGTCAAGCGCGCTCTGGTGGAGGAAGCCCGCTCCATCCTCAACAAGCGCTATGAAAAAGAGATCCGCTCGGGGCGCAATATCCAGAGCACAGTCCAAAAATATGCCGCCTCTGGATTGGATCAGCCCAGCTCTCTGAGATCCCTGTACCGCGACGTGGTGGATACCCATCGAGAACCAGCACAGCTCTTTGAGGAGCTCGCCAAACGGTTCACCTATGATGAGTTGAAGCAGGTGATTAAATTCCTCATCCACTGCCTGAACAACGAGCTCAAAGACTCCGTATTGCGGCCTGAGCGTAATGATATTGTGCATCTCATGGGAGAGTGTCGAGTCCTGAGCGCCATCCTGGGCGTCTACTACTTCTTTGCCTCTCGTCAGAAAGAGCTTCTTCGACAGTTCACGACCTATGGACTCAAGGCCTCCAAGGAGCTCTATTTTGAGAACTTAGCCAGGATGTACTGTCGCTTTGTGGATGACCGCTATCCGATTGCGGAGAAGGTGCTGCAAAGCGCTGACAAGCTCATGCTCGCTGGGAATCTCGTGGGACAGACCCTCGTGTTTAACCTCTTTGAACAGGCGGTGGACTTCACAGCACCGCGCCTCTACCGCACGCCACAAGCCCGAGAGGATCTGCAAAAGGCCTTTCAAAAGGCCGTGGAGATGGTCGACGCCCAGCTTGAGGAGCAGACGCGAGAAGGCCTACGTCGACTGCGACAAGTAGCGCTCCAACAGCGCGCCGAAGAGAGAAAGCGCAGGAAGGCCCAGGTGAAGACGGAGGAGGATGAAGTGGACGAAGCGCTCTCGGCCCTTCCTCACCTTCAACCAGAGCAACCAGGAAAAGGCCATGGATGAGGGCTTAAAACCATACCTGGAAATCCTTGAGCCGCTCCTAGGGATCCCTCTGGTAGCCACCCAGCAGGGCACCTGTCGGTTACAACTACGCGATGGCCTTGACCTACACCTGGAGTCTCCGGTAGGTGGCGGTCTGACGATTCTTTCGGTGCTTGAAACCCTTCCACCAGGTCGTTTCCGAGAGCAGGCACTACAGGCTGCCCTATTCAGTAATGGGAGTGCTATGCCCCCCTACTACTCTTTGGCGTACTCAAAGAAGAGGGGGGCGATGGTGCTCCAGATCCAGCTGCCGCCTAGCCTCCCTCCGGAACAGTGGGTAGCGCGCTTCGTGGAAGTCCTTGATGCGGCGGTCCTCTGGCAGGATGCCCTTCGTATCGGAGGCCCCTTCCCAACTCCTGGAGGCTCCTCACTTCCCAGCCTATCCGATATCGCACGCAATAGACCGCGCTAGAGGGCCCATGACCGTCCCTCAGACTAGCATTGACCCTCTTCCCTCAGAGACTCAAGCGGGCATCTGCATTCCGCTCCTCTCTCTCTGGTCTGAGCAGAGCCTGGGCTGCGGTGAGTTTCTCGACCTCCTTCCTCTGATTCCGTGGCTGAGCTCCGTTGGGTTCTCGGTCCTCCAACTTCTGCCCGTCAATGATACAGGATCGGTCAGCAGCCCCTATACACTCTGTAGCAGCTGTGCTCTGCACCCCATCTATCTACGGCTCTCCGCCTTGCCCTTTCTAGATCGTGTTCCGCAGCTCCTTGCCTCTCTCCAGACATGGCAGAAGTCCTCCAGTCACTGGGTGGACTATGAGCAGGTGCTGGCAAAGAAGCTTGCTTGGTTCCAACTCTACTGCCAAGAGACCAGGAGTCTCTGGAGAGAGCATCCAGGCCTGCAGACATTCACCGCTGACCAGTCGGGATGGCTGGAGGCCTATGGATGCTACAAGGCACTCAAGGCGCATTATCAGGAGCGTCCCTGGTGGGAATGGCCTCATGATGCACCTGAGTTAGAGCAGGATCTCTTCGATCAGACCATATTGCAGTACCTGCTCTGGGAGCAGCTGCATCAAGTGCATACCGTTGCGCAGCAGCAGAACCTACAGATCTTTGGCGATCTGCCCATCCTCGTAGGTCGCGATAGCGCCGATGCCTGGACCCATCCCACGCTCTTTCAATTCGACTTCGAGGCGGGCGCTCCTCCAGACGACTATGCACCAGAAGGGCAGAACTGGAGCTTCCCCACCTATGACTGGGCAGTACATAAGGCCTCGGAATTCTCCTGGTGGAAGCAGCGCCTGCATTATGCGGAATCGTTCTATGACCTCTACCGCATCGACCATGTCCTGGGATTCTTCCGGCTTTGGACCATCCCCTTAGGATTGCCCGCTCTCGGCGGCGCGTTCGTTCCTGCTGATGAGAAAGCTTGGCTGCCCCAGGGACGCGCGATCCTTGAGATGCTCCAGAAGAGCTCCCGCATGCGACCGATGGCTGAAGACCTGGGTACCGTGCCCCATGGTGTGCGCGAGACCCTCGCAGATCTTGGCATCCCCGGTATGAGGGTCATCCGCTGGGAGCACACTCCCAAGGCCTTTACTCCATTGGAAGAGTATCCCGCCCTCAGCATCTGCAGCTACTCGACTCATGACAGTTCTCTATTGGGAACATGGTGGCACGAGCATCCACAAGAGGCTCGCCTGTTCTGCCGTTCCAGGAACCACCCCTATATGGAAACTCTCTCTCCCGAGGATCGCAGATGGCTACTGTTGGAGAGCTTTCGATCGGGTAGTCACTGGGTCATCCATCTTATTCAGGAATACCTGTCGGCCATCCCTAGCTTGATGCCAGAAGCCTTGGCTGACATCCGCATCAACTCCCCAGGCATCGTGAGCGTGAAGAACTGGACCCAGAGGCTTCCCTGCTCGGTTGAGCAGATCACCGCCTCCATGGAACTGCGGCAACTGCTCTTAGCCTGCCAGAAAATCGCTCAGTCGAAGATCGTATGACCCACTATAGGAATGGATCATCTCTCCTTGTTGGACCATGCCCAGTCCGCACAAGGCTGAACACGAGCGCAAGGAGCACGATGGGCACGGCGATATCGCTCAGCCAGAGCACCGGACCCACATTGTTCGGAGCAAAATCACCAAGACGCATCTGCTGGATGTGACCTACGGCACACCCTAGGTAGAGGACCGCCGATCCAATGACGACAGGCACGCGAAACGAGGTCTTCCAGAATGCGATCAGGCCTAGAACTCCGTAGGATAGGTTAGCCATCGCCATTTCAAATTGGAAAGGACTCCCAGCTGGCCAACACGCGCCCGACGATTGTCCGTCTTCGGAAAGAAGCATGCAAGAACCGAGACGTCGACACGCTCCCTAGCTCGGCCCACC
>JBMOFD010000062.1:0-11702 GCA_049314435.1 Chlamydiia bacterium | reverse complement strand
GCGGACAAGGGCGATGAAGCTCAATTAGCTGCTTGCGGCGGTTCCCGTCGTCGTCGTGCTGATGATGCGACAACCGCTAACGCAGACAAGGGCGATGAGGCTCAATTAGCTGCTTGCGGCGGCTCCCGTCGTCGTCGTGCGGATGACGGACTGAATAGCCAACTGGCTGACTGCAGCGGTGGCAAGTGCAGCCATGGGCAGCGCTCGTTCCAGACTGTTTAATTGAGTAAACGCCGGTGAGCGCAACCTCGTTGCGCTCATTTGGCAATCCCTTCTCTCTCCTGCTAATCTCCTCATCCCTCCCTTGCACGGAAGCCCGACCAGGCATATCCTCGTCTTCTTCATTCCTCGCGAGATCTCCTTCCCCGGCTTCAACTCCGGGTGGTCCGTCTCGTTCGTTGGAACAATTTAGGTAGAGGTTTAGCTCCATATGTCCACGCAAGCCCGTGAAATTCTGTTTGATGAAATGGCTCGTGCGAAGCTTCGCGACGGGATTGGCCAGGTAGCGGATGTCGTTGAGGTGACGCTGGGTCCCTCCGGGTGCAACGTCTGCATGGACGCATGGCAACCGATGGTCACGAAGGATGGCAACACCATCGTGAAGGAGCTGGAGCTGAAGGATCAGTTTGAGAACATGGGGGCCTCTCTTGCCAAAGAGGTCGCAGCCAAGGTGCGCGAGCAGTGCGGGGATGGGACCACGACGGCGATTCTGCTCTTGCGAGCTCTCGTCGACCACGGCGTGAAGTACGTCGCCTCCGGCGCAAGCCCGATTGCCCTAAAGCGGGGTCTCGATAAGGCCACCGAAGCGGTGGTCGCCGAGCTCTCCAAGATGTCGATCCCTGTAAAAAGTGAAGCTGAACTGGCTCAGATCGCCACGGTATCTGCGGCTGGCAACCGAGAAATTGGACAGCTGATCGCTCAGGCCTTCACCAAGGTTGGGCGTGAGGGTGTGATCACGATCGAAGAATCCAAGACGATGGAGACGGCGATCGAGCTCGTGGAGGGCATGCAGTTCGAACGTGGCTACCTCAGCCCCTATTTCTGCACCAACGTGGAAGCAATGAGCTGCGAGCTGCAACAGCCCGCCATTTTGCTGGTCGACCAGAAGATCGGGTCGATCCAGGATCTCATCCCTTTGCTCCAGACTGTTGCGGCTCTAGGGCGTGAACTCCTGATCGTGGCTGAAGATCTCGATGCTGACGTGCTCTCCACTCTAGTGGTGAACCGTCTACGTGGTCATCTCAAGGTCGCTGCGATCAAGGCTCCTGGTTTTGGAGACCGTCGTAAGGCGATGATGCAGGACCTCGCGGTTCTAACAGGTGCCACACTCGTCACCGAAGATGCGGGGATGGTCCTCAGAGCGGTCTCCATGGAGGCCCTCGGCACCGCAGCTCGCGTCGTCATCACGAAGGACAAGACCACCCTCGTGGACGGAGGCGGCAGCAAGGAAGCGATCGCAGCCCGAGTGCGGCAGCTGGAGGGAGAGATCGAGCTGACCACCAATCAGTACGACCGCGAGAAGCTCGAAGAGCGCAAAGCGAAACTCAGTGGTGGCGTAGCGGTCATTCGCGTGAGCGCAGCGACAGAAGCTGAAATGAAGCAGAGAAAGCAGGCCTTCCAGGACAGTCTCAATAGCACACGAGCCGCTCTTGAAGAGGGTGTTGTTGCCGGCGGAGGATGTGCTCTTCTGCGCGCATCAGCCGTGATTGCCGGTCTTCCTCTTCAAGGGGATGAAGCCCTCGGTGGACAGATCATCCGCCGTGCTTGCGAGCTCCCCTTCAAGCAGATCGTACGTAATAGCGGACAAGATCCCTCTGTTCGTCTGAACGAGGTGCTCTCGATGCCCGCTCAATTTGGGTTCAATGCCCTCTCTGAGATGATCGAAGATCTCGTCGCAGCTGGCGTGCTCGATGCTGTGAAGGTGGAGAAGGTCTGTCTCATCGTGGCCACCAGTTCCGCAGGCGTCGTTCTTCTCAGCGAAGCCTTGATTGGCGATGCCCCTGAAGAGACTGCTTAAGGGCTTACCAGTGTGGGGGCTCTGCCCCCTACCCCCGCATGGGGACTTCGTCCCCATGGCCCCTTTTGGCTGTAGTCTGATCTGCGATCTTGTTTTACCAGGCCAAGCTCTCTACAAACCTGCTTCAGGAGGCGGATTTGGGCAAGCAAGTGAGCGGCTGGGACAGAAGGTATTGGTTGCAGAACTGAGGAACGCCGCATAGACCCCAAATTTGAAGGGATACTGGTAGTAGATCGTGCTGTTATAGGGACGCAAGTCCAAGGAAGACACTGAAAAAGGACTACTACCGGTGACCGCGGCAACCCACATCTGCACGGCGGCGATCGTCTTCACTCCATTTTGAATGACCTCTTTAGGCTGGCGCGCCATCGCGGCTAGCCATCCATTCAGGCTGGCTAGGAGCTCCTGGTCCCTGCAGGCCTGCTCATTTTCCAGCAGATAGGTGGCCTGCCCTGGGTTGAAGCTATTCAGGCATCCCTGGAGTGTCGGCATGTCGAGCACAGCGCAGGTCATGTCGATGCCGCCCTGTTCACAGATCTTACGGTCATAGATCGTCTGGCATTGAGGAAAGAGTGTTCTCGATACATCTCTCTGCCCAGCTAACGTTTTTGGAAGTCCGCTCAGGTCTTCTGGACCCGCTCCCGATAGGTTGATGTTCGCATCGTGAGCCCAAAGAGTGAGCAGATCCATCAAGGTCTTTTGTGGTTCTGCTGTGCCGCAAATGCTGATATCCACGGGGAGCTGTTGAAGGGCGATCTCGCCTGATCCCGTGGCTTGATCTTTCCGAGCCTGGGCCAGAAACGATGAGAAGAGTAGGGCGACTCTACGTCGTGCCCAGATGGGGGTGAGAGTCTCCACAAATTGAGAGCACTGATTTGCACAGGGGACATGAGCGGGGGCAAGAACCTGCACGGGGGATGCAGGCGCCGGCTGTACAGTGGCGACCACCTGAGAGGCGTTCCGAACGTCAACAGCCGAGCGGGACCGTCCTGATGATGGGAGATCTGGTGGGGGCGGAACGGCCATGGAGGCAAGAGGAAGTCCTAATAGGATCCACAATACCCGATGCGACCAGATCACCATGAGACACCCCACATATCCTAAAGAGGGGCTTTGAACCAGAACTGCGTCCTGGTCACCAACCCGATCTGCTGCTCTTCTCTCAGACGGACCGATAAAATGCAAAGAGCTGAGGGGTCCTGAATTCCGTTCAGGACCCCTTATGGACTGGTTATTTGATGGCCGCTGAGTTCGCTAGATAGCTGCCTAGGCCAAATTTGACTAAGGTCGCTCGCACCTTAGGCAGGGCTCCCACCAGTCGTACCTGACTCTTCTGGCGAGCACTCTCTTCAATGAAGGACTGCAGAGTGCGCAGACCCGTAGCGTCAATAAAAGGAACCTGCTCGAGATGCACATCAAAGAACTCTGGAGGCTTCTCGAAGTTGCGCAGGACCTCACGAAGCGTCTCCGCCATGCCAAAATAGAAGGGTCCCTGAATCACGATGCGCTGGACGTGGCGACTCGTCTCTTCCTCTAGGGTCGGCATCACAGAAGAGGGTTCTATGGGATGCACCTTCACTCCCATATCGGGGGCAATCTGGATCATGCGCTGGAGGAAGAGGAAGACCGCCAACACAATGCCCACCTCCACGGCTATGGTCAGGTCAAAGAGGATCGTTAGAATGAAGGTCGTCAGGAAGACAGCCAGATCTTGGACCGGAGCCCGACAGAGAGCTCGGATCTGAGGCCACTCGAACATATTCCAGGCCACGGTCAGCAAGACGGCTGCCATCACAGCCATGGGTATCAGTCCGGCCCAGTGCCCAGCCAGGGCCACCAGCAACCATAAAATACCGCTATGCAAGATCGAAGCAAGCGGAGAACGGGCCCCTGCCTTGATGTTGGCAGCAGTCCGTGCAATCGCACCTGTCGCTGGGATCCCTCCCAACGAGAGACCGGCGATGTTGCCAAGTCCCTGGGCCACCAGCTCCACATTGGGTTGATGTCTCGTCCCCGTCATCCCATCAGCCACCAGAGCACAGAGAAGGGATTCTAAAGCTCCCAACATCGCGATGGTGAAGGCATCTGGAAGAACCTTGTGGATCAGTCCCCATAGGTCAGCCCACTGAACGGGCATCGTCCATGAGGGCCAAGAGATCACAAGCTCTCCGAAACTCTCCACCAGAGTCTTGGCTGGGTTCCCCAGAAGAATCGAAAGAGCCGTAATACTGAGCACCCCAGCAATCCCCCACGGAATCCGAGGAACCCAATGTCGAACAGCACAGATGACGGCTAAGGTCGCCGCCGTGGTGAAGAAGCTGGCCGCCACCCAAGTTCCTCTGGCATCCCATAGAGCGACCAGACGAGCGATCGAGTCTCCAGGCAAACGCTCGATCGCCAGGCCCAACGCCGGCGGGATTTGAGAAATCATGATCGTCGCCGCGATCCCAGCTGTGAATCCTACGACGACGGGAAGAGGAACGAACTGGATGAGCTTGCCCACACCGAGAAAGCCCAGGGCGAGCAGGATCAATCCCGCCAGCATCCCGGCCACAAAAAGGCCCTCCACACCATGCCTTGTGACGATGCCGTACAGGATCACCATGAAGGCCCCCGTGGGGCCGGTCACCGCAAAGCGCGACCCTCCACAAAGAGCCGCTACAAAGCCTGCGATGATCGCCGTCCACACGCCGTGAGCCGGCGAGACCCCGGCCCCGATACCAAACGCTAAAGCTAGGGGCATGGCCACCAGAGCCACCGTTGTCCCCGCTCGAAGGTCATGGATGAAGTCGCTACGCCAATACGCCCGTTGGAAGCAGTCGGCGATGGGAAGTTGTCTCAGTGCGCTGAACATACATGCCTACCTGGAAGAGGAATGGACTATAGCAAAACGGTGCGGAGTTGACGAACGTCGCTGGCCTCAGCGCAATGAGCCGACAGGAGGGTCACTTATATAATAGAAATAGATCCAAACTTTAACAGACCTGAACAATATCGATTTATAATAATGGTTATTATTATAGGTGTTTCATGTCGATCTTACCTTTCGATCCCTCCTTTGCCAGGCTGCATAGGCCTAGCTCAGAGAGTGCACTTCGGGTCATTGACGAGGAGGCTGGGGAATCATCCAGCAGCTCCGGCAGTGGGAGTCCAGATGAGGCCTGGTGCCTGGTTAACGAGGCGGCCGTAGAGGGTCATCATTCTTCTACAAGCCCCACATCCGAGCTGTCGACAGCATCCTCCTCTTCGCGCAGCCTAACCAGCCTGTTCAGCGCGGTCTTCTCCCCCATCCACTTAGCGAAAAGGGTCATGAATACCGCGCTCACGCGAGTATCGGTTGAGGTTCCAGACCTCACGAGAGAAGCGATGAGTCCAGATTATTATGGGCGTAAGACTCTTACCACGCTGGAGTCTGGCAAGTTCATGTCAGGCGTTGTCCTAGACTACTACTTCAGTGCGCTGCAGCGCTCTGGGGGGCTGCCCCCCTTCCGCTACATGCAGGTTCCTCTTGGCTTTGATCGCGAGTACTACCTACCACGCATAGACCAGCTGGATCCGGAAGCCGAAGACCCCATCCTCATTCCCATGGTGTACGAGGGCTCCTGGATTAAGGTAGCTCACATCACGGCCTTCGTCATCCACAAGGGCGAGTACCTAGACTACTATGATTCGGCAGGAGACGCGTTCGACCCCGGCCGTCGGCTGAAGGGGGGCATGATCACTGCTGGCGATGTGCTAGAGAGACTCAAACAGCGGTTCTCATTCAGGGCCCTTGTATTGGAGAATAAGCGCCACCAGCAGGACATCCACAGCTGCGGCCTCTACGTATCGGAATTTTTCTATCGAAGATTGATCGGTCAATCGCCAGCTGCTGTCCGCGAAGGTCTTGCGGAGACAAATTCTCAGCAGCTGCGTCAGAATATCATCGACCGCCTCTCTCCCTGCTTTTCTGAGGAGCAGTCAGCCTTGTACATCCCAAGGTGTGCTTCCACCACTTCGACCTCCTCCAGCCCACCTAGCACGTCAACGAACAGTTCACCCTCACCGTCTGAACGAGCGCCTTCAGTAGATGCAGGCGACGACTGGGATGCCGCTTCGTAGGAGGCCTCCAGAACCAACTATTGGAGACCGATTGTCATTCCGTATTTCAAAGCGCATCCTCGACCACAACGGTCACTGGGCTGGTCAGGTCTTCGCCATTAAAGACGGCCGCAAACTCACCTGCGTCTCTCGCGAACAACTCGGCTATCGATACGAGACCGATCTGGGTGAGATCGCTCACCGCATCAACAAAATCGAGATCCCTCACCTAGCAAGCTTGCAACAGGTCCAGAACCTCGGTCGATGTATTGACCAACTCAACCATGGTATCACCGAACACAACAGTCAGCGATCCACCAAAGTCCTGGAGTTCCTCCATGGCTATCTAGGAGAACTATGGCCGCTATGTGGACGCTCTGGACCACGCTCGGAAGAGATCAATCCAGCTCGGCTTGAACAGGCACAGTATGACCTCCCGACCGATGATGCGTCTCTATTGCGGATGACCAAGCATCTCTTTGGAGTTACGGCTGTAGACTACCTTCCGCCTCATGGGGAGGTCTCGGAGTACGACCAGTGGAACAATTGTCAGCAACTTGAGTGGCATCTCAACGGTCTTGCCGCAACTGTGAGCGAAAAACCGAAAACCCCCGTCTATGCGGTCCTCGCACCCATCTCTTCTCTCATGGCCAATGAAGCCTGTGTTGTGGAGAATGGAGGGATCACAACGCAAGGCCGATTCAGCCCACCAGGCAGTATTGCCTTCATCCCAGCTAGCAACCCGCTGTCTTCCTGCACGCGTGACATTACTTTCGGAGGGTGTGGCATTCTCTGCTCCGGCCTCCACGGTGTTGGGAAACTGCTAGAGCACAAGCTGAACCAAGCCCAGACCCTACTGAAGGATCCACATGGCGATTTAGATCTCATGGAGCGCATCGATCGTGCACAGGATCTCATTCAACAGGTGCAGGACCAGCTTGCAGGCATACAAGTGGACTGCGATCGGGCCGAAGGTGACTTGTCATCGGCCACAGAACACCTCTTCAAGGCCCAAGCAGGTCTCGCTAAAGCTCGTGCTACATTCGCGGGCGAGCCAGCCAATCCCGACTCGTCAGAATTCATGTATCGGCAACACTACTCCGAGGTCTACTACTACCTGGGCCCGCTGGACCAAGCCGTCGACCGCGTCCTCGCTCAGAAACGGTCCTGGCGCATCACTCCCCCGTCGGAATCTCATGCAGACGGAGTTGCAGTGATCGATGGAAAGAGCTGCTCGGCACGCCCTATCATACAGGCACTCCAACACGCTGTGAGCGAAGGGCTGTTCTACCCTCGAGGAGTCCTGCATGCAGCACTCGCCACCAGAAAGCCAGCCCCACCTGGTCGACGCATAGACATCTCTGAAATGGAGCCGGGTGACGAGCTTCTGTCCGAGCTCGATCCTCGAGCCAATGAAGCGGTCAAAGGCTTCCTCTTTGAGATCCGCAAGGATGGGCAAAAGCGCGGTGTGCTCCTAGGCACCTGCCACTACGTGCCCGCCGAATGTCTACAGTTCCGAAGAGCGATCCGAGACGGTTTGAGCGAGGCCAATATGGTTCTTAGCGAATCCTCGCATGGCGATGTTATGGCCACCGAAGCCTATGCACGTGTAGAGCGTGCTGGTAAGAAATGGGGATTTTTAGACCTTACTCTCAGGCAGCTGGCGCTCGACCAAGGCAAACAAAAACTTGGCCTTGAAGACACGGTGCCGTTTTCCATGCCCTGGCACTTGATGGTCGATCCCGAAGAGGCAGCGTCTCTTCTTTTTGCGCAGCATGACGATACCTACTACCTGGAGCAAAATGCGGAAGTGTATGCAAAGGGAGAGCTTAACGGGGAGGTCGAGGCCTGCCACCAAAGGCTTTTACAGATTGTCCGTCCAGAATGCCGTGAAGAGTTCACTACGGCCTTTTTGACTCATCGAAATAGGGTGCACGCGGCAGGGATCCTGAACCAGCTCAATGACCCCTCGAAGACGATCTTTGCCTACATAGGCTTGAGCCACTTATTCACCCGATTCCCCTCCTGTCTCGGAGTGATGGACCGGCTAGAAGCGGACGGCTACGAGCTGGTTCAGATCTAGAGCCTTTAGCGACCTCGCTGCCCTCGATTCTGCAGACGGGCCTGGGTCCGTCTCATCTCGGCTTGCTGGTTGAGAGCATCCTGACGATAGAGCCGCTGGTTAACCGGAGCCTGCATGATGAAGGGCTGTTGTTCGATATGCACACCGGGGATCTCACAGTTGTGTTCAATCTCATGATGGTGCGCATGGGCAGCTTGCCTGCCGAGCAGTCTCTTCTCAGCCGGATTCTGGTTAGAGGCCGGTACATCGATCTTCTTATTGAAATGCTCTTCGCTATGGGGATCCAAGTTCGCACCATGGATCCGTTCGGGCACATGGTGAGCCACGAACCCTTCGACGCTTTCGCCGGACTGACTGGGTCGACCGGTCTTTTTATGAACAGGTTGTCCTCGACGGGACTTATCGTTTTTCATGGGAAGCCTCATACTCAACTCCCATCCTTCAACCACAAATCATCATAATGCAACAGGAACCCCCTCAAGAAACTCCATGGTGGGCCCAAGGTGAGGGGCTACGATTTGCTTGCACCGGCTGTGGCCGCTGCTGCACGGGGGCCCCCGGGGTCGTCTGGATCACTGAGGAAGACGCCATCTCGATGGCCGAAGCTCTTGATCTCGAGCTAGAGGTCTTTGAACGGCGCTACGTTCGATGGCTTGGCAACCGCCGCGCTCTGCGCGAGCGCCGTCGGATGGACCCCACCCAACCCTCCAATATTCTCCATGACTGCGTCTTCCTTGAAGAGGGGGTACGTTGCACAGTTTACGGCCAACGACCGGTCCAATGTAGGACCTTTCCCTTTTGGCCTGAACACCTTGTGTCTCCAGAGCGCTGGGAGCAATTGGGCCGTTTGGGATGCGAAGGGATCAACCCAAATGCCCCTCCTGTCCCTGTTCATCAAATCGCTCTCGCAGTACAAGAGTCAGGAGAAGCATTCGATTAATCCCCGGAGAGATAACTCATGTGTGCGCTCAGTGTTCAAGCCGCGGCTAACCTGAAGGCATGGCAGGGGTCCCAGTTCGACCAGGCAACCCGACGCGCTGTCACCGCCCTGGCCAAACAAGGCGACTCTGCCGTCGAGGATGCCTTTGGTGACCGCCTGATGTTTGGCACCGCGGGACTACGCGGGATGATGGGCATCGGTCCCAATCGACTCAATCGTTACACCATCGCTCAAGCCACTGAAGCGCTAGCTCGTTATCTAGAATCGCAGAAAGGCAGCTCCCCTCCTCGCGTACTCATTGGCTATGACAGCCGCCATCAAAGCTCGCAGTTCGCAGAGATTGCGGCACGCGTCTTGGCCGCTCATGGCTTTGATGTGCAGCTCTTCTCGCAGATGCGCCCAGTACCATGGGTCAGTTTTGGGGTACGTCATCTAGGCTGCCAAGCTGGCATCATGATCACGGCGAGCCACAATCCCGCTATCTACAATGGCTACAAGGTCTACGGACCGGACGGGGCTCAGATCGTCTCCCCAGCGGACACCTCCATCATGGAGCAGATGCAGGCGATCGCAGACCCGTCGATCATCCCTCTTGCCGAGCCCGATGATGAGCACATCACTCGCCTCTTTGATGAGCTAGACGATGATTACATCAGTGCGATCCAGCCCCTGCAGAATCGAAAAAAAGAAAATCGCGAGTCGGGCAGCTCGTTACGAGTTCTCTACAGCAGCCTGCATGGCACTGGCATCACCGTCATCGACAAGGTCCTAGCTAGCTGGGGATTCACACAGCTTGCGTATGTAGCGAGTCAGATCATCCCTGATGGGGACTTCCCTACAGCCCCCTACCCTAATCCAGAGAAGCTCGACGCGATGCGTCTAGGGCTTGAGCAGCTGGAGCGAGAGCATGCCGACGTCCTCATCGTAAACGATCCCGATGCAGATCGCATTGGCATCGCCTGCATGAGTCACGGACAAGCGGTCCGCTTTACGGGGAATGAGTTTGCGATGTTGGTTCTGCACTACCTTGGGGAGTGCTGGCCACTGCAGAGGCCTAAAGCACGGCACCTTGCTGCAGTAAAGACCATTGTGACCACGGAAGGGCTCCGAGCGGTTGCTCGTCGAGCCTCGATTGACTGCTTTGATGTACTGACTGGGTTCAAGTTCATTGGTCAGTTGATTGGCCAGTGGGAGCACACGAAGGCCCACACCTTCCTCTTTGGTGGGGAGGAGAGCTACGGATGCCTCTACGGCACGCAGACGCGTGACAAAGATGGGATCTGCATGGCGGCCCTGGTCTGTGAGATCGCCCTCTACTGCAAACAGCAGGGCATGACACTCGCTGACTACTGGGACCAAATAGAGCGTCAGGTAGGCGTCTACCGCAACCGTGTGACCTCGATTGAGTTCCCTGAGACGGAAGAGGGACACAAGCAGATGAAGACCACGATGGAGAAGCTGCGAGCCGCCCCTCTGACGACCCTAGCTGATCTTCCAGTGCTCCAGATCCGGGACTATCTACAACCGCAGCCTGCTTCAGAGGTCACTCTACCTCTTGCCGACGTGCTACAGATTCGGCTACCGGATGATTCTTCTGTGATCGTTCGGCCATCGGGCACCGAGCCAAAGATCAAGATCTACGCTGAAGTAGCCGAGCCCATCACCTCGACCGAACGACTCGAAGCGACGAGGAGGAAGGCTGATGATCGCGTAGAGGCTCTTCTGAAAGCCGCTGAGAACGCCGTCCGATCGGGCAGCGCCTAATTCCGACTTCCAAAAAGACGAAAAAAGGCGGTCATGTCTTTCGACATGGCCGCCTAGGATTCTTGTAGGTTCTCTGGATTGCTCAGCAGGCGCTCTAATGGCGTCGCACGCTGAGTGTTCGCTCTAGCTCACGCTGGTGAGAGCTTCTTCCTCACGGAGCTCGGCGCTCCTATAGCTGTCACCATCGTCGCTTTCTAGGCTGCTGGCTTCATCCGCAGCCACTGTGTCTGCCTCTTTCCCCATCAGGACTCTTGAGCTAACCGAAACACCCTCCGGTGTTACCGTAGGCAGTCTAGACGACCCTTCATAGGCGTCGGGCAAAGGCACGCCCTGATCACCGAACACCATTGCGATCTTCCTGTTCTCCAGGCCGGTCTTTCTCTTCCCTGAGCAGCAGAGGTACACAGCCACGGCACTACCGACACCAACGCCAACGCCTGCTGCCACTTTGACAACCAAGAGGACAGTCGCAGTCACTGGAAGAACCCCACTGCATGCTGCTGCTAAGAGAATGCCGCATGCCATTGCAACCGCTAGAGCGATCAAGGCATTGCCTCGGCTCGACTCGGGCTTGTTGATCGCTCGACTAGCTGTGTCGACGCTAGAATCCGGAGCAAATGTTACTTTTGTTGTTTTAGACATATAAAACCGCCACGTTAGTTATTAACGAGCATGATAACACAGGGCATGCATGCAGTACATGCTATAATAATTCATATACAGCGTGAGCAGTGGTCTTGAAAACGGATGATGACAACACTTAGCTTGGAGGCCCGCTGAGTGGGGATGATCCCCATCGATGCACGAAGACAAAAAAA
>JBMOFD010000061.1:0-11771 GCA_049314435.1 Chlamydiia bacterium | reverse complement strand
CTTCTATGAGAGCAAAGCGTGATCCTAGAATACGAAGATTCTTTGCGGCCCTGGCTGTGGCTGGGGTGACCTGTATGCCGGCCCTTGGGTGGACCGATTTTTGCGGTGAGGTCTCCTGCCAGAAGCGCTACTCTGACTGGTCATGTCAATGCGATACAACGGCGCCGAATGGCATGTGTGTGACACACCCTTCAGTAGGGCTTCTTCAGCCATCTCAGCAATGTCCGTCTGGGTCCGTCAAGGCGCAGTGGCCGACCGTGCTAGGTCCAAATGGGGAGTGGCAGGAGACTTTCGCTGTATGTCAGACTTGCGCGACGGGGTATTCGCCCAAAGAGATCCCCAGCACTGTCGTTACTGTCGTTCCGGGCACACCACACGGGTATCTGTGTTGTCCATCGGGTGAGACGGTGATTTGTGCTGGCACAACCCCACGCACGTGTTCATGCCACTAGCCGACCGATAGAGGGTTCGTTTAGAGCCCTCTGTCAAGAACCCTTAAGCGAGGTTGTTTGATGAGAACAAAACATGGTCCTCAAGGTATCGGAAAGTTCTTCACGACTCTGGCTATGGCCGGGATCATCTCTGTGGCATCGGTTGGGCAGGCAGCAAGTCCCTGTGACGGGCTGTCTAATTGTCTTTGTGGTAGCGACGTTTGCACTGCAGCGCCCGTTGGGACCGGTGCAGACATGCATTGCCCTAAAGGGTTTGAGCAAAAAACGGCGCCGATTTCGAACCAGCCGGGTGCCCCACAGGCATCGACTTGCGTTGCCTGTAAAGACAGTACTTATATCCTGAAGCCCTTGTCGGCCGCCGCCCCAGGCTCGCCTCCTCAGTATGAGTGTGTGCAGCCATCAACAAGTCATGACCGTGGTGTAACCTTCCAATACACGCAAGAATAGGGGCAGAAGAGTCCCTCGGACCTCTGTTCGGGTCGAGGGTCGTTGTTGGGAGAGATTGTTTGTGTAGCGAACGACGGGAGGAGGGTGCTCGCCCAGCACCCTTTGTTAAAAACCCTTAAGCGAGGTGTTAGATGAGAACAAAAGATGGCCCTCAAAGAATTGGGAAGTTCTTCACGACCCTGGCTATGGCCGGGATCATCTCTGTGGCATCGGCTGGGCAGGCAGCAAGTCCCTGTGACGGGCTGTCTAATTGTCTTTGTGATAAAGGCGTTTGCACTGCAACTCCTATAGGAAGCGGTGCTGGGCTGCACTGTCCTACACCCACAGCGAAAGGGTCTGACGGGAAAGCGCTTGAATTTGCGCAACTGACAGCCCCGAGTCAGCCGGGCGGATGGACTTGCCTTGCCTGCGAAGACAGCCACTACGTCCTGAAGCCCATCACGGCCTCAGCCTCATACGAGTGTGTGCTGCCGTCGGCGAGTCATGAACGCAGTAACCCCTTCAGCGGGTCCCATTTCTAGACCACAATTAACAATAAGGTCGGAAGAATGAAGCATGAGAGTCTGCACCGAACCAAGAGAGCCTGCCTTACCCTGGTTGTGCTTTCGATCGCCTCTCTGCCAGGTATGGGCCATGGGTGGACTCCGACAGGGACCGCTCAGTCTGGACCATGTCCGACTCGGAAGGATCTGATTTGCAACTGTACGAAACAGAAGTGCACGACAGCTATGCCCGCAACTAACCAATGTCCGGCGGGGTTCCAAGCAACCAGCCTGGCCACGCATGTGGTAGGATGCCTCTATTGCATGCCCGGCTACACACTTCGTCAGGTGCCGAATTCCCCTAACAACTCCTACGACTGCCGACGATGAGATTGTTGGAAAACAGGACCTGCCTCTGGGGCGTGTCTTGGGAATATTTACTATAAAAGAGTGATCTCATAGCCTGAGGCGTGGGGAGGGGACTGTGGAGAGATACGAGCGTCTGGTGCAGCAGCTGGATCGGTTGGTGGACCTAGCGCGAGCGCTCTCTGTGATCCAAGATGAGCCGCGACTGTTGGAGAAGATTCTCGAGGGGGCGATTGAGCTGACTCGAGCTGATGGGGGAACTCTCTATCAGGTCACTCCACAGCGCGGTCTTCATTTTTCTATCCTTCGCAACAGCTCTTTGGGTCTTCGATGTGGGGGCACAGCAGCGCCCTGTGACTACCCCGACATCCCTCTCTCATTGCCGACAGGTCAGCCCAATCTAGCGAACGTATGTGCCTTCGCCTTTCACATGCGTCATACCGTGAACCTTGCCGACGCTTATGAGTCGGAAGGGTTTGACTTCAGCGGCATGCGAGCGATGGACCAGATCTTAGGGTACCGCTCCAAGTCCTTCCTCACTGTTCCGCTTATGGATCACCGCAAGGGATGCATCGCGGTCCTGCAGCTCATCAATCGCCTGGACGAGAAGGGAAAGCCCTCTCCTTTCTCCTTAGAGGACGTGCATTTGGCGGAAGCCTTGGCGAGTCAGGCGGCCATCTTTTTGACCAACACGCAGCTCCTAGCAGACTACCAGGGGATGTTTGAGGCGACCATCAACGTCTTAGCCGACGCAGTGGACCAGCGATCACCTCATACAGGTCGCCATTCTCGCCGGGTGCCTGTTCTAGCGGTGGAGATCGCCCATGCTGTGAACCGTCAGAGCGCCGATCGTGGCGAGCGGCTGACCGATGAGCAGATCGAGGCTCTCCGTCTCGCCGCCCTGCTGCATGACGTGGGTAAGATCTCTATTCCCGACCGATTGCTCGATAAGAAGACACGTCTGTGGGCGACTCTGGATGGAGTCGACCTCATCGCACTACGCTATCAGATCATGGCTCTGCAGGCGGGGCTCTTAGCTGGAGGTCAAAGCGTTGGAATGCAGGGGCTGGGGTTGCAGGGCCCGGTCGATCCAGCAGAAGAGCTGGAGTTCATCCGTCGTTGTGATGATCAGGGCACTACGGTGACTCCAGAGGATGCCCAGCGCATTCGGAGACTGGCTGCCAGCCGGAATTACCTAGACAACGGCCATCCGATGCCTGTGATCACCCCAGAAGAGACGGAGAGCCTCTGCACGGAACATGGGACCCTCAGCGAGGCGGATCGAAGGGAGATAGCCCAGCATCCGATGCGCTCTTATGAGCTCCTTCGTCGTATTCCCTTTGCGGGAGCTCTCAGTGACATCCCAGTGATTGCACGGAACCACCACGAGTGGTGCAATGGCCATGGATATCCCAACCACCTGAACACGCGTGAAATGGATCTCAGCAGTCGCATCCTGCCGTTAGCGGATATCTTTGAGGCTCTCACGGCTCCAGACCGGCCTTACCGGAAGCCAGCCAAGGTCTCGGACGCTGAGAAGGTCCTTCAGCAGATGGCCGATGAGGGCCATCTCGATCCTGGCCTGGTGAAGTGTTTCATCGATCAACGTGTTGGATACACTTATGCCAAAGGCCATCTGGAGCCCTGGCAAGCTGCTTAACGGACGACCTTGAAGGGGTTCAGAGGACGAGGTGCTTGCGAGGTGTTGGTGAGCGCTAAGCTAATGGCGAATCGCGACTCCAAGTTGGTGAACTCGGCCGTACCCTTCAGCATGATGTTACAAGAGAGTAGGCTAAAGACGTCGAGTCGGATCCCGTGAGTGGCTGGCTCACAAGGTCGTCCCCAGATCGCGTAGGCTTGAGCCCGAGCACTGATGGTCGGTGTGAAGCGCAGGAAGGTCTGCATGAGAGCCGCTGTGCGTGGATCGGAGAGCGGTGAGTCCACCAGTAGATCAGGCGATACGCTGCAGTCCAAGACGTACGAGTCCCAGTTGGCTTTACGCCAGGCCCAGGGGCTGCGATGCCTCAATTCCGCCTTGATGGCGATGTCTTCATTGCAGGTCCAGCCGACTGTGAGATTGAACGTATCGACAAGACGATGCACAAAGTCCCAGCCGGCCAGACAGTTCACGGAGAGACGGGGCCCGCCTCCTTCTAGTTCACAGAAGGCCTTGGGAATGCGGTCGAAGTAGGGGCTGTCTGCTAAGAAGGCGTCGGCATAGACATTTGCCCTCCATTGAGAGATCCAATCGCTACGCCACGGTCGCCAGGTCGAGAGTGCGCCCAGACGCAGGATACTCAGCTGATGGTACCCATCTTGGATGTCGAAGAGGAATTGGTGGTTGAAGGGGAGTCCGGGAGCGCTACTGTAGTCCCAGTGGATATAGGGCTCCAAACGATGCTCACCCAGACTAAACCTCCGCGCCAATGGGTATCTCGCATCGACGTTGGCAAGAGCTTGAGTGGCCCAAACAGGGTCCTCGCACGGTGAGTCGGAATAGTACACCCCTCTGAAGCCTGCACTCGGTGTAACAAGCAATCCCTTGGCGGCCATGGGCCAGCTCATCCGTGGCACAAAGGAGATGCGTCCGCTATGAAAGCCAGGCAATGGTATGCATCGAGCGTACTGGTAGTCCTGGAAGGCCAGACGTATGGGGGCGTGGAGGAATCCACGACCCCATCCCCCTCGCATGGGGAGGGGAACTACCTGCAGAGCGGGAAGGAGCTGGTTCACTGTCTGGTAGTTATTCACCCGCAGGCGGCCATCGAAATTCACGATGAAGTTGTTGCGCGTGTGGGTGTTGTACCACTCCGTGCGGAGAGGGACCTGCAAGTCAAAGTAGGACTCGGGGTAGTCGGAGGCCATGTCCGCATCGGACAGTTTGTCCCATTGGATATAGCTGGTGGTGCGCCCATCCCGCCATTTTGTGCGAAGGAGACCCTCCACACGGAAGCGCCGCTCTGGGCAAGAGCAGTTGAGGCTAGAGTCGGTGGCCAGATAGTTGCGGCTGAGGATCTTGGTGGAGTCATCAGGAGTCACGTGTGTGACCTCGAGAGCTCCTCCCCACCCCTTGCGGATCAGATAGTCTAAACGGAGCCCTAGATAGCCACCGGTCCAGGAGATCAGTCGATAGCGCATGCTGGCCATCGGGCCCTGAGGTCCTCGCCAATAGAACTTATACTGCACTGGGAAGCGGGGGAGACTCTTCAGCTTAGCCTTTAGAGCGGGGAACCAGACCAACGGGAGATCGAACACTTGCACCCGCAGGTTCTGGGCGCTGAGCGTTCCACCTTTCAAGAGGAGCAGTTTGGAGGCGGCTAATTCTAAAGAGCCGTGAGCCTGCTCACAGGTGGTGAGCTTGGCATCGAAGACCTCAAAGCTGCCATCAGCGTGGAGTAGGATCCGCGATCCCGACAGGTACCACGATCCATATTGGGTCCTTCCATCGACGATCTCTCCCTCGTGGGTCAAGAAGTCGTAGGAGAGAGATTCCCCCACGAAGAGACGACCGCTAGACTCCACAGCGAGGTCGCCTGAAGCATCCAGCATCGAGATCGGCTGAGTCGATAGGCTATGTGCGTAGGAGATGCGCCTTGCTTGGATCCGTAGGTCGCCCTGTTCCAGGACGCCCCCAAACTCCGTAGAGAGGACACCATGAGCTAGGGTAGGGTGGATGAGCCGGATCTCGACCTCAGGCTGCCATCCAAATGCGCATATGGAGGAGCTCAGTAGGCCGAAGATCAGGCACGTCCAACGAATCCGCATGGCTTAGAGAGACATCCTCATAAGGATCCCCGCTAAGACGAATCGATTGCGAGGATGGCCTTGGCGAATGACGCGCAGGATCAAACCTCGTCCACGACCGCTAGGGTGCTGCGCGAGAGCCTCGAGGGTTTCAATGAAGAGCTGGCTCGTTTGCTGGGTGGAGAGACTGTAGCGCGCTGCATCGAGATTCTCAGGATCCCAGGGAGCTTCCGGTTGTAGCTGAATCAATTCGGTCTTGTGGTGCTCTTCCAGCCAGCGCATCAAAGACTCCTCCCAGGGGCCTGGCTCGTTCAAGCGATACAACGCAAGCGTGGCATAGGCCCTTGAGAGGGGGCCGCCGGTGCGCTGGCGCTCCTGATGCAAGAGTTCTAGCGCCGCTGGAGTCTGTAGGTTCTCCAAAAGACGTGTCAGGAGAGGGATGAGCTCAATCGACTGTTCGGCATACAGACGTGCAGCCAGGCGCAAGAAGTCCTCCTCCGGCAACTCGATGCATTGACTGAGCACCCGCTGACGTATCATCAAAGCTACAGGGAACTCTTCCTCAGTCAGGGAACGAGAGCCGTAGGCTTGCAGGGCTCCCCCTGGGCTGTGAGCCGGGACGAGGGGCATCACGTGAGGGTCGGAGGTGAGCCAGTGCTCGATGACAGGCAGGGCACGACGGTCTCGGTGTTGCAGAAGGGCTAGGGCCGCGTTGATCTGCACGAAGCGGCGTGGATCGTCCAACAGGTCGACCAAGACAGGGATGCCCTCTTTAATATGATCCAAGGCCATGACAGCAAACGGGTGTCCACCTCTGGCTTCCCACAGGAGTGCCTTGAGGGCCTCTTCATCTCCAAACGACCAGAGGGCTTGGGCGGCGGCGATCCTGGTTGTGAGTTCACCGCTATTCAGTAGGCGGTGGAGGTGCGGAAGAGCTCGTGTGTCATGGAGATGACCTAGCGCATAGGCGCAGGCCTCTGCTTCCGCGCCCTGGTCCTGCTGCATCATGGCTAGGATGCGTAGCGCCTCATCATCTCGATGGGCTTGTGCCAACGAGTGGACCGCTGCGATACGTACCATGGCCCTCTGGTCTTGAGCAAGGCGTATGAGCAGCGTGATCGCTTCTGACGTATTGACCTGAGCAAGGAGGGGCGCCAGGTAGGGGCGTACTTCGTGCGGCAATTTGTAGTACATCGCCTCCACCTGCTCAATCACGGCTGGGGATCTCTTCGAAGCCAACAAGTGAGCCGCTGTGAGTCGCACGGGGATCCAGGGGGAGCCCATGGCTCGAATGAGGAAGGGATCGATCTCATCGTCGCCATCTGAGGCCAAAGCGGTCAGAGCGTGGAGCTGCACCATGGGGTGGCCCGAGCTACACGCCTCTTCGAGGATGCTACGGACGGCCAGGTTCTGAGCAATGCCTGCGCCGATCAACGTCAGGAGTTGTTCCTCTTGCGAGCCTTTTAGACCCTGCTGCAGGAGAAGGACGCCCAGCTGCTCGAGCTCGCGCAGATCGAGCGAGCCGCTTTCCACGCCCTCTTCACATAGTTGGAGAGCGGAACCCCATTCACCATGCGAGGCCAGCCATAAGGCGCGCGATGACGAGGTCGCTGGTCCTAGGATATCGGTTTTGTGTGCCACGGCTGCCCACTCGGGCAGCTCTCCACGCGGGACGGTACTACATCCGGCGAGGAGCAGGAGCGCTAAGAGCCTAGATATTGCCATAAATCGATCCCCGCCTGTGTCAACAGCGTTTCTGTGGCGCGCAGTGGCATCCCCATCACATTGTAAAAGCACCCGTCGATGCGCTCGATGATGATGCCTCCGGCCCCTTGGACCGCATACCCACCTGCCTTATCCAGGGTGTGCAGACCTGACTGGTAGAGCGAGATCTCTCGATCGGAGAGATCTCGCACCCACACTCTGGTTTGCTGTGCGGCTTTGTGCTCCTTGTGGCCACGACGTAGGCAGACTCCGGTCCAGACTTGATGCTCGCGTCCCGCCAGCCGACGTAACATCGCATGGGCCTCAGCGGGAGATGTGGGCTTATTCAGAACCTCGCCATCTACAAATACAGCCGTGTCGGCACAGAGCAAAGTGTGGTGAGGCCATGCAGCGGCTAGATGGTTGGCCTTGGCGCAGGCCAACTGGAGAACGTACTCTGATGGATCCCCACCCCAGGGAATCGTCTCCTCAGGGAAGTCACTGGAAACTACTTGGAATGGGATCCGAAAGAAGCCAAGAATCTCGCGTCGACGTGGAGATCCCGATCCAAGGAGTAATGGCCAGGTCTCTTGATTGCGTCTCTCTTCCACCTCGACCCCCGTACGCTTGCCAGATGCTCCATAGAGCAGGAGCTTCGCTCCCTCTCGTGGGATTCAACAGAATGCCCACTTGGTCGATTTCTCGGTATGACGATCCGCTCTGATGACGGCCGATGGGCGTCGCTGTTCGCGGGGCTCCTCAGACCGCAACAGAACGACGGCTTGTTGGAGTGTTATTGCGCTCTTAACACGCAAGATGCAAGATGTCGCATACAATAAGGGATGCGATGCGCCGTATCGAAGACCATGTCAGAGGGCCGCCTCCTGCAGTTCACGAAGAGTTTCCCAGGACTGGTCAGAGTGTTAGCTGCGCGCTGCCGGCTCTTATGATCGCTCTGAGTTACGTCGTTGTATCCCAAGATCTCCTGAGTCTGATGCCGGTCGTGGTGTTGGGTTGTCTGGTGTATGTCGCTTTCTCGGCTCGCGGAGCTCCGGAAGAGGCCCATAGACCGAATCCACCGCAGCAACCAGTGCGCAGAATGTCCCTGTAAAACGAGGAATGCAATGCGCGTCAATGACCATGTCATAGCCCCACCTCCTGCGGCTCACCAAGAGCCAACAAGTGCAGCCAGCAGGATAGCGTCTATATGCGCCGCAATCGGCTTCGCTAGTTCCATCGGAGCCGTCATCGCTATCTTCCTGGACCTCCCCCTGACGACATTGGGTTTGGGGATCCTCGCCTACTACGCTTTCCGTGCCGTGGATGCCTGTCAGCGACGGGTGCCGGCGCAGGAAGTTCGTCGGCCAGAAGCGGTTGACCCACGCGCGGTTGAACCACAACCGGTCCCAGCGGTCGAAGTCCGCAGCAACGCGCATGCAGAGAGGCCGCCGCAAGCTCCTCCAGCGGCGAACAACGTGCACGGGTTCCAGCTTACGCCGCAGCAGCAGGCTGCGTTCGATGCAGTGAGGGAAACAACGACGGCAAACCTGCTGTTCATGGAAATTCAGGCCGCAAAGGGGCCCCTCGATGCCATGCTGCCGAAGATAGCAGAGCTCATTCAAGTGTCTAAGAGAGCAATCACCTTCGCCGAACAGAGCACAGAGAATTGCCGGGAAAAGACTCGAAAAAGCCTTACCCAGATCCTTCAGAAGCTCCTGGATCTCGTAGCGCTGTATCGTTCTGCTGGGTTGACAGACCAGCAGAGATCCCAAATGGCTACCTTAATGACGGAGGTTGTGCCTCTGCTAGAGTTGCTCCTCGCCTCGGTAAATAGACCTTCAGGTGTTGTGTCTTGAGCATACATCGGAAGCTTCGGGGGTGGTTGTGAGAGTGCATTGCAACGGCCCGCCCCAACCATGAGTGGGATTCTGTAATATTAGTTAGTCACGTTTCTGTGTGAAAACTATTTTAATAGTGGTCGCGCTATACTGCGTAGATAGATTTCTTGAGTAACAGATGAGGTGTGTTATGATGAGTATTCCTGGTTCGTTGGGAAGCCTACCACTCCAGGCAGGACAAGAGCCTCAAATTTCCAGACCAAAGCTGGGCGTCTTCTTCGGTGCACTCAGCATGGCTAGCGCCTTAGGAGCCGTCGCCTCCTACGTTGCGATGGGTCTCTCGCTGCCACCGATTGGCTTGGCTGTGCTGGCCATCTTTGCCTTCTTCGTAATGAAGGAGTGTAAACCGAAGCCTGCGTCCAAGGAGCAGGAATTGCCGAGGCCTGATGTGGTTCTAAGCGGCATACGCCGAAGGCAGCATAATCAGCATCGGGTGAGTCATCCTTTTCCGAAGGATAACGTGGTCCGGCCCGTAGTGTCTCAAGCGCCCAGACAGTCTAAGAACCCCGCGGCAGCGGCCGGTAAGGTGGTCGAGTTAATGAACCAGCTTAAGGTCCGTCCTGTTGCGTCGCTTGATGATGCCTTGGGTCAGTTTGAGCAAATTATCCAGAATTGTGAGCAAGTATTGCACTTGGATGGTGAGCCTGTCGAAGCGCAAACAACTACTCGATTCGAGGTTAGAATCGTGAAAGAGAAACTGTTAGCCGTCGTGGGCCGACTAGAAGTGCAGGACTGTGCTCCCCAAGAAAAAACGCGGTTCGAGGGTCTAAAAGAGCGGTTACAAAATCTGCAGGTAGAGCCTCAAGCTATGACGGGTACATCCTCGTCTTAGGACCAACACAGCGGCGCATCCTATGTGCATGATCGCCGTCACCTCGAAGGCGGCTCTCTCCTAAGGGAGAGAGCCTTCCTTCCTTCCCAATCTTCTAAGAGATCTCGAATCGACCACTTCATCTGTCCTTGTATGGATAGAGGAGCGGGTAAGATGCGCTCAGGCACATAGAGCGGTCCTAACTCCGCTCGTATGGCCAGACGTAGAGATGCCTCATCCTTCGGGAGGCGATAGCAGTAAGCTACAGGTCTGGATCCCCAGATCGGATGGGGCACCTCAATCACCGTGGCCTGGATAGCCCCTCGATCGACAAGCCATGCTTCGAGATATTCGGGATGAATCTTCTCGCCGCCACTGTTGATCAAACGGTCCACACGGCCCTCCCAGCGGAAAGTAACACCATCTCGACGCCCAAAATCCTTGGTGGCAAACCAACCGTCCTGCAAGGGGAGAGGGGCTAGGATCCCACCTCGACGAACAGAGTCAGCGATACTGGAGCCCTTGGTATAGATCTGACCATCACGGATCTCTGCCTGGCAGTGGGGTAAAGGAAAGAACGCCGCCCCGGGTTCTCCAAGAGGTGTGCATCCTACCGTAGAGCCCATCTCTGTCATCGCATAGGTCTGCATGATCGCTAGTTGATGCTGCTCGCACCAAGCCACGAGGGCTTGGCTAGCAGGCGCACCTCCGAGCATCACACACGCTGATGCCCTCAACGTTTCTAACAGTCGCTCTTCGTCCGTCAGCCGCCAACGCAGGATCTGGGAGGGGACAACACTCCAATGACTCGGCCGCAGACGCTGCCACTCGTCCAGGGAGGGGACGGATGGACAAACTAGGGTCGACTCCGACCACCACGCACGAAGAAGTAACCCAATACCGGCCACATGATCCAGCGGCAGCGAGAGACCTATTCGGGTCGATGGATGGGGCCAGTAGCGCGCTACACTGCGGGCTGAGTGAAGCAGAGCCTCGGCACGAAGTAGGACGGTCTTGGGGTGCCCACTCGATCCAGACGTCGCTAACTCGATCGATCCAGAGAGATCGATGGTCGAGTGCTCCGTCTTGAGAGTAGAAGCTGCAGTGGTGACATATTCTGGCGTTAGGTGCGTCGGCGTTAGAGAGAGAAGATGACACGCCAACTCCGGATGCCTGCGAGGAGGAATCAGAACATGACACCCAAGCGATAGAAGAGCCAGAAGAGCCGCGGCGCTGGGCAGGTCTCGTTGGACAGAGAGCGCTACCGATTGCCCAGCATGGGGAGCCCATAGGCTTCTGTAGCCGGAGATCCTATGGCCTAGCTCAGCCGCCGTCCAGACATCGTTCTCGACGTTTTGCTCCGTGGTATGCACAGCGCCTCCAATAGAGCGAGAGTCGCATGATGAGAGGGTCTCGTAATAGGCGCAAGAACCGGGCAAGTTGCTCTTGTTGGACGGACCTCTTGCGATTGCCATGACCCCTCCTTGCCGGAGGATCATGGCGCCCGCTCTCCATGGAGGGGAGCACTCTTTCTCCCATTGATCATCTAAGTCTCTAAAATTAACTAATAATTAATTTAACCATGTTAAAATGATTATAGTTTTAGATCGGTGAGGCGATGAGCTCTAACAATCAAAATACAGCGATTAATGTTGCCCTTGGGGCGAGATCGAGCGCTCCTGGAGTGGAGACAGCACCGTCATTTTCTCCGCTGGTCACGACGGTGGCCTTTTCCCAAGCGAACGCAGCAGCGTCGTCCGGTGGGCAAAGCAGCCCTTCTTCGGGCACCTCATTGTCCAATCGCGTGACCCCTTCAACCAGTGCTTCTTCACTTAGCTCAGCGAGGGAAACTGACGGGCCTGGTCGA
>JBMOFD010000060.1:0-11875 GCA_049314435.1 Chlamydiia bacterium | reverse complement strand
GTCTTTGCTGGGCAAGAAGTTCTGGATCGAGAGGGCCTCAAGCAGACTCAGCCGATATTTAGCTGAGCTCACTCCCTCTAGAAACAAAGAAGCCGTTCAAGCTCCCTCTTTGGAAGGAGAATTGAACGGCTCGTTGCTTTTCCTTGGTCTACCGATTCGACTAGGCAGGGACTTCCTCACCAGCTGGTTGCCTAGCAGGTAGCGCTGCTCGGACTTGTTGTTTCTCCAACAGACCCGATCCGATCTCGGTCAGCTTCCTCTCTAGAAAGCGCGTATCAGGTCGTGCACTAGTACGGAAATTCATCACTGCTCTGAGAGCAATGATGAGAGCTGCAGCACACCCAATGAGAGCTCCCGCTACCATCAAAGCCTTGACACCAGACGTGAGAAGGACAATGACCGCACAGGCCATGACAGCGCGCTTGAATCGTATTTGATTCTTCACTGACAATAGCGTTGTAGGTCGTCTTTCACAGGTCGCCGGATCACAATCCTTGTACGTCTGTTGCATCATGCGGATGCCGAGAAACCCGCCGAACAGCAGCCCGACTGCGCTTCCGAATAGACCCGGTCCCCATAAAGCCACTCCAACGATTGCAAACCCCAACCCGCCTGCTCCGAGAGACATGGGGTATAGGTAAGGTTCAGCCGCTCTAGCGACGGCTCGAACCGTAGACCCCTCAACTGGCTCGGGTGCTGCAACCATCAGTTGGGTTAATTCACGGATGGCCTTCATCGTTTGGTATTTGTCCGTCCAGTTCAAAGGTTCACGCCCAAGAGGTTTTGCCCATCTACCGAGCTCACCAATCCATGCGCGAGAAGCTGTAGCAACTGTAGCAGCAGTTTGCTCACCACGGCCACCTAGATTCTTCAGGCCATCCCAAACTGGGATTGTTGTGATCACATGGCCGCGATGGTCATGCAATTTATCTAGAGCTGAAGAGGCCTGATCATAAGCATTTTTTATTTCGTCATCGGTCTTATCTCTATCTGCCGCATGCACGAAAAAGTCACTTAACCTGTCGACTTCGGCTAGTGTGAGTTGTGCTGCCGTGGCCGAATGGATGCTATAGGTCATAAAAATTCCTATTATAGAGTTTCAAACTGGCTGAGAGTATATCCCTTTTTGATAAAGAAGTCGTTAAGACCCACATCAATGTAATTGGTAGAAGGCTCATTGAGCTCTCCTATTTCAAGAGAGCCAAGCGGCAGAGGACAGCTGAGCACAAGTACGATGGATCAGCCGATATTTAGCTGAGCTCAGCTCCCGCCGGAAACAAAGACGCCGTTCAAACTCCCTCCTTGAGAAGAGGCTTGAACGGCTCCATTTTTTTTTTGGCTAAACGATCGGCCTAGGCTGTCGTTTCCTAGGCATCATTGGCAGCGCGTCGCATGGCAGCACCAGGCAAGGTTACTTCGATGTTGTTCGACGAACCAATAAATCCCAGTGTCTGCTGCAGGCAAGTGGTACTAGGCCTTTCGATGGTACGGAAATTCGACGCGGCTCTAAAGCCCGCATCGAGCAGATATCTGCCACCGATCACGGCCGCCGCCGCCAGCGCCAACTTCGTACCTATAGCCAAACATGCAATGACCTGGAGCGCACTCAGAACATGACGAGGGTGCAAAACATTCAACCGGGAGTGCGCGACCAATACAGCAGTAAGACCAGCCGCAGCAAGGATTGCCGCCTTTGCAATGAGGCCGGTGCCCATCCAGACCGCTACGACCGTCAGCGCCTTACCGAGGATATCGATCGCAGAACTGCTGCGGAAGAAGTAAGGTCCAACTGCCCGTGCCACCTTGCGGATGGTCGAACCCTCCGCCGGTTCGGGAGCGACCACCGTAGCCCTGGCCAAAAGGTAAATCCTCCACGGCTGGTCCGGCAGATAACGAGTCCGATGCTGGTCAATCAGAGGCTTGGCCCAGGTCCGAAACTCCTGAATCCAAGTACGGGCTGCTGTAACAATCCTTGCAGCATCTTGACCTGTGCGTCCTCCTAGATCCTTTAGGCCGTTCCAGACCGGCACATTTTCCGCACTGAAATGACCCCGATGGTACTTCAATTTGTCTAAGGCTGAAGAAGCCTGATCATAGGCATTTTTTATCTCGCTATCGGTCTTATGGCTATTTGCCGCATCCAGCAAAAAGTTGCCTAGGCTGTTGACTTCGGCTGGTGTGAGTTGAGCTGCCGTAGCTGTACGGATGCTGTACGCCATAAATTCCCCTCATGGAGTTTTAATCTGTCGCAGAGCATAGCACGCTATTTTAAAGCATTCATCAAGCCAAACACCCTGAAATCGGGATCGATAGGGAAATTCTCTCAACTGAAGGCCCGGCTATTGCTATTGCCGTGGGGACAGTCGACCTAATGGTGGACCAGGGATCTGACAACTAAAAACGACAATATAGAGGAAGCATGATGGTCGGAGTCCAGCGGAGTAGCGTGGTCCTACTCGGCTGGACTCCATTCGTCCGGTAAGGAGGCACCCATTCGGCACCTCACCAGTAAATATATTAATTATACGCCTGGACGAGGAGGTTCGATCCTCTGCAGGGGAACATCCAAGGGAAAGCGATCGTTGACCTGGCAGGCAATCGAGTTCCAGCACTCCGTAGCGGCACGCCAGTGCCCCACATCGCGAGAGGTGTCGATGGTGGTGATGAGGACTTGGAGAACGTTACCCAATACATCGCGATAGCCACTTGGAAGATGGCGCTCGGTTTTGAGTCGTAAGTTCAGGGCTTGAGCCGAATGTAAAAGACGTAGTCTCTCGGGGCTTGCGTGTTCGAGAACCTGCTGTTCCAGGGTGCGCCGCATGAACCAACTCCTCCATAAAAAAAGGGAAGAATGTTCGATTAGAGACTGTGCCTCAACCCCACCGAGAACACTCAGCTTTACTCCGGCCAAGGGGAGTTACCCACAAGGGGCACTCAGATCTGGCCTTGCACGGGGGCTTTTCCTATCCGGCGAAGAGGTACGCGCCACAAAGGGAGCACACATTCAACCGACGGTCGAGGAATCACTCGATCTCAATCTTCATTCTTCCCATCTCCATGTGTAAGAAGATCCAAGATCGGTTGCAACGTGCCCCCACTAGAGCATCTATATCCCTATCCCTGACCCCTCGGCCAATTCTAATGGACCTCGAATCTCGTACCTACGAGAGATCAACTCATAAAGGGCCAGGAACTGCTGTAGGTAGGACGGAAGCAGTTCGTAAAGCTGCATGGCATCCAGTGGAGAATACATGTGAGCGGCCAAGTTCCTTGACTCGAGCATCTGCTGCCATAGAAAAGGCGCAGGAAGGAGCTGAAGCTGAAAGGCATTTTGCATCACGGGCCGAGGGCCTGCCGCAGGTAACCCCTCCCTATCCAAAATCTTCTGAAGCGTCTTCCAGCAAAGCTCCCAGGCCAACTCAAATCGCTTAACAGAGGCCTCCATGTGCTCACAGCCTCGCTCCGTATAGGGATCCGGATTGCCGGCCTGTATGGCCCTTCTCAGATTACTGAGCGTCTGAGCCCACTGAACCAAGCGCCGCTCAAAACCCAAAGGGGTTGGCCCGTCTTTTTGAAATAATGTGACGTGCTGGCGCTCGATGTTCGCTCTTAGTGGATGTCCATGATCCAAGCTGTCCAGTCGAACCACATCCATTGGAACAAAGTTCCTTTGTTGATCCAACAGGGCCAATATCTCTGACCACTGTTCAGGAGAGGCCGTTGGGCAATAGATAGCTAAGTCGATATCGGCCTCAGGCCGCACAGGCTGCGATTGCCGCGAACCATACAACCAAACGGCCTCTACCTGAGGAAATTCAACCAAGCTGTACAAGAACGCAACATCCAAAAGCTTCTGCATGATCGAAAATCCAAGCGATGTTTAGGCCTGGCGCATTACACCGAGCCAGCGCCAAATATACGCGTTGGAAGAAATCTCTTCACGAACGCTCTCTGGCAACCAGAAGGAGGGCCGCTCCAGCAAAATACTGACCCTATGCTACGATGCAGACGCGTTACCCCCCATAGGGGATCGTCAGGCTGAAGGGTATCCCTCGGCTTTTGTCTCTGTCTCTGACTAGGAGACCCCGATAGCAGGGATTTCGTCAGGGATTGTGGTCGTCAACATCCCTATGGCTCGACGCAGGGGAAAAGCGGGGTCCAGCACCGTCTTTCTCCCCTCATTCAGAAAACTCGAGGAACATTCGCATGCTTGCCCGCCTTCTCTTGGGGCTTTTGCCCTTGTGCTCTCTCACCCCTGCCTTCGCTACAGAGACGTCCTGTCCAATAATCGGCAAACAATCTCTGAATTTCTGCGAAGTAGCCCAGAAGTCGATGCCAGCCGTGGTCTATCTCAAGATCCAGCTGGTTCCCGGTAGCGGGACAGATTATTACTCCGCGGACGACCCCTATGGAGTCTTCGGCGACGATCTCTTCGAGCGCTACTTTGGCCAACGTCCCGCACCTCGTCAGCCGAAACAGGCCGCAGCACGAGGTTCCGGCTTCATCGTGAGTCCAGATGGCTACATCCTCACCAACCACCATGTGATCAAAGACGCCAAGACGATCACCGTCGTGCTCATCAACGGCCGCGAGTTCCCTGCCTCCGTAGTGGGAGCCGATCCTCATACCGACATAGGGATCATCAAGATCGAAGGCAATAACCTGCCTTTCCTCACCTTTGCTGACTCAGAAGAGGTGCAAATTGGGGAGTGGGTGGCTGCGATCGGCAGTCCCTTCGAGCTGGAAGCCTCTCTAACCGTAGGCGTGGTCTCTGGCAAGGGCCGTCAGAATCTGCGCATCACCGACTTTGATGACTTCATCCAGACCGATGCGGCCATCAACCCAGGGAACTCAGGTGGTCCTCTGCTGAATCTCGATGCGAAAGTGATTGGCGTGAACACCGCGATCCTCACACGACCAGGCATGGGCGGTTACATGGGCATTGGATTGGCGATCCCTAGCAATATGGCCAAGCATGTGATGGATCAGCTCATCTCCAAGGGCAGTGTAACCCGTGGGTACCTGGGCATCTACATGCAGCCTCTTGATGCTGATCTCTGCGAGGCTCTCGGTCTCAATGACTGCGATGGCGCTCTGGTGGCTGATGTAGGACCTACAAGTCCCGCAGCAGAAGCTGGCATGCAGCAGGGTGACGTGATCGTTGCCTACAACGATAAGCCTGTCACCTCCATAGGAGCTCTTCGTAACCACATTGCGTTAATGGCTCCTGGCACCCGTCTTGCGATGAAGATCATCCGCAATGGTGAGGCGATGACCATTACGGCTACGCTGGGCACTCACCCTAGCTCAGTCTCCCCGTCCGACCTCCTGGAGAACTTAGGCCTCGATCTACGCGATCTGCAGGCTAAAGAGGCGACTCGATGCCCCAGTGGAGGCGTGGTCGTTCAACAGGTGCAAAAGGGCTCCAAGGCCTACGCGGCTGGCCTACGCCCCGGCATGGTGATCCAGCAGGTGCAGAGACAGCCCGTGCATTCTGTGCAGGAAATTCATGATCAGTTGGGGAATCTACAAGATCAGAAGAGCATCCTCGTCGTGGCCACTGATGGCCGACAGTCCAGACTCTTTGCTCTGCGTCTTGAATAGATTTGTGAGGTAGTATTTGCTGGAGGACGCTTCGTCCTCCAGCTTTCTCTTTCGCTCATGCTGAGCGCGCTAACATCTCTTTCACATGCTGGAATTCGGGCGAGGATCGGATCGCCTCGTACTCAGGTCGTTGTAGCGCCTGTAGCGGCTCTGGCAACCCATTTTCCCAAGACGCCTCAAACCAGTGCATCGACTCGAGAGGTTTCTTTAGCATGGCGTAAGCCAGGCTATTCCTCAGGGCCACCATCTCATTAGGCGCCTCTCGGAAGCACATATCGCCTACCGACACGACCTGATCCCAGTGGTGTAGCGTGCAGGCCAACTCATGGAAGAGAATCAAAGCTTCAGCCGAGAGCTTAGGAATTGAAGGATTGAGGAGCGCGTAGGCTGCTTCCAGGTGACCTTGTCGATGCTCTAGTTCAGCCAATTGCTCCTGCGCAACCAAGGAGAGCATGCCCCCTGGAGCCCGTTGGATCACGTCTTTAAAGTGCGCTTGAGCCGCTGGGTACTGTTTGGTGATCACCTCTTCAAAGGCCTGCTCGAGTTCCTCCCGGAGCTCGTCATCAAGATCTCCGGCCACAAAGTCGCGACTGGACCACCAGGCCACTCCATTCTGCACCGCGAGCAGTCCAAAGAGCAGCGTGGCAAGAACATAGCCCATGACAAACGTGATCACGGCCCCGGCCAGTCCAAACACAACGCTCATCAGAAAGGCCCATCGAACGGAGCCAGGACCCCAGATGGCTGTGATGATCGTGCGCATCACATGTCCACCATCTAGAGGAAGGACGGGAAGGAGGTTAGCGATGGACCATAGAACGTTCAGAGCTAGGAACAGATTGAGGGTATACATCCAGAGGGTTGCGCCCTCTGCAAGCACGATCCCATTCAAGGTCCCGCCGAGAATGGCCGAGAGGGCCACAAGAAGCAGTCCCCCGCAGGGGCCAGCCACTTCAACCAGCAGGGTCTGCCAAGTCTTCAGGGGGCACTGGCGCTCTCCAGTGTGCACAGGGATGGTCGCTCCCCCGAGCAGGTTGAGCTCAATGACACTCTGCTTTCCGAATAGGAGATAAGCCAGAGCATGGCCCAATTCATGCACAAGGACAGAGATCAGGATCACGCTCACCCAGATCAAGGTCAGCTTGATATCTGAAGTGGCCAGCCAGCCAAGCAAGGCGCTAGCCAGCCAGAAGCCTGGACGAATGACGAGTGGGACTTTTCCTTGCATCTCCATCTCTTACCTCATCGCTGATTGTACGGCTTGACCCATGTCTGCAGGAGAGATCGCTACCGTGACACCCGCCTCTCGTAAAGCAGACATCTTCCCAGCAGCTGTGCCACTCGCCCCAGAGATGATGGCGCCGGCATGACCCATGCGCCTCCCCGGGGGTGCACTCTGCCCTGCAATATAGGCAGCGACTGGCTTGGATCCATGGGCTCGTATCCAAGCGGCGGCCTCTTCTTCGGCCGTACCGCCAATCTCACCGATCAGGAGGATCGCCTCTGTCTGAGGGTCCCCTTCAAAGAGTTTGAGGACGTCTACAAAGTGTGTACCATTGAGGGGATCCCCTCCAATGCCTACACAGGTCGACTGTCCTAAACCAAGCTGCGTGGTTTGCCAGACCGCCTCATAGGTCAGTGTGCCTGATCGACTGACGATCCCTACGCGACCAGGTTTATGGATATATCCAGGCATAATGCCAATCTTGCAGGCACCCGGCGTGATCACTCCAGGGCAATTGGGCCCTATCAGCCTGGAGGTCGCGGAGGCCTTCATGACACGACTCACTTCTAGCATGTCGCGGACCGGGATCCCCTCTGTGATCGCAATGATCAGCGGGACTCCAGCCTCTTCCGCTTCCAAAATCGCTTCTGCCGCAAAGGGAGCAGGAACAAAGATCATGGTGGCATCGATCGGGCCTACTTGGGCCATCGCCTGACGCACACTATCAAAGACAGGAAGACCTTCTACCTCTAGGCCGCCTTTGCCAGGTGTCACGCCAGCTATGATGCGAGTGCCATATTGACGGCACTGCTCCGTATGAAATCGTCCAGAGCGGCCTGTGATGCCTTGGCACATCACGCGTGTCTCGCTTCCGATCAAGATGCCCATCTGCCTACCTCCGCTCCCCTGCTCTCTGGACAACGCGGCGAGCCGCCTCATCCAGATGGCTTGCGCTCTCAATCGGGAGCCCCGACATCTGTAAGATCTTACGCGCTTCTTCCACCTGAGTGCCCTCAAGGCGAACCACAAGGGGAATTTTGAGGTCCAGCGATTGCATCGCCTCTAAGATCCCCTCGGCAATCACCACGCAATTCATGATGCCGCCAAAGATGTTGACCAGGATGGCCTTCACCTTCGGATCCTGAGCGATGATACGAAACGCTTCTGCCACCTTGTCACGGGTAGCACTGCCCCCTACGTCGAGGAAGTTAGCTGGACGCCCCCCCACTTGCTGGATCACATCCATGGTGGCCATGGCCAGACCTGCACCGTTGACCATACACCCGATTTCGCCATCCAAGGCGACGTAGGAAAGGTCATGGGCTCGCGCTTGCACTTCCTGAGGAGCGAGCTGCGATGGATCAAACCACTCACTCAGCTTCACATGTCGATAAAGGGCATTGTCATCGATCGACATCTTGGCATCGAGGGCAAGCAGTTGCCCCTCTTCAGTGAGAACCAGGGGATTGATCTCGAGCAGGCTACAATCGTTTTCCAAAAAACAGGTCACCACTCTCTGCAGAAGATCGGCGCATTGGGTGGCTGCCGGCCCAGAGAGCTCCAGGAGATGCACCAGGTTTGTGATTTGATAGCCCCACAGCTTTCCATTCGAGGGGATGATTTGACGGAGAACTCGATGAGGCTGGGTGACAGCAACCTCTTCGATGTCCATGCCCCCTTCTGCGGAGAGCATCAACACAGCCTTCCCAAGCCCACGATCGATTGTGATCGCCAGGTAGAATTCCCTCGCAATCGCTACGGGTGGGGTGAGCAAAACCTTCTCAGCAACCAGCCCCGCTGGCCCGGTCTGCTCATTCACAATCCGTAACCCCAGGAGGGCATCCACAGCATTGTTCACTGCGCTAGATCCACGAGCCATGCGCACTCCGCCCGCCTTTCCGCGTCCTCCAGCATGGACCTGTACCTTGACCACAGCATCCTGAGTCCCGAGCTCTTTCAAGGCCGCAGAGACGAGGGCCAGTCGGTCGATCACCACGAAGGGAGGAGAGGTCACCCCATGGACTTTAAGAAGTTCCTTTGCCTGGTACTCATGCAGATGCACGCCTACCCCCTTCCACTGTAGGATGATTTCTTCTTATCTGGTACAGTCCTATTCCTGGCAACAAACTATAAAATAAATGTTTTCTATATTTCGTCGTAGCCTCCGCAGATTGCAGGATGCGCTACTCAAGACACGTGATTTTCTACGTACGGGGTTACGCCGTATCTTCAGTGCCCCTCTCTGTGGGGAGACTCAGGACGAATTGGAGAGGATCCTCTATGAGGCGGACTTTGGCGTAGCGAGCTCGACCACCATTGCTCGCGCTGTCGTGGAAGGAGCTCGCCGTCTAGGAGAACCGTCGACCGATGCTGTGATGGAGCTCCTTAAGAAGGAGATCGCCCAGCGCATGCCTCCTGCTGGGAAGCCCTTGCAGCTAGCCTCTGCAGGTCCCACAGTCGTGCTCATCACGGGGGCGAATGGAAATGGCAAGACCACGACGATCGCCAAGATCGCTCACCAATTGCGTGAACAGGGTCTGAAGGTGCTTTTAGCCGCGGCAGATACGTTTCGGGCTGCTGCCAGCGAACAGCTGCAGATCTGGGCCACACGCTTGGCCTGTGACTTTGTTCGAGGCCCACAGGGTGGGGATCCTGCCGCTGTTGCGTTTGATGCCTGCCAAGCGGCTGTGGCTCGAGGTGTCGATGTCGTGCTGATCGACACGGCAGGACGCCTTCAGAACAAAGAGGGCCTGATGCATGAGCTGGCTAAGGTGCGCCGCACCTGTGCGAAAGTGCTCCCGCAGGCTCCTCATGAAACGTTGCTGATCGTGGAGGCCACGACCGGGCAAAACGCCCTGGACCAAGCGACTGTATTCCACCAACACACACCCCTCACAGGTGTAGTGATCACGAAGCTGGATGGGACAGCCAAGGGTGGGATGGCGATCGCATTGTGGAATGGCTGCCACATTCCGATCCGCTATATCGGCACAGGAGAGAGTGAGGAGGACCTTGAGCTCTTTGATCCCGACGCCTATCTCAAGGGGATGCTAGACTTCTAGTAGGCGGCGAGTGTGGTGGGAGCTGATCATATGTTGAGTAGGCAAGGCTCTGCCGTGGCGGAGCTGCATGAGGTGGCCTCCGCTCTGCTGGAGTGGCTGGGGAAGGAGGCTCTTCCCCGGCGTCAGGCCCCTGTACTCCCACCTGCACAGTCCGCTCGTACGGAACAGCACCCACCTCTTGCTGAACGGAATCGTCCTGCCCAAGCTACGAGGTCAGCAGCTCCGTCAATGGCAACTCCTGTGGCGACGCCCGAAACGACCGTACTGCCACCCACGCTGCAGATCCCTGGCAAGCCTTTTTCTCTGGAGTTCACTCCCGGTTCAGAAACTGAAGGTTGGTCCGATCTCAGTCTCTTGCTCTCTTCGCAACCTTTCGGGGTTCCGCCCACGGGGAATCTGGAGGATGGTGAAGCACGTCGTCTCCGGCACCAGTGGAGAACACGCGCCTGCTGTGCTGACGTCCTGGTGATCAGCCCTCCAGGTGCGCCTGTACCTTTCTTCGAGCGCTTCACCCAAGCCATTGCGCAGTACTGTTGCCCCGTTGTCCTCGTTCCTCTGGTTGAGATTAGCAGCTGGGAACTGGCGATGGCCAAGATCCAGCATCCAGAAGTCCGTCTTGTGATTCTCAGTCATGAGGCCCAGTCAGCGCTCCCCTCCATCACGGGCAAGATCCGACGAGTGGGACCGGTCTCCACCCTTTTCGATCGCCCCGTCATGGTCTTAGAGCCGTGGTCGGCCTATGAGGGCGATCCCTCCTTGAAGCGGGCTCTATGGAATCAGGTGCTCCTTTGGAAACGCGCTTAGCTATCGTTGAAGTTGCCTTAGATCAGGCCTTAGATCGCCTGTTGGACTATCGTATTCCCGAGCACCTCATAGGAAGCGTGTCGAAGGGAGACCGTCTAGAAGTGCCACTCAGGGGTCGGATGGTCCGTGGATATGCCATGGGGCTTAAGGAGAGCTCTCCTTTCGAGACATTGCAGCCCATACAGAGAGTCTGCAACGGAGACATCTCTCTTCCCAAAGATCTTCTGGAACTGGCGAACTGGATCAGTGCCTATTATTGCTGCCCTCTCAGCAAGGCCTTAAAACAGATGGTGCCCTCTCCCGTTCGTAGTGAGATGGGAGAGAAGCAGCAGCTCTTTGTCACGCGTGTTCGCACCCGAGAGGAGCTTGCCGAGATCGCCTCGGAACTGCGACGTACCAGACCGCAGCAAGCACTCGTCTTGGATGTCCTGTTGAAGACGGAGAAGGGGATGCTTCTGACGGAGCTCTTGGAACGCGCCGGCGTCTCCCGCAGCCCAGTGGATCGTCTTGTGACGGCGCGTCACATCGACGTACGCGTCTGTTCCCTCGATCGCTCCCCTCTTCAAGAGGCAGAGTATTTTTTGTCGGGACCTAAGAAGTTAAAGGTCCAGCAGCAGGCGGCCCTGGATGTCATTCAAGCGAACATCGAGGATCGCTCCTTTGCGGTGCATCTTCTCCATGGGATCACGGGAAGCGGCAAGACCGAGGTCTATCTCCAGGCGATGGATGCCACGCTCAAGCAAGGCCGTACTGTCTTGCTCATGGTCCCAGAGATCGCCCTCACAACGCAGGCCGTCGAGCGCTTTCGGGCTCGGTTCCCCAATCAGGCGGCGATCTTGCACCATCGCCTGAGCGACGGCGAGCGCTACGATCAGTGGCAGAAGCTCCGTCGTGGGGAGCTGCGGGTGGCCATCGGGGCTCGGTCAGTCGTCTATGCTCCCCTCCAAGATCTTGGTCTCATCGTGGTCGATGAGGAGCATGAGACCTCCTACAAGAGCAGCGAGGAGCCCTGCGTCCATGCCCGCGATGTGGCCATCGTACGCGCTCGCAATGCTGGAGCCTGCATCATCCTGGGCACGGCCACTCCCAGCTTAGAGAGCATGACACATGCTCTCTCTGGGAAATATCGGCTCCATCGTCTCGATGAGCGAGCTGAGGCCTCCTCCAATCTTCCAAAAGT
>JBMOFD010000059.1:0-12160 GCA_049314435.1 Chlamydiia bacterium | reverse complement strand
TCGGCCCACCGCGAGGAGACGCCATGAGCCTCTGAACCTATACTCAATCACACAACCGAACCGAAACTATATCCAAGACTAATCAGATGTTTTAGTATGATGATTCCTATATCTCAGTTAGATTGAAATATATGCGCAGATCATCGGACGAGACAATCATATTGAAGGTGTCTCCGTAAAATCGATTAAACCCAATCTTAGTGGAAGCCGTAACAATGCACTCTGTAACCATCGAATGGAGGATGCTGTCCAATTCTAGGTTGAGTAGTTTGGTAGGAGTAAACCATGATATGACGAGCCCATTTGTATCAACGGACAAATAGTTCGATATATCTGTGTATATGCCATCTGCATTTTGCATACATAGAAATGAAGCTGAGCACGTTCCCACTTTTTTACCCTTTCGGTTGTAAATCGGCGCTCTTCCAGCTAAATATTTAGAAGATATTGTTGAACTGCCACCAGAAACATTAGATGTTGGTATGTCGATAAAACTATTTATGAAATCCTCTGTATATAAATAATACGACAACTTTGCACGTTTTTGTCCGCATATTCCATTTTTCGATCTATCGAATTCTCCTGTGATGTGATCGACCACACTATCCTCAGCTATGTGAGCGCTAGTGTTTAAGCCAAAAGACCGTGAATAACGATCGTCATATGCACACAACGGCGCACACATAAGCAAATACAGAAAGAAACCATTTCTATATGCGTTTTGTAAAACCAGCACCGCGCTCTCCTTGAAGTATGAAGCTGATTTAAAGAATGTGATCAAACTTTTCCAGCCAAAAGTTTTAAAGCCGTTCAACAGCGCCCATCTCGTTTATGATCAGAGTTTTACATCGAAGTTTGGAGACGGAGAAGAGGCCGCTCTATCACGACGCGTTGGGAACGCCGATCCCAATATGGAGACGGATTTCTACCTTCCGCTGTTGTCTTCGGCTGGGCCCTAGCTAATCCGTAGATAGGTTCATCCGCTCTAAGGGAGGATCTCGCCGCTCACATAAAGCCATTGACCGTTATGTCGTTCGAAATAACTACGTTCTGTGAACGACGCATCCTCCCCGCCTTGTCGAAGAAGAGCTCGGAAGGTGACCTCCCCTCTCTCTCCGTGTTGGGCCACGCTCAAGACGGTGAGTCCCACGAACTGAGTGCTTTTGGAGAAGGCGAGGATCTGCTCTTTCCGCAGAGTTGCGTCAGTCTTGCCATCGGGATGTTGAGGCGACGTGGTCGCCATGATGTAGTCCGCCAAACCCAAAGCATAGGCGGCATACCGTGAGCGCATGAGTTGTTCGGGAGTCTCGGGAACCCCTCCCAGGTGCCATCGCTGACAGCAATCTTGGTAGCGGAGTCCGCTATGACATGGACATTGTTCAGATGTTTCTTTACTCACGGCAACTCCACCCAGATCCATTCGATGATAGCAGAAAAAGCGCTACAGAATCACCACAGAGAACGAACTATCTAACTCAGAATCTGTTGCTTACATCGCGCAAGCTGTAGACAAGCGGGCACGATCAATGGTTCAATCTTAGCCTCATAGAGGTAGCCATGTCCGATCTCAGAGAATTTTCCAAGAACGTAAAATTAGTGTTTGACGCTCGTGACTGGGATCGGTTCCATGCCCCCAAGAACATCGCCATGTCTCTGGTTTCTGAAGCCGCTGAACTGATGCAACACTTCAGATGGCTCACAGAAGAGTCCAGTCGCCAGCTGTCTTCGGAGACCTTACAGGAGGTCTCCGACGAACTGGGAGATGTGCTGATCAACGTTGTGGCTCTGGCCGATGCCTTAGGCATCGATCCGCTGGAAGCGGCCAGAGTAAAGTTGACCAAGCTAGAGAAGCGCTACCCAGTCGAAGCTGCCCAGGCATTGTCGCACCAGGCCCAGCGAGTTCGTGTCCCAGAACCTGTTGTCTCCCCTCCGGAGAGCAAAAGAGCCAACGCACCTGCCCGAGAGGAGGAGGGCTATGCTCTTGCCTTGCCGGTCATCGTAGAGTTGGGCAGCGGACTTAGCCGGCTGCTCCTGCAAGACGATGAGAGTCGAACTTTGATTGAGCAGCAGATTCCCAAACTGCGCAGCGACCTCTACCAAGATCTAGGTGTACGTTTTCCCGCAGCACACATAGGGTCGAGCGCCGTGAAGCTGAATGAGTGGGAATGCAGAATCCTTCTCAACGAAGTGCCTGTAGTCAAAGCTGAGATCCTGCCTGGCCACCGTCTGGTAGGGGAAACGGAGGAGACTCTGGAGAAAGAGGAAATTCCCTTTACGGTCTCCTCTACTGGGCAAGAATTCTCTAGGATCTGGGTAGAAGACCAGTATAGCGACAGACTCAGTCGAGCAGGGCTCAAGTCCTGGGGACCGCTCGAGATTCTGCCGCTCTACCTAACCCAGTTCTACCGTCGATATGCCGCTGAGTTCGTGGGGATCCAAGAGGTTCATGCCATGCTCGCCTTCGTCGAGAAATCGCTCCCCGATCTGGTGAAGGAGATCAGACGTCTCATTCCACTGCAGAAGCTGACGGAGATCTTCAAGCGACTTGTAGAGGAAGAGATCTCTATCAAAGATCTAAGGACGATCCTGGAGGCCTTGGCAGACAAGGCTCAAATTGAGAAGGATGTGCTGATACTCCTAGAGCACGCGCGTGAATCGATGGCTCGATACATCAGCTACAAGTACTGCCAAGGCGAGCCCACCTTGGAGGTGTACATCATGGACCCAGGAATCGAGGAACTGATCGCCAAATCGATCACGAGGACCAACACGGGATCTCGACTCGGATTGGGCCCTGATACACTCGAGCTGATCAAACATGCCTTTCGTTCAGCCGTCCAACCGAACCGCTCCACCAGACATCCTCTGATGGTCCTCACCAGTTCTACCGTGCGACGTTTTGTCAAGCGCTTGGTCGAGACAGAGTTTCCCGAAGCAGCGGTGATCTCCTACCAAGAGGTGCTACCTGAGATTCGTATCCAGCCACTGGGTCGTATCCAGTCCCCCATGTTAGAAGCTCTGTCCGACAGCCGCTAGGCAAGAGAACTCTTGGCGGGCGAAACCTCGCCCGCCGCTTCCAACGACCCGCCGGTCAAAGCGGTCCTTAGGTCTGCTTGGGATGACTAAATGGCTTCTAGCTCAGGTAATAAGGGAATCGATCGACGATCCTGGATGGCAATCCACAGATCGTGCTTCGTTTGTAGATCGAGCCAAAATTCGGGCGTGGTTCCAAAGGCATCAGAAAAATCTAGAGCAATGGCTTCGGTGACGCGGCGTCTACCCTTCACGATCTCGCTGATCTTTGGCTGAGTCCAAGATCCTCCCAAATGTGCGGCTAGACCCGCTTGAGAAAGGTTCAATGGCTTTAGAAATTCCTCAAGAAGGATTTCTCCAGGAGGAGTAGGCGCTCTGTTTCTCGGCATCATAGCCCGTAGTCTCCCTCCGCTAATGATAGTCTACAATCTCAACACATTCAGGACCGTGCGTGCCCTGGCCGCTTCCAAGACCCGCCGATCAAAGCCCCCCATTTGGTATACTCCGTCTCATGGGACTCTTCTCCACTCTTCGGCGATCGATCGGTCTAGCCTGGTGCGCTACTCTCGTGGCCACACCACCCGTCATGCAGGACGCACAAAGGCGAGCTCTCTTTGAGAGTCTGCAGCCGCGTTCCTTGCATGAGATGGCCGCCTTTGCTGAGCTCTTTCCAGGGTGCTCTGAAGGCCGCCAAGCCAGACAGCGCGTGTGGGCCCTGCTGTCTGGGGAGCCCTCGGAAGATCCTCCCCCTGCTTGGCCGGCAGACCTCGTGCATAAGATGGTCAACCGGTTCATCTTTCCTCAGTCGGATCCTCCCCCTGTCCTGAGCGCGGAACAGAAGCACGTTCTGCTACGCTTGCAGCACCGTCTCAAGCACCGCCATTTACTGGGGCGCCTCATCGAAACAGAAGAGGACCTCCAAGCGCTCCCCGTCGAGGAGATCGATCTGGCCCGTGGACTTCTTCTGACGCAACGCATTCCCATCGATGTGATCGAGTCCTACGAGCACTGCCTTGACCTGATGGCTCTCCAGGTTCTAGCGCAGCTGCCAGAGGATCCCTCTCCGATCGATCTCCTTCGGGCCCTCAATGACTACGTCTTTGTGCAGCAGCGCTTTCGATTCCCTGCTCACTCCAGGATGACGTTGGAGATCGACCAGTGGACGCTACTCAGCCAGGTGATGGACCGACGTAAAGGGGTGTGCCAAGGTGTGAGCCAGCTCTACCTTTGCCTAGCGCAACGCCTTGGTCTGCCACTGGAGATCATCACACCGCCTGGCCACATCTACATCCGATACCACCAAGGTGATCTGATCTGGAATATCGAGACGACGGCTCATGGTGTGCATCTGCCTACCCATGCCTATCTAGGTCTGACCACCAAGGCTCTCTCTACTCACACGCTCAAAGAAGTCATCGGCATGAGCCTCTACAACGCTGCGGCTGTGCCCCTTCATCAAGGGAAGCCCGACGAGGCGATTGCGCTCTATCTACGTGCAAAGCCTTACATGGGTGATGAACCGATTCTGCACCGAGCTTTAGGGATCGCCTACTTCATGGCAGGCCAGCTGAAAGAAGCGAGGGAGACCTTGGAACCGCTGCGTGCCTACGTGGACGACCAGCAGATCGTGCCCATGTCTCTCATTGGGGAGATCCTCGATGGAGAAGTAGACGCTGAGGGGCTAGCCCTACTCTTTGAACAGGTGGATCCTACGCATGTGGCTCTCAAGGAATATGCGCAGCGGCTGAGATCAGCCCTCGAGCGCAGCCCGCGCTTCTTTTCGGGAAGAGAGCAGCTCGCTGTGATCTATTTGCAGTTGGGAAGACTGGGAGAGGCTCTATCTGAGCTCGCAATCGCCTATGATCAGGGAGCTCGCGATGCCCAGCTGCTCTATCTCCTCACAGAACTCTACCTGGCTCGACTAGACGTACACCACGCAGCTCGGCACGCTGCAGAGCTACGTGCCCTCTTGGCGACAGCCGAGCATGTCCCCCCTCTTCTGGAACGAGTCGAAGAGCGCATCGCTCAGTTGGGCGGTGGGGTCTAGGGAATGTGACTGAGGGATCAGGCGACTGCACAGCCCATCCCCACCCCTAAAACCTGCCCCTAGCCTGGACCTGCCCCTAGAACCTGCCCTTAGCCTAGATCCTGCCCCTACCCTTCCCCTTATCGATCCCGCACATATATTTAATACATTTATCTAAATCAAACAAATATCCCGTATAATGATAGGTAGTAAAAACAAAAAGAGGCCGTAATCATGAATGTCAACCAAGTTCAACCGCCTGGTCAAATTCAAAACCACGTAGCTAAATTGTTCGATCCGGACGCCTTTGAACAGGGGACCCGTGATTACCAAGTTGGAGCGACGCTTCGTCGACTCATTGAAATTGGTGCCACAACTGACTCGACCCAATTGATCACGTGGGTTGTGGATGAACTCTCTGACTACCTTAGGTATAAATTCAATCGTAATACACGAGCCCTTGCATGCCGCGCCTCGTTGCTTGAGCTGCTCAAAAGAGCGGAGAGTCCGGATGGTCGGCCTATTATGCCCCTAGTCCTAGTGGCTGCTCGATTGCAACATCACTGCCTATGCTCCTGGGGCTGCTGGAAATCTGAGCATCTTCCTAGGTTTGACCACGAGACCGATCAAATCTCTATGGACGTTAAGCAGGCGTTTGCCGAGCGCCGCGATCCGGAAGTCGATGTCGAATTCGCAACCAGGCTACGCCGGCTGCTTAGACATCATCTTAACGGATATGCAACGAGTCGAGCCTCCCCAGGCTTTGATACGTATTGCGTTAATGCCGAGACCCTTAGTCTTAACGATCAAGGCAAGCGTGCCTATACGGATGCAATAACTCAGCTTGTTCACTGGGAGATACTTACAAAGGTGCGTCCAACGTATAGCGTTGGAAATAATTTTTCATACTGCAAGCACATGGTGGACTGGCTGAACAAATCGCTAGAGCATTCCATCCGCATTTCAAAGGGCTTGAGAAACGAGTCGAATAGCGTCGCCGAGGTATGCACGGTAATGCAAAATTTCTGTGCAGAAAGCCTAAAGCCGATGACAGAGGGTGACATGCTATTGTCCGGAGCAGACTGGCGAGACTATAAGTTCTCTTCTGTCGTTCTTAATGAGGTCGGGAAAAAGAGTGATTTGGCTCTCTACCAACATATTGAAAACAAGGAAGACTTTTTAGAACTACCACTTTAACCATGTGCAGACACTCTCTCTAGTACTCTCCTCCAGTAAGAGTCTTGAGCGCGGTCATCACGAGGCTACGTACACGGCCTTGGTGCTCCATCTGCATCACAAGTGCTCCCATCCCATTGCCGCATCCCTGTCGGTCATTGTAGACCAGTCGGTAGGGGATATGGTGCAAAGCCATAGCCAAGGCCGTCTGATCCAAGGGATGAACTTGGAAGAAGGTAAAAACCCCAAGCCCCCTCTTCCCGTCCGAAGAGACCGCTTCACCCACGATGATGTCGGGTTGCTCAATACGCACGATCCGGCCATACATCGGTACGTCATGAGCGGCAAGCAGGGCTCGATGCCTTGGATTGACACGCGGCTGTTCGGTGATGTTCACCATCTCAGGTCCCGCTGCATCCGCAACAGCACCCAATCCCACCATCATCAGTAGACCACCTCGAAGCCATCGCATGTTGTCGTCCCCTACATCCAGAATCTCTACCTTCCGCATAAGGGATCGCTGGAATAGGCGCAACGACCCAGCTAGCTCGAAGCCTGAAGAAGAAGCCTTTGACCAAGGGGCACAGATAGCCATTTTCCCTGAGTCAGATAATCCACGATCGCTTCGATCGCCAGTGGACCATCATCCGGTCGGCAGGCGAGGGGGGCTCCACCCAGGAAGGTGTAACCATCGCCTCCCGCGATCAGGTAATCGAGACACGCCACCTGATACGTAGCTTGTAGGTCCAGTAGGGTATCGTTGATGAGAACCCTCAAGACCCGATGTCCAACCGTGGCGGTTGGATCAAACAGCACCTGCAGACCGCTCACCTGGAGGAAGGAACCTCGGCCCTCCCCAAAGAAATGCAGACCATGCTCGAGCGTTTTGAGGAGCTGCTCCCCCGTCAGTGCAAGGACTCCAACGTGATTCGTGAAGGGCATCTCGGCCACCAACGCTGCCTTCAACATGGGCCCAGCATGGTGCTCCCTTCCTCCTCGGATGGCCCCAGCATTCACCACCGCGCAATCGGCATGCATTGCATGACAAAGCGCATCGGCGACGAGGTCACCAAAGCTGCTCTCAGCCGATCTCACTAAGAGGCTATCTAGATCTCCCGGGAGAATCGCGACTGGAGTGTTGAGCTGCGCATCCAGCTCCTGCTCATAGCTTGCCACAAGAGCCGAGATGCTCCTGTCAGCTACCTGACCGCGATTAGCGATCATCCTCCATGAAGGCACGACCTGAGGCACACCTTTGCTGGTGCGTGTGATCTCTAAGTCAATGCGACAGAGAAACTGCGCGTCGTAGCCAGACTTATGAATGAAGGTATTTCCCTCATACCAAGTGAGCGGAAAATGCTCATGACCACCCAGCACACAGTGCAGATCAGGGCACTGCTGTACTAACAAGCGGTCCTCGTTAATAGACAAGTGTGTGAGGGCAATAAACACCTCACAACCCAACCTCTTCAACTCCTGGATCATCTCCTTGGCCGTTTGGACCACAGGCTTGAAGCGGACCCCCTCGTCGGCCTTAGAAAGCCACGCCGTATCGGGCGTGACCACACCGAAGAAGCCCACCTTAACCCCCCCCACCTCCTCGATCCTGAACTGACTTCTTCCCGTGAGGGGGTATCCCTGCGCATCCAGGCAGTTCGCTCCCAGCCACTGGAATCGGCTACATCCCAATAGATCGACTATGTTGCGCGTTCCAAAATCAAACTCATGGTTCCCTAACACCACGAGATCAACTCCGATCTCGTTGAAAATCTGCACCATGTGAACGCCGTGCGTGAGCGTGCTCATAAGACTTGGAGAGAGAAAGTCCCCATTCACGCAGGTGATATGATGGGGACAATGTAACCGCTCACACTTCAGGAGGGTAGCCATCCCAGATAGGCCTCCGAACCCATTATGAGGGCTCATGCGATACACATCGTTGAACGTGAATAGCGTAAGCTGCCCTGAGAAAAGCAGGGATGGCATCACCATAGATTCGAGAGCCCAAAGGAACGTTGCCAGTCGTGTGCGCATGATCGACTCCCGGAAAAAAGGTTTCACACTAAGGAGGTGGTCAATTGTTGGAAAGGTATGGGTAATTGCCGAGAGAGCGCGTTCTTTGCACCCAACCAGGGTCGCAGAAAGCGCTTCAATCTGCTATGCTGGGCCCCTACCGTTAGGTAGTGGGCTGAGTCGACTCCCACGACCTATATTTGGCAGATAGATTGATTACCCTTGGTGCATAGATGGCCCCACAGTTCACCGAAGCAGTTCAACAAGCGTTTGAAACGGCTCTTTCTCAAGCAGCAGCTCATCGCAAGACTGAGACGACTGAGAATCAGTTTCTCCTAGCCCTGCTAGAAGATTCTGAAGGCTATGTACGATCGATCCTCGAGAGCATCCCCGTTCCGGTAACGCAGCTCCAAGAGGAACTCCGTACGCACATTGCGCGTGAGCCCACCTTCAGCGGCACATCACAGCGCCCTAATCCATCTACAGGCCTGCAAAACAGGATTGCGCAGGCTCAAGCACTGGCCCACGACATGGGAGACTCCTTCATAGGAGTTGACCACTTCCTTCTGGCTTTTTGGGCTCAAGCACCTGAACCGCTACTGAGTCTCCAGCGCAAGAGCAATGTCTCTACGGCCCAGTTGCAAGCTAAGATCCAGCAGCTCCGTGGGAACCGCAAGGTCGACTCTGCGAATGCCGAGCAGACCTTCCGGGCTCTGGATAAGTACTGCCGCAACCTGACGCAGTTGGCGCGTCAGGGCAAGATGGATCCGGTCATCGGGCGCGATGAGGAGATCCGACGTACGATCCAGGTCCTGAGCCGCCGCACCAAGAACAACCCCATGCTCATTGGGGAGCCTGGCGTAGGGAAGACGGCCATTGCGGAAGGTCTCGCCCAGAGAATCGTTTCGGGGGATGTACCCGAGTCTCTCAAAGACAAGCAGCTCCTGGTTCTCGATATGGGAGCCCTGATCGCTGGGACGAAGTATCGCGGAGAGTTTGAGGAGCGCCTTAAGAGCATCTTGCAGGAAGTCGAAAAGAGCGAAGGGACTGTGATCCTCTTCATTGACGAAGCCCACACTCTTGTGGGAGCAGGCGCCTCTGAGGGATCCATGGATGCGGCAAACCTACTCAAGCCGGCTCTGGCTCGAGGAACTCTGCACTGCATCGGTGCGACGACCCTTAATGAGTATCAGAAGTACATCGAGAAGGATGCTGCTCTGGAGCGACGCTTCCAACCGGTGTACGTTCAGGAACCAAGTCCCGAGGATGCGATTGCGATTCTGCGTGGGCTAAGAGAGAAGTACGAGATTTTCCACAGCGTTCGCATCACAGAAGGGGCTCTGACCGCTGCTGTCATGCTTTCCGTGCGCTACATCCCCGATCGTCGACTCCCCGACAAGGCGATCGACTTGATCGACGAGGCCGCCAGCTTGATTCGTATGCAGCTCGGCAGTCGTCCTCTTCCCATCGACATCAAAGAGAGGGAACTCTCTCAGATGCTTGTGAAGCAAGAGGGCTTGAAGCGGGAGAACACTCCAGCCTCCAAAGCTGAACTGGACCGCTTAGAGAGCCAGATCGCTGAGGCGAAGCAGGAGTTAGCGCACCTGAGGCAGCGCTGGGATGAGGAGAAGAAGCTCATCTCTACCCTGCAGAGCAAAAAAGATTCTCTGGAGACGCTGCGCTTCCAGGCGGACGAGGCAGACCGCAAGGCGGACTACAACCGCGTGGCAGAACTGCGCTACAGCCTGATCCCAGCGGTGGAGACAGAGATCAAGGAAGCTCAAGAGAAGCTCAATGCGATGCCCAATCGCCTGCTTCAGGAAGAGGTGGATGAAAGGCTCATTGCTGAGGTGGTCGCCAAGTGGACAGGGATCCCCGTATCTCGTCTGGTGGGTGGTGAGGCGCAAAAGCTTCTCCATCTGGAGTCGGCTCTTGAAAAGCGCGTGGTGGGTCAAGATGCCGCTGTCCATGCAGTCTGCGAGGCGATCCGCAGATCACGCTCGGGCTTAAGCGATCCTCACCGTCCTTTGGGCGTATTTCTATTCTGTGGACCGACTGGGGTGGGCAAGACCGAGCTGGCCAAGGCGCTTGCTGAACAGCTCTTCAATCAAGAGGAGTCTCTTCTCCGGTTCGACATGTCGGAATTCATGGAGAAGCACAGTGTCAGTCGCCTCATCGGCTCCCCTCCCGGTTATGTTGGCTATGATGAGGGCGGTCAGCTGACCGAGGCTCTGCGTAGACGTCCTTATGCAGTTGTGCTCCTGGATGAGATCGAGAAGGCCCACCCCGACGTGTTCAACATTCTTTTACAGATTTTCGATGATGGTCGACTGACTGATGGGAAGGGTCGTCATGTGAACTGCCGGAATGCGCTGTTCATCATGACCTCCAACTTGGGATCGGATCTACTCCTAGAGCACCTACAGAAGCAACACGCTCTGAACCAGAAAGAGCTCCTAGATATCCTCCAGCCTGTGTTGAAGGAGTATTTCCGGCCCGAGTTCCTCAACCGTCTGGACGACACCCTGGCTTTCCTACCGCTCCGTCGTGAGGACATGGCACAGATCGTCGTCCTACAGCTAGAGCGACTGCGTCCACGTCTTGCTGAGCGTCAGGTCACCTTGGAGTGGACGCCTGCCGTGGTAGAGAATCTGGCTAAACATGGCTATGATCCGCTCTTTGGGGCACGACCATTGAAGCGTCTCATCCAGACCGATGTAGTGAACCCGTTGAGCTCCATGATCTTGAATGGTCAGGTCTCGGCTGGAGACCATCTCCTTCTCGAACAGAAGGGCCAAAAGATCGTCGCGGAGCCGTCCGTGAAGGGGTAGTTTTCCCGAAAGGGACAAATTGGGAAGTCCAAGGGCGACTTCAAGGTCTTGGAAGGAAGGCCTCTCTCCCATTCATGGGAGAGAGGCCTTCCATTCCATCTACGGCAGCAATCAACCGGCCAAGTCTTCAACTGCTCAAAAGATGTATGCTATTCCACCAAGATTTCTTCATTTACGATACCTAGCTCCATCTCTAGCTCCTCGACCGTGGGCAACTTCCTCTGCATGTCCCTTGGGAGCTCGTCCATGGATTTGGTAATATAGCTCGCCACACCAATGGGCATCGTACTTCCGCTCAGAGCATACTCGACCGTGAGCTTGTCTTTGGTCTTGCACAGGATCATACCAACTGCTGGAGCATGACCTGGATGCTTCAGCGTATCGTTGATGGCGGCTAGATAGAAGTTCATCTTCCCTGCATGTTCGGGCAGAAACTTACCTCCCTTTAGCTCCACAACGATGAAACAACCAAGTTGTAGGTGGTAGAAGAGGAGATCGATGAAGTAAGTCTCACCACTCACTTCAATGGGGTATTGACGTCCTACAAAGGTGAAGCCAGAGCCAAACTCGAGCAACACCTTCTGGATTTGGGCTGTCATACCATCTTCTATTTGTCGCTCTAGTGCCTGGTCTTCCATACTCAAAAAGTCGAATGCATAGGGATCTTTGAGGGTCTGCTGGGCAAGATCCGAATGCGACGGGGGGAGAGTCCTCTGAAAGTTCGTCAAGGCCTTACCTTGACGCGTGTACAGACCGGACTCGATCTGCATTTCGAGCACATTCCGACTCCACCCACATTCCAAGCATCGATGGGCATACCACAGTCTTTGGTCGTTATCCTTCAGCCGCTCTATGAGAATGATATTGTGTCCCCATGGAATGGAAAACAGCGGGATACCCTCTAATTTCCCCACAACCTGTGGGGAAATTGCATAGGCTTTGTACCAAGCCTTCATCCGACCGAGATTGGTCCTGGAAAATCCAGATATGCCCGGGAACTCAGAAAGAAGATCCTTGCTGAGTCGGTTAATGATCCCAGCGCCCCATCCTTCGATCTCCTGTTTCTGAACAATCTGCTCCC
>JBMOFD010000058.1:0-12850 GCA_049314435.1 Chlamydiia bacterium | reverse complement strand
TCGCGTCCTCCTGGCGCTTGTGATTCCTCTACTACGGAAACAGAAGATGTCGGCGGAACTCCGGCACGTGAATCCGTTCGCAAAACTGCTCGGCGAACGTCCTAGAAATCAAGTATTGTCTTGGCAATGCATAGATTTACCTAGGTTTTTTGGAGCGGCAGGTATCAAATCCTCATATTCGGTCACAAGGCAATCAGGCACTGCTGCATCGATACGCTCTCGGGTGCGCTGCAGCCGATCCCGACTGAGCTCAGGTCGATTCTTCATGAGCTTACCCATCCATTCACCATGAATCTCTTCTGTCCATTTCCCGCGGAACATCCCTGCTGAAGCCAGCTCGAGGATGAGATCTCGAACCGGCGCAGAGTAGAGAACATTAGCGTCGATGAGTGCAGTAAAGCGATTCGTCAGGAATGGAGTCGAATCGCTCGTCCTAGTAACCCATATCTAAGTCTTGGGCCTCTTCAACCAGCTCATCCAAAGCCTTGGACTTGAGCTGCTCCAAGTGTGCCCGATATCTGAGCAAATCTTCCGCTCTCACGCGCCGATGGCTGCCCACCTTGGTAAAAGGGATCTCTCCCTTCTCCAGGATCTTAATCAAGAAGGGGCGTGAGACGTTGAGCAGATCCGCCGCTTGTTGAGTCGTCAGGTTGGCATGGAATGGGAGGAGGGTTACCGCATTACCCACCGCCATCTGATTCAGAATCTGCAACAACAACCGTACAGCCGAAGATGGAAGCTGAATGGTAGCTTCATCATCTCCGACCCTAATGGTGACTTGACGTTCTTGTGGGTTCTCGGAAAAAAGAGGAACAAGCTTCTTGCTGCTCTGTGCCGCAAGCTCTATGTCGTGCCGATCTGGGACAACAGGTTCCTGTGGTTGATACAGAGGACTCGACATAGCTGTCACGCTCCTTGAAACAGAGGCTGCCTGCCGCCTTCAAGACTTAGAGTGTCAGATAAACGAAATAATCGCAACCGCCATCCACGCAAGTGCAGAGCAAGCAAGCTGTGATATCTTCTTTGACGGCATGGAGAAGCCTTGTTCAGACGGTCCGCTCAGAACCAACATTGGCGATGGTACCAGGAGTCCAAACTAGAGGGGAAGATGGCCAAAGTAACTACAAGGAAATATAAACATTACCTATTAGACCAACTTCAGGACCCTGCTGAGTCTGCAGCCTATCTCAATGCAGCGCTGCAGGACGATGACCCTCATGTCTGCCTATTAGCCTTGAGGGATATCGCAGAAGCTCAAGGTGGTCTGACCCAGGGGTTTTCGGCCGGCACGACCTCACCCTTTCGAGAATTTGAGAGACAGTCCCCTCTGTGATGGATGCCCGAAGCCGGAATCGAACCGACAACCTTCGCATTACGAATGCGCTGCTCTGCCAATTGAGCCATTCGGGCCAAGTTCCCCTGAGGGACCGAACGTCCTCAGGCATCTCTGTCCGAGGACTTGAGGAAGTTTACTGCCGAAAGCGATTTCTGTCAGGAGAGGCCCCACACTTGAGATAGGTCTATTTCCTCGGGGATTAGTTCGGGATTCTATGGAAGGAAATGGTGCTACAGAGGCTATTGGAGCTCAATTTCCATATTGTGCGAAGAGACCGAGGTAGACCTTAGCCATGACCTGCTCCGTCCATGCTGGTGAACTCCAGGGGTCGAAGCGTGTGGCGTGACAGCGTCCATCTGCCTCAGTTCCTGTCAGACGATCGACCTCAAGAACGCTCTCTGTGGCAAGAGCAAGCTCCGTCGAATCGGCCACAAAGTTCACCTCGTAGTCGGCAGAGGTTTCCATCGACTTGAATCCCATGTTACTGGAACCGCCTACCACCCACTGAGAGTCGATGACACAGACTTTCTTGTGGAGAGTCGACTGAACGGGTCCGTTGCCACCACCCGTACCGCCAAACTCATAGACGCTGAGGAGCGAACGTTCCGACTCTGAAAGACGCTGGGCAAGTTCTCGAATGCGAGCACGGTTGGCTGGGACGAAGCAGGCATGCGCCACAGGAGTTGATCGACCAGCATCATCGCCATTCGATGTAATGATGACTTCCACCGAACGCTCCTTCATGGCCCTTGCTAGCGCGTCCATGACCTCTTGAGAAGGATTAAAGTATGCGTGGTGAATCACAATCGACTGTTGAGCTTGATCAATTGCTGTGCTTAAACGTCGCGAGAACGAAGACACCTTATCGGTGGGACCTTGAGCAAACACCTCAACACGTCCCCGATGATCTAACCCCTTGAGATCGTCACTCGATGCGATTAAACAGGCTGGGTCTGGCATGGGAAAAGCTCTACGCAAGCAGTGCGCGTCCTCGCAGCCCTGGATGATGCTTCCGAGGTTACCAAGGACATGGTTGATCCCATGATACAGCTGCGCCAGGTCCAGAAGAGTTTCTCGCATGCGATACCCAGCGTCATCAGCGCAGTCCTGGTTGAGCGGACGCCCAAAGACCCAATCCATGTCACGAAATTGTCCGCCAATCATTCCCTCTATCAGACCGCACGCTTCGGACGGTTGTTCGACTATTCCAGAGAGGCCGTCTGTCTTCCTGTCTTGATCCTGGAGATTTGTGCCACCTAGGACCATCATCTTGCCGCCGTCAACAACGAGAGCCTTGATGTGGTTCGTCGCTTGTTTGACTCCACCATCTTCGGTGTGATGATCGTAGGTGTCAGTATCGATCCACACAAATCGATTGGGGTAGATCTTCGTCAAGGAGATGGCAGGCATGACATTCTCTAGGCCCCATTGCTTGGAGGGACCCATCATCAGACAGCGGAAGTTCTCGATTTTGCTCAGTTTGCTATCCAGCAGCTCAAGCACTTCATTCAGGCCGTCGCCGCTGCAATACACTCCACTCATGATCACTTCGCATTGAGCTAACTCAATGCACCGCTTTTTCCACTCGAAAGACTCTCGTCCATCGGCACATACCCGAGAACTACATAGGGACGCTTCTTCTGGGTTGCCTCGCCGAGCATCTCCCTTTGAAACACCCCTCTCAACGCGAACTATCACGGAATCGGTCCAACATTCATCTAGCCGCTTGATCCCCAGAGATGCGACCAGGAATAATAGAGATGGCAACAACAGGGCTAGGGCCTGCACCCTCTTTGAAGGCGTAAGTACGAATGTAGCGGCGCCTAGAGCAGTTGTAGCAACGCCGAGGATGGCGAGAGCATAATATAATGTTTCGCGTTCCAGGTGCTTTCTTTGTGATCGCACGCATGAATCTACGGTCGGTATCCCGCCCTTGTCGACGACAACCAGTTGTGGCCCGGGAACAAGCCGGTGACTTGCCGACTTTGCCGTTTGATGAACACCGCGCACCAACGAAGCGCCTGCAACACCGATCGGAAGGACTCTTCTAATGTCGGAACAAGCAGCATCAAGGGCATCAGCCAAGATTTGCAGTCCCCCTGCAACCATCAACGCCGATTCAGGGCCTAAACTCATGCCCACAGCCATGGCCGCAGCTGCTGGAACGATTTTACTCACGCAAGTGGGAAGAATATTCAGACTCTTTTGGATCAAGTCGACCGCTGCGCGCCCGACAGCGAGTGACCCTGCACCGATATTCCGTACCCCTTGACCGGCTTTGTCACACAGCCATGTCCCCGCACCTCGAATCCCAGATAGCATCCATACCTCAATCAAAACTCCCTAAATTGTAACAAATGTGTTTAAACGCACCTTAAAGATGCCCCATTTATCTGGAATCAATAAATGGATACATGACATCGCTTAGGCATGACCCTGACCACACAAACAAAGCTGAACGACAGCGCTAAGCCTGTTCTTAGGTGCGGCTCAAGAGAGGCACCATAAAGGGTTCCGTAGAGGGCCAAGCTCCCCGCACCATCAGGTGGTTGCCATCAATTAAATGGGGCTCCGGAAGAGCATCTCTGGTCAGCTTGTCCGGAGGAAAGTAGAAGAAGATCTCCTCAACCTCGGTCGGAATGTGATCCAAGATCTCCTGCAGAGAAGGGATTCTAGCCCCGATAATATCCAGTAGATGGAGGCTGCGGCCCTCCATTTTAAGAGAAAGGATGACATCGAGATGTGGACTATAAGCCAGTAATTTGTAGGCCGGATCACTCCCAAAAAGGGCACTGAAACAGGCCATTTGGCCGAAGTCCTCTACCCAAACGACCTCGGAAAGAGGACTTCGGTTACGAATGCAGCGGGCAAATAGCTCGTCATCCCTTGGGGAGACCAAGGGCGAGAGTTGCCGGGACCCTCCTGTAGATCGAAACGGCAACCGAAACCGGTATTCTTGGATCACCCGGAACGATGCTCTCGTGTAAAACTGTGGAATCTCAGAGAACAGGACGACACCTTCTACTCCACGATCTTGCGCCCAGGCCATCGCCTGTTGGATCAGCGCGGTGGCCAGGCCCTGTCCACGGTGATGAGCCTCTGTGCAAATGGCAGTAAGAGCTCCGAATGCACGTCGTCGTCCATAGGTCCAGATGGGGTACTCGTGGTATCCAACATGGGACACCAGCTTGCCACGATCCTCAAGAATAAAGGGCCTATACTCCTCTGGGAATCCAAGTTCAGCACACCGCCTTAAAGTAGCCGTGACTCCCGGGAAGGACTCTTCGAGAAGATGGAAAATGTCGATCTCCTGGGCCATCGTGACGTTCCAATTTTACTGACTCGATCCGTCCCGGACTATACCAAGCAGAGCCTTATGGGTCTTCGTCGCTGAGGCTTCCTGGAGGGCGTGCCCGAGTGAATACTCAATTTCCGTATTGTGCGAAGAGACCGAGGTAGACCTTAGCCATAGCCCGCTCCGTGCATGAGCCATAGCCCGCTCCGTGCATGCTGGTGAACTCCAAGGGTCGAAGCGAGGATGGGGACTACTTGTGGATGGCACTCTTAGCGAAATCCAACGCTGCTTCTTTGAGCGCCTCTGACAACGTCGGGTGCGCCATGCAGCAGTGTGCAAGCTGAGCCACACGTACCCCCTGCTGCATGGCTAGCACACCTACAGCAATGAGCTCAGAAGCGTGAGCTCCTACGATATGAATCCCCAGCAGTCGGTCCGAGCCCTCTTCCCCGATCACTTTAACAAGACCGCCCACCTCACCGCAGCAGCGCGCTCTGGAATTGGCCTTGAAGGGGAACGTCCCTACGTGCACCTTCAGCCCAAATCCTCGAGCCTGCTCTTCGGTCAGCCCTACCGTCGCCACCTCAGGATGGGTGTAGATCACATTGGGCACAGAGATGTAGTCGATCTTAGAGGGCAGCCCGGCTAGGCCCTCTACACATACCACGGCCTCTTCACTGGCCTTGTGCGCGAGCATGGGTCCATCGATCAGGTCCCCGATCGCATAAATACCATCGACACCCGTCCAAAAACGTCCATCGACCACAAGACGCCCCCCTGGGCCAGGAGTCACGCCAGCTTTATCTAATCCGAGTCCAGCCGTATAGGGGCGTCGACCTATGGCGACCAGAACCACATCTGCTTCAAGCTGCTCCCCACTGTCCAGGACCACGTCGACGACATCCCCACGCTTCTGACAGCTCTTCACCTTCTGGTTCAGCCGGAACTGCAGACCTTGAGCCTCGAGGAGCGCCTGGAAACTTTTGACGATGGTTCCATCCAGACCCGGACAGATCCCTGCTGTCGCTTCGATGAAGGTCACCTGCGAACCTAGCCGCTGATAGACCGACCCTAGCTCGACCCCAATCACCCCAGCCCCGATCACAATCAGTCGTTTGGGCACCTTTTTGAGGGAGAGGGCCCCTGTGGATGTGACGATGGTCTCCTCATCGACTGGGATGGAGGGCAAGACGATTGGCTCAGATCCAGCCGCTAGCAGGATCCAACGGCCTTGCAGCTCCTCCCCGGTCGAGAGCCGCACGCGGTTCCCACCCTGTAGCTCGGCGGCTGCTTCGATGACGTGGATCTTGGCGCGCTGACAGAGGCTGTGGATCCCCTGACGGAATCCTGAGACCACTTCGGTCTTACGCTCCATCATCGTCGTAATGTCCGCCTGCACGCTCCCCTGTATCCCCCAAGAGGCCCCATGCTGCTGGATCCAAGCTAACTGCTCTGTGGCAAAGAGAAGCGTCTTGCTCGGGATACAACCCACGTTAAGGCAGGTCCCGCCTAAGAAGGGCTGCTTGTCGATGAGCGCCACACTCATACCCAACTGGGCGGCTCTTAAGGCCGCTACATAGCCGCCTGGCCCAGCTCCAATGACGATCAGATCCCGCTGTTCCATCACACCTCGAGCATCAAGCGACTGGGATCTTCGATGCAGTTCTTCACATGCACCAGGAATGAGACCGCTTCTTTTCCATCCACCATGCGGTGGTCATAGGTGAGCGCTAGATACATCATGGGTCGGATCTCGACCTTGCCGTCCACGGCGATGGGTCGGTCCTGGATCTTATGCATCCCGAGAATCCCCACCTGAGGGGCGTTAAGAATGGGAGTGCTAAGTAGGGACCCAAAGACCCCGGCATTGGAGAGGGTGAAGCATCCGCCCTTCAGGTCGGCCAGGGTGAGCTGGTTCGCTCGGGCACGCGTGGCCAGATCCGCCAGTTCGATCTCCAGTTCCGCAAAGGTCTTTTGGTCGCATCCCCTCAGAACGGGAACGACCAGACCGCGATCGGTGGAGACCGCCACACTGATGTCATACCCACGGAACTGGACGATCTCATCGCCTTCGATGAAGGCGTGAAAACCTGGATAGGCCTGTAGAGCATCCACCGTGGCTTTGATGAAGAAGCTCATGAAGCCAAGGCCTACGCCGTGCTCTTTCTGGAACTTCTCTTTGTAGCGGCTGCGTAGCTCGATGACACGGCTCATGTCGCATTCATTGAAGGTTGTCAGGCTGGCTGTCGTCTGCTGCACCTCCACCAACCGCCGCGCAATCGTCTTGCGCAGCTTCGACATAGGTCGTCTCTCCCCACCCTCCGACGCCTGCGACGGCGCCTGCGGCGCAGCAGATGGTGGCGTAGCCTCCGGAGCGCTTCTTTGTACCCATTCCTCGATTGATCGGCGTAAAGCTGGTCCTGAGGATGCTGGGGGTGTCTTAGAAGGCTGTTGGGGGCCAAGGGGCACGACTTTGGGAGCCGAAGGAGGCTTGGCTTCAGGGGCTGAAGCCGGCACCTTTTGATCGGTGTCGATCGAACCAAGAAGAGCTCCAATCGCCAGAGTCTCTCCCTCTTTCACCTTCCAGACGAGCTGTCCAGCAGCTGGAGCGGGGAGCACTTGGTTCACCTTGTCGGTCTCCAGCTCCACGATCTCTTCGTCTTGCTGGACCAGAGATCCGGAGGGTTTGAGCAGTCGCCCTATGACCACTTCAGACACCGACTCGCCCAACGAAGGGACTTTGATCTCAATCTTCATCGTTACGCCTCGAGTCCTAGAGCTTGGCGCAGAAGCGCGGTCTGTTGAGCCTTATGCTGAGCATGGCTTCCGGTGGCTGTTGCGGCCGCTGCTGGACGCCCACAGTACTCCGTACCAGCTGGCAACCTTGTGCGCAAGTAGCCCCAGTATCCCTGGTTCTGCGGCTCTTCCTGCACCCAGACGATCTTCTTGGGCATCAGCTCGGTAAGCAGAGTGCGCAGGTCGGGCATCGGGTACAACTGTTCGATCCTCACGATGGCCAGGCCCGTCACCTGCAGCTGTTCTCGAAGAGCTTCCAGCTCATACCAGATCTTCCCCGTACAGAACACAAGCCGCGTGACCGAGCCCATCACACGAGGATCTGGTATCAGATGCTGGAATACCCCTTCCGCCAACTCATCCAGCGAACTCGTCGCCTGGGGAGCACGAAGGAGGCCCTTGGGCGTGAAGACGATCAGGGGATGAGGTGGAGAGATGAGCGCTTGCTCCCGAAGAAGATGGTACTGCTGAGCCGGTGTGCTGGGAACCACCACGCGGAGGTTCTCCTCTGCACACAACTGCAAAAACCTCTCAGGCCTTCCTGAAGAGTGCTCGGGACCTTGCCCTTCGTAGCCATGGGGGAGGAATAGCGTGAGCCCACTGTGGCGGCCCCACTTTTTTTCACCCGCTGCAATGAACTGGTCGATCAAGATCTGCGCCCCGTTCGCAAAATCACCGAACTGCGCCTCCCAGATCACCAGTTGAGCTGGAGTGAGCAGGGAGTACCCATACTCAAACCCCATGACAGCGTATTCACTCAGATGACTATTCCATACAGAGAAGGGAGCCTGCGAAGGCGAGAGATGCTGGAGAGGACTCCATGGGAGCCCCGTACTCTGATCGACCCATACCGCATGGCGTTGACTGAAGGTCCCTCGACCCACATCCTGCCCCGAGAGGCGCACGGGGACCCCCTGGGTGAGTAGAGAAGCCAGACTCAGCACTTCAGCCCACGCCCAATCGATCCCCTCTTCCAGCTGCTTTCGCCTCTGCTCAATGAGCCGCTTCACCTTAGGGTGGGGCGTAAAGCCCTCTGGGAATGTCGTAAGCTGTTGGGCTAGGGCTCGTAGTTGGCCTTCACGAGGAGGCGCGGCTAGAGCTGCTGTCTGCACATGCTGAGCCCATACCGGATCCTCAAGACCCTGAGCCGCCTTTCTAGTGGGAGGCTCTTTGACATACTGACCGCTCTCTTGAAGGGCTTGCAGGAGCTCCGCACGGAACTTTTCCTCCATTTCTTCTGCCACCTTCTGTTCAAGAAGACCCTCTTGCATAAGGCGATTGCGATAGAGCACTCGTGTCGACTCTTTAGCGCGGATCATTTGGGTTTCTAGCGGCTGCGTGAACGCCGGCTCATCGCCCTCGTTGTGGCCATATCTGCGGTAACCCACCAGATCGATGAACACATCGACACCAAACTGCTGCCTTAGCTCCACTGCTAATCGAGCCGCCTCCACACACGCCTCGGCATCCTCTGCATTCACATGCAGGACCGGGCAGCGAAAGGCTCTAGCTAAATCGGTGGCATAGCGCGTCGACCGAGTCTCTTCGGGTGCGGCTGTGAACCCCACTTGGTTGTTGATCACGACGTGGAGTGTGCCGCCCGTTGTATACCCGCGTAGTCCGCCCATCTGCAGCGTCTCGTAGACCACGCCCTGCCCTGCCACCGAAGCATCTCCGTGGATCAGCAGCGGCATCTCCACTACCCTACGCTCCTTGGGGACCGATGCCGGAGGCGCCTCTAAGGGAATGGTGCCGTGACGATCCTGAAGTGCACGGGTAAAGCCCTCCACCACGGGATCGACCGCCTCCAAATGGCTGGGATTCGCCATCGCGGCTACCTCGACCTTGGCTCCAGTAGCGGTCGTGATCGTGCCGGTAAAGCCCTTGTGGTACTTCACATCACCCGACCCCTCGAAGGGATAGGGCACATAGCTCTCATCAAACTCATGAAAAACCAACGAGATCGGCCGCCCGAGTAGAGTATGCAGCACATTCAGCCGACCTCGATGAGCCATGCCTAGCACGATCTGGGCAAGACCCAAACTCGCGCCATGGTCAACCACGGCCTGAAGAATCGGCAACAGAGCTTCCGTTCCCTCCAGACTAAACCGCTTCTGTCCAGTGAACTTGGTGTGGAGAAACAGCTCGAAAAGCTCCGTCCTGTTGAGGATCTCGAGCAGTGCTCTCTTTTGTTGAACCGTCCACTCCGTATGGAAACGCGTGGGCTCGATGCGCTGCTGGATGTAGGCCTCCACCTCAGAACCCGATCCCATGTACTCGATCCCGATCGATCCACAGTAGGTTTGCCTGAGTGCCTCAACCAGTCGACTGAGAGGAACCGTAGGCTCCGGGAAAAATCCCTCCGATGGAACTTCCATCGCTGGGTCGGTGTAACCCAAGCTCGCCAGATCCAGCTGCAGCGGAGCCACTGCTTCACGGAGTGGATTTGAGGAAGCAGCTAGGTGACCGTATAGCCGATAGGCCTTCACCACCGCATTCGCTTCAACGGTGGCCTGGCTCGCCATGCCGGGACCAGCAAACTCCATCCCCTCAAAAAAAGCGCGCCATTCGGGTGAACACTGCTCTGGGTTCTGTCGCCAGATCGCGTATTGCTCTTCGAGATGCTCTCGATTCTCGCCGAACGCCAGCCCCATTTCCCTGCCTCACTCCTCTGTAGCATGCTTTGTCACAGACGCCCGTCTCTCCGTGTAAACCATGGAATAGAGAGGTATCCTGTCCACATACGGAAGCATATGGCCACAGACCGAAAATTAAATTTACTGTATGAGAACGGCGAATTTAGGGTAGACCCATGTGGGCTGTTGCACGAAAGGGCCTTGAGCCGGAATCATGTCTCCCCTAAGTAGACATATTAACCTGATAAGGAGCGCGACTTCCTCCTCTTGCTTTGGCGAGGGGTTTCCGTCGCGTCAATTTGATGAAGAGCGAGCGGTTGAAGAAACTGGAATCAGAGCTCCACGATCTCGAGGAGTGGCTGAAGTTGGGTCTAGTTCCCAAAAAGGAAATCCCCCGTCACCAGGAGGAGATCCGGCAGATCCAGGTCCGCATGGAGGAGGAGCGCGAGCGCCTACGCATGCTGAAGGAGAGCGGCGACGGCGAGGAGTTCGTGACTCCACGTCGCTCGAATCAGGCGCGTGCAGCGTACCCTGATTCGCATACTCTCCCCGATGCTGAGATCGGCGAGGAAAGCGCTTCCGAAAGCAGCTTCGACATGGAATCGGACGGCTATGAGTCTGAGTCATCGACCTACTACTACAGCGATGCCGGCGAATCAGCCGAAGAGGAGTCGGGTAGCGCAGAAGAGGAAGATGATGACCAGAGCACTGAGGACGAGGACGACCCTTTCAGTGACCGCAATCGTTGGCGTCGAGGCCCTCTAGAAGACCCTGATGTGGACCGCTGGTAAGACTCCCTCATACGAGGCTGGCACATACAGCTTGTATGTGCACATCCCCTTTTGTCGACGCAAGTGTCCCTACTGTCACTTCTATGTGACACCTTTTCGCTTAGCCGATGCGGAGCTCCTCGTAGAGGGGCTCATCGCTGAGCATCGGTTGCTCCGATCTACGATGACTCCCCTCCGTCTTACCTCGCTCTACCTCGGCGGCGGCACACCAGCTCTGCTACCAGCCCACCTCATGCAGCGCCTGTTGGAAGAGCTCCTCCCCGCTGGCACATTAGACGCATCCGATGTGGAGATCTCCCTGGAGGCCAATCCTGAGGATCTGACCGAAGAGCATCTGCACACCTCCCATGCCCTGGGCATCAACCGCCTCTCTCTTGGGGTGCAGTCCCTGCAAGAGGAAGAGCTCAAACGGCTAGGACGTCACCACACCGCAGATCAAGCCCTCGTGGCTATCGAGCAAGCCTCACAGATCGGATTCAAGAACATCAGCATCGATCTGATGATGGAGACACCAGGCCAGACGCGTAGCTCCTGGCAGGAGACGCTTCAACGAGCGATCCAGTTACCCGTCCAGCACCTCTCTCTCTACAACCTGACGATCGAACCGCATACGGCCTTTGATCGGCAACGACAGAAGCTGCAGACGGAGATCCCTAGCCCCGAAGTGGGCGCGATGATGCTGGAAGATGCGAAGTCGATCGCTGCGACTGGCGGCTTTGAGCGGTATGAGATCTCAGCGTTTGCTCGGAGGAGTCCGGACGACCCTGCCCGCCTGCTGGCTTCTCGTCACAACACAGGCTACTGGCTAGGACGTCCCTTTTGGGGCATCGGCCCCTCTGCCTGGAGTTTCTGGCATAAGCAACGCTTCCATAACCTCCCGCATCTGCACCGCTGGGCTCGTACAGTCTTGAGTGGTGAACTGGCGCGCAGCGAGGAGGAGAGCCTTTCAGCCGAGGCTAGGCAACGAGAAATGCTGGCGGTAGGTCTGCGGCTGACCGATGGCCTAGACCTCGACCTCTTCCAAAGACAGTGGGGAGACTTTAGTCCCACCCTCTCGGCTCAGCTGATAACGTTGTCGGAGCAGGAGCTCTTAGTACGGACTCCGTCCAGAATCCACCTGACCGAGCGAGGTCTCGACCTGCACGATCTGGTGGCTTCTGAACTCGTCTTAGCGACGACGTCTCCGTAGAGAGATCTATCGCCTGCGAGGTTGGCGCGACTCAGGTCGGGCTGGGCAGAAAGCAAATACGGCGGGTCGATCCTCTAGACCATCGATCGTGACGGACCATCGCTCGACGAGATGCACCTCAACCTGTTGGGTCGGCTGCATGAGGTCCACGGCTACACAAAGCCGGGATCCCTTAGGCAAAGCCTTAAGAAGCGTCTCGAGAAGAGCTCTGTTGCGATAGGGAGCCTCGATGCAGAGCTGCGTGATGAACTGCTCGGCACAGTGCTGAGCCCAGGACATGCGGTCTTCTGGTCCCTTAGGTGGATAGCCATGAAACTGGAACTGTTGAGCAGGAAGCCCCGACAGCATCAGCGTCAGCATGGGCGCTGAGGGCCCTGGCAACGCCACCACTTCAACTCCGTTGTACCGAGCACATTGGACGAGGCGAGCGCCTGGATCGGCGATGCAAGGCATCCCTGCATCGGACACGTAGCCCCAGGTCTCTCCTTTGAGGCAAGGCTCGAGGAACCAGTTAGGATCCTCCTTCGCCTGATGCTCTCCCAGAACCGCGATCGGTAGATCACGGGGTGCGCGCTTGAGTCCCTGGAACTGCTCCAGGTAACGCCGGCCACCACGCTCCGATTCAGCGATCAGACCATCGATCTTCTGAAGCCATGGAAGAACCATAGGAGAGAGGACATCGGCCACTGGCCCTCCCAGGCTGTTGGGCAAAAGAACGAGTGTGCCCGGCATGATGACCTCCTGATGGCGACGGATCGAAGAATGAGGGTCCGATGATAGCACGAACGAGAGCTAGAGTCTTCTTTG
>JBMOFD010000057.1:0-13054 GCA_049314435.1 Chlamydiia bacterium | reverse complement strand
CATTGATTGCCGCTAGTTGATCGCCGTGTTATAGTAAGCTGATAATATTTTAATTAAGCGGCGCTATGATGCAACCAGTGGTCTACGGGTGTAATGGTTTTACGCAAGCTGTGTTCATCCATGACATGGTTAAACGTACTGGAGAGTCTTTAGCGGCTCCAGAGGGTGCCTCTTTAGAACAGATTTTCAGTCTACTCCTCGAGTCTCTCGTTCAGTACGACACGTTTGTTAGGCTCAGTTCCATAGCGGCCAAGTTAGGGTGTAGGCGCATCTCTGGAGTCGGTGCATTTGTTCTCGGATTTCTGGGGTCGGTGTTGGCCAGGGCCTTTGGATCTGCGCTCGCACAGGGGAGGGCGCTCATCGAGGACAAAAAGAATGATCTCGCTGAAGTCGCGGCATTTCTAGCTAGCGACACAGGGCGAGCTGCTCCGCGTGAGCTCCGAGAAAGAGAAGCCCAGACTTACGAGAAGCTAGTGGGCGAGCTCGATCGACTGGAGTTGGTTCAAAGTGCGAGTAAACGGGCTAGAGCCGGTGTTTGTTATGTCTTGATGGCACTGATGATAGTGACGGCCGCCTTGACGTTGGCAACGGCTCCTCTTGGCATGTTAGTGGGCACGGCTGTAGGGGGAGCTTGCCTACTCGTCAACGATACTCTTCAAATGCCCCCTGCGGCACACAAGGCCATTCGGATGGCTGCCATGGCCTGTCTTCTTGTGTCGGCTCTGTATTATGGCAGTTGGATGCTTGCGGCTGTGCGATTGCCTGGCATGCTGATGATGATCCGATCGCTCCGTAACGATGGGGTCCAACACGCGGTAGAGAGCTATCAACGTGCCCCACCCCCACCCTTGGTTTACTCGAGTGGGCTTGAGGCTGCCGAACAGCAGGACCGGTTAGCTGCACTGGCTGACGTCGTGGCGCAATTCGTCAGAAAGGATCTGGTTGTTTCCAACTATATGGAGTGGGACATCGACACGGCCCAACCATGGGCTGAGTCGATGGAAAAACCATGGATGGTGGCAACGAGTGCAAATCTCTTAGACTGGTTGAGCACGACGTTAGTCCAAGAGCCCTTCCAAGCCCAGGCGCAAGCTGAACAAGCAGGTCCAAGCCAGGAAGGCGAGACCTCTCGTCCAAGGGCTCCAAGAGGGGAGAGTTCGGGGTCGGTGGCTATACCGGCCTGGCGTAAGCATCAAAAAGAGATCTTCCTGGCGAAGCGTACTCTTGATCAGCTGATCTGTGAGGTGCATGGTGAACTGAAAGGTGGCACTTCCTCGACCTGGCAGTTCGGTGATGACAGAGCTAAGCGATACCTGGCGATCATTCTCCAACACATGGCAGACCTAAAGGGCTCGGAAACTGGCCACAAGAGGCCTCCTGCGGAATCTCGCCAGCAGGCACAACGGGTGCTGGACCGGCTCGAGTGGCTAAAGAACGTGCGAAACCAAGCTAATGGACCAGTAGCCCTTCAGGATGGCCTTCGAACTATTTGCTACGGTCGCGACACCATTTCGGAGATGCAGCCGGTGCTTCTGCATCGTCTTGCCACACTGCGTCAAAATGCCCTCTGTTTGGATGGACTATTGGAAGGTGAGTTGTCAGGCGTAGGCGGCCTCGCGAAGGGCATCCACCGGGCGACACGTGCGGGTTCAACACTTCCTGAATTCAATCTGCCTGGTGCTCTTCTGATGAGCACCGATCCCGAACATGTGCCGCTCACCTGGAATCGACGCTTCACTCGCTGGGTGTTCAAAGATGAGTTGGACAAGGCTGCCAGCAAGAACCACGACCTGGACGTTCTCATGCTTCAGATGGAGGATGTCGACAATGTGGTGACCCTAATGCGCTCTCGTGTGGTTTGGCAGCATCGTCTTGCCGCTGCCGGAGTGGACATCGATCAGCGGTCTCCAAGAGAGCGCCATCTCCTGATGCTCCTCGATGCCGGTGTCGCGAAGCTCACTGGCTCTGGTGAAGCACGCTTAGCCGCTGCCTTGCAGGCACGGACGCAGCAGGTCGTCGGTCTCTAGCGCGACCGACGTCAGCTTCTGTGCCGTCGTCAGTTCTGGCTGGTGGGCGGGAGACTTTTGGAGGCCATGCGGCCTCCAAAGATCAATCCCAAAAATTCCTAGTATCGAGTCAACCTTGAACTATAGCCGATTGCGATCGTTCCCAATCCTGGCATGCTGATTCCCGCCGCCTCCGATAGACGCATGCGCATTGGCATTCCCACCGCCCTTGCTGGAAGATCCAATGGCTGCATGAGCACGACCCTGTTGATCACGAACTACTTCCCTGGGCTGACTGCGGGGCGCAGCATTGGACTGAGAGCCTCCAATCGAAGCACAGGGCTCCCCGCGTTCGTTGTAGGTCACAGGACAGCCTCGTCCAACACCTGATGAACTAGGACCCATCCTACGCTGAGCCGCATCATTGATGGTTGCATGACCAGTAGATGGGCCACCGCGGCCTGCTAGCGAGGGGCTTTCTGATGGGACGATCCACTGTACGAGCGCGGCGCCCAAAGAGGCTAAGACCGACAGAGAGCTGCCGTCATCTGGTTCAGGTCTCGATGAAGGGCCAGGTGGCCCTCTACGATTGGCTGATGATGGGCCTGGAGGTCCTCCGGCGCTATATGGGCCAGGTGGCCCTCCACGTCCTATGGGTGCTGACATCGACTCCTCCTGATGAAGCTTAACCTACACAGGCAGTGTAGGCTCACTGAGTAAATAGGTTGTAAAGATGCGCGCGCCGGAACTCTAGAGAGCCTTTCAGGCTAGCTGAGACCTGACATGGACAACGTGGTCTTAGGCGTCAACCCAGGTCGGCGTAGGACCGCTCAGAGTAGGTTTTAGAATCAGTTTTCGCTCATTCTCCATGAACCCAGGTGTCCTATCGCTCCACTTCCCAAGGCTCTGATCACTCTTCAGTAGGCCGAGTGTAAATGTATTGATCGGCACCGCTCCTGCTGGAGGCCTACCCACTCGACCGGACTGGAGACTAGGGCTTTGAGCTCCCGATTGCCCTGGACTATTGAAGCCAATAACGGGGTCAGAGCGGCATTTGGTGGGTGAAGGAACCAACACTTTGCTAAGACCTTCAACTGCTGGTATCAAAATGACTCTCCTTTCTAGATGTCTGACTTTTTAGCCAGGAGAGTTTAGCATGGGCCACCTGGGCGTTGCAAGAACCCCGAGAACCCATTCTACAGGCCGTTTGTGTTCTCCCAGTGATAGGACAAATGGCAGGGCCCCTTCTGGCCGTTTAGGGACGCTAGTGACCTTCTCGGATCACAATCGCCTTACAGTGCCTACGTGAGGCCAATCAGCGCTTCCCTAATGACATGTCAGGATGAAGTCGTTAGGATAGCTGCGGATCGCCACTACGAGATCTCGTCGGGAAAGCGATCGTTTTGAGGATATCTAACCATGCGCGTCTGGTTGTATTGCATGATGGCGTTGAGCCATCTGGGAACCGCTCTTACATGTTCCATGCTGATTCCCTGTCACCATCGGCATGCTCAATATCTCCCCGATCTGCTGCATCGGCTGGAACAACAGACGCGTCTTCCCGATGAAGTCGTCATCTCACTCAGCGGCATCGCCATGCTTAGCCGATCGGTACTGAAGGATCTCACACAGATCTCCTTTCCACGGAAGGTGCGCTGGGTACTCCACAATCACACCGTGACGCGTGGGGGCAATCGAAATGCTGCCGCCAGCAAAGCTACTGGGGACATTCTGATCTGCCAGGATGCTGACGATGCACCGCATCCTCAGCGTATCGAGGCGATGATGCGCGTTTTCGAGGAGTTTGAGGAGGTGGAGATGGTGCTGCACGGGTGTGCGATCCTCCCTCACGCCGAGCTCAATCGTCCTGGCACCTGGCATCTCTCCGATGAGGAGTTTCAGGAGCTCCGATTTGACCTGGGTGCTCTGCCTCTCTTTCCCATTGTGGATGAGAACTCTCTCCAGGACGAGCACCATCCTCTTGTGAACGGTGTACCTGGCTTGCGTAGCTGGGCGTTTAATGCGGGGATGCGCTGGATCGAGACACCCTCTCCTCGTGAGGATTGCCTCTTCAACCGCAAATTCCTCCAGACCGTTGGGGGGATCTGCTTCCTCAACCTGCCCCTCTACCACTACTGGTTCGAACGATCAGCAGGGTACGACGTAGGCTTCTACGCGAGTCAGCAGCCGGTCAGAGAAGCTGAGAGGCGTGGCGAACATCTTGAGCCAGTTGGGTCTTCAAGGCGTCAAGCCCGCTGAAGCGCTGCTGAGGACGTAGGTAGCGCACAAGGCGGATGCCGATCGTCTCGCCACGGAGATCCCCCTGCCAGTCTAGCAGGTGGGCCTCTAGGAGGATCTCCTCGCGGTGCACTGTAGGGGCTGGGCCGAGGTTCACAACAGCAGGAAGAGGGGAGGAGAGAGGGCCCAGGGGCTCTCCCTCCACTCTGCGGTAGACCTGGGCTGCATAGACACCATGGGGCGGCAGGAGGATCTTGCCCGTCGCCAAATTGGCTGTCGGAAATCCCAGCGGTGTCCCGCGCCCGGCTCCCTGGATCACGGGTCCCCAGAAGAGATGAGGACGTCCTAGTAGCGCTTCCACCTGCGCTAGTTCACCTTGCGCTAGCAGGCCGCGGATCCTGGAGGCTGAAATGATCCCCCCTGTATCAACCTGGGGACTCATCTCCAGAAACTCAAAGCCCCACTGCTCTCCTAGAGCGCGCAGTGCTGAGCACGTGCCTCCACGTTGATGACCGATGGCGTGCTGAGGACCTCCCACCAGAAACTGAAAGGGCTCCTCCTGTCGTAGCAGGTCCAGGAATGCTTCATAGCTCAGTTGCGCTAGCTCGGGGGTGAAGGGGATCACGCGGACGCGATCTGCCCCGGCGGCAAATAGCTGAGCTTGCCGCTGCTCAATGGAAAGAAGGGGTAGATGCGGCACACCCTGTAAGACCGCTCGCGGATGGGGATCAAAGGTAACCACTGTGACCGGACCGTAGCAAGCCGCATCAGCAATCAGCCGCTGGTGCCCTCGATGCACGGCATCAAAGGTTCCGATCGTCAGAACTGGAGCCATAGGGAACCTCGGTAAGGAGCCGTTCTGTAAGATCCCAGTTTGGATCACGGGCCTGTTCAAGCGAAATAGCCTGCTCTACGGCGAACGACCCGGAACGTAGACGACGCAGCTCGCTGGCATGGGCGCCACATCCCAAGAGCTCTCCGAGGTCGTGGGCTACCGTCCTCATGTACGAGCCCTTCGTGCAGTCCACATGCAGCTCGACCCAGGGATACTCAAACTGAAGAAGCTGACAGGAGAGACGGATCGGATGAGCTACACGCTCAACAACTCGCCCCTTACGTGCTAGATTGTAGAGCTTCTGCCCGTCGATCTTCTTGGCAGAAAACATCGGAGGCAGCTGCAACAGATCCCCTTGGAATCGAGAAAGAGCTTCTTCGAGTGCCTGCTGAGTGGGCACGACATCTGACGATGTCAGCACCTGGCCTTCACCATCTTGTGTGTCGGTCGATTGCCCAAGACGGATACGCAGCCAGTAGGACTTATCATGCCCTTGCAGCTGCTCAGCTTGGCTGGTGTACTTACGTCCAATCAGGAGGATGAGGAGCCCAGTGGCAAAGGGATCCAACGTGCCGGCATGCCCGATCTTATGAAGACCTACGCGTTTCCTCATGACAGCTACGCAGTCATGAGACGTCCAGCCCTTCGGCTTGTCGATCAGGAGAAGACCGCCCTCACTCACCACCGCGATCGCCCTCCGGACGTACTTTCCGTAGGATCTCTTCGATGTGCATGAGTTGGTCGACTGTGGTGTCTAAATGGAAGCTGAGCTCAGGGAAGTAGCGTAGATTGACTTTCTTCGCACTGTGTACAGCAATGAACCCGGACGCAGAGCGTAGGGCAGCAAGGGTCTTCTCTCGATCAGCTGCATTGCCGAGGATGCTAATGAACACCTTGGCATGATGGAGGTCGGGAGAGATTTCTACTCGCGCCACCGATGGGAAGGAACCCACATGGGGATTCTTCACCTCACGATGGATGGTCTCGCTGATGACCTCTTGCAGCAGATTATTGAGTCGTAAAATGCGTCTTGATGACATGAATGTTCCAAATGGGGGAGCTCGGCGAGCTCCCCAGGATTCAATCGGTTACAGATCTTGCGAAATGAACTCGATCTCATAGGCTTGCAGGAGATCTCCCTCCTGGATATCGCTCGTGCCGCTGAGAAGGATCCCGCAATCGAACCCTTTCAATACTTCACGAACATCCTCTTTCACTTTCTTCAGGCCAGAAATAGACCCCTTCCAGATCACTTCGCCATTGCGGATCTGTCGCACTAAGCTGTTCCGGCGGACCAATCCTTGGACCACTTGACAGCCGGCGATGATACCCAGTGCAGAAGACTTGAATGTCTGACGCACTTCGGCAATCCCCAATTCCGCTTCCCGCTGCAATTTGTCGAGCAGATTGCGCATCTGATCTCGGACATCATCAACCAGGTGGTAGATGATATCATGCAACTTGACGGACACGCCGCGTTCTCTCACGAACTCCGCAGCATGCGCTTCGATCACTGTGTGGAACCCGAAGATGAAGGCCTTGGAGGTCGCTGCCAAGATGACATCTGACTCCGAGATCTCTCCCACTCCCTGACTCACAATCTCGATCGACACCTTCTCGCTCTTGATACGACCCAGAGCGTTGAGAAGAGCCTCTAGAGATCCCTTCACGTCTGCCTTGATGATCAATCGCAGTGTCTTCTTCTCGGTGGCCTCTAATAGGGAGTCCATCGATGGGCGCTTCGTCTGTTGAGCTGCATGACGCAACCCTTCAAGTCGAGCCGTGGAAATTTCACGAGCTTCACGCTCATTCTTGACCACAATGAACTCCGAGCCTGCCTCAGGCAGATCGGAGAGCCCCGTGACCATGACAGGCACCGAAGGGCCCGCTTCTTTCATGTTCTGACCGAGGTGGTTCTTCATCGTCTTGACGCGAGCCCAGCAGTTGGAGAAGACCAAGCTGTCCCCAAGCCGCAGTGTCCCGTTCTGCACGAGAACCGTTGCCGTAGCACCCAATCCCTTGTGCATCTCCGCTTCCAAAACCGTACCACGTGCTCGCATGCCTGGGCAGGCATGTAGCTCCATCACTTCAGTCTGCAGCGCGACCATCTCCAGGAGCTGATCGATACCCTGCTTTGTGACGGCCGATGTCTGCACGCAGATCGTCTGTCCACCCCATGCTTCAGGCAGAAGGTCCTGGTCAGCCAACTGGCGGTAGACCTGCTCGACATTGTAGCCGGGACGGTCAGCCTTGTTGATGGCCACCAAAATCTGCACCTTAGCAGCTCGAGCCTGGTTCAGAGCCTCGAGCGTTTGTTGACGCATGCCCTCATCTCCGGCCACAACCAGAACGACGACATCCGTTACATCCGCACCACGCGCTCGCATCGCATCAAACGCCTCGTGACCAGGTGTGTCGAGGATCGTGATCGCCCCAAACCCAGTGGTGACCTGGAAGGCCCCAATGTGCTGAGTGATCGCGCCCGCTTCCTGTGCCGCACGGTTACTGCTGCGGATCGCATCGATCAGACTTGTCTTACCATGGTCCACGTGACCCATGAAGGTGACCACAGGAGCTCGCATGATGAGCTGCTCCGGTGTGCAGGTCTGGATCTCTGTGCGAATGCTCTGCTTGGTCACAGCCACCCGATCTTCTTCCGAGCGGTCCACATGAACCGTGCAGTGGAACTCAGAGCCAACCAGTTGAATGAGTGTTTCATCATCCAGCAGATCGTTCACGGTGAAGGTCAGCCCTTGCATAAAGAGCTTACTGATCACCTGACCTACCTTGAGCTTCATAGCTGCCGCGAGGTCTTTCACAGAAATCGGTAACCTGACGGTCACATCTGTCTCTGGACGAAGGTCTGCCATCTCTTGGCGGCCCTTCACTCCACGGCGCTTGCGCCAGCCCTCATCGTCTGTGTCTCTCAATCCCTGACGATCCCGAGCATCAAAACGCCCATCGCCTTGTCCCTTGACTCGTCGAGCATCGCGCTCTCGGTTGGCATCAGGACGGCGAGGAGCGTCTTTGCGCTCTCCAAAGCGGCTGGGTGTCTCTTTGCCAGGAGGCAGGATCATCGGAGCTCCACGCCCCGCTCCGCCCATGCCAGGTCCACGAGGACCTGTGCCTGGACCGCGAGGAGGACCACCAGGCCCACGACTGCCAGGAGGCCCCATAGGACGTCCGACCCCAGAAGGACGGGCGCCAGGTGCCACAGCACGGCCAAACTGACGGCTCGTCATCGGGCGGTTGTCACCAGCAGGCCGAGGCCCACGGTCATAACCAGGACGAGCTGTAGCACCAGGAGCTCCTGGTGTATAAGGAGGACGCCCTGTGCCTTGACGATCCCCATAAGGAGGACGAGCACCAGGTGCGGCTCCTCGATCATAAGGAGGACGAGGCCCCATAGGACGACTTGCTCCAGAAGGACCACCTGCTGGTCTCGGCCCTCTTGGCGCTGCATCGCGGTCATAAGGCCGCTCTGAACGTCTTGCTGGCAATCCATCTGCTCCGTCTAGAGAATCGCGAGAGTCTCTTTGCGGTTCAGGAGGTGCTTCAGGAGGCCGTCGAGCTGCTGCATACTGGAACGTGCTCGCCGATGCCTTGAATACAGGACCAGTCGGTGCTGCCATCGGAGTCCCAAAGCCAGGATAGAGCTTTTTGGGCTCTACCGGAGCACGTGGACCAGCTGCCCCACGAGGGTCTCCACCGCGCCCATTGATGTTCGGTGCCCCTCTCGCAGGACCGTCAGAGCCCCTTGATTCGGGGGCCTTCCGGGCCGGAGGTCGAGGAGCCACAGGGGTGGCTTCGATCGATGGGGCGGATGGAATAGTCGTGGACACGCGTTCGGGCTCCTGATCCGAGGGACTCCGCTCCTCAATGCGGCTCTCCTGCGGCTTCGTGACGACTGCCTCTTCATGGGCAGTTGAGGATATAATGGTCCCCTCAAGGGGGCTCCGACGAGAGGTTTGCTCGACGCCTTCGACTTCCAGCGATTCAATAGGATCCGGAGCCGTAACAGCTTCCGGTTCCTTGACCGCCTTCCTCGGTGCTTTCAACTTGGGTTTAACCAAGTTCAGAGCCTCAGCAAGCTGAGCATTTTTGACATTAACCTTGAGGTTCTTGGCCAACTTTTTCGACCCTCATTTTACGGATGGCCTCAAGAATGCGATCGGCCGTTTCCGAACTAATGCCGGGAACGTGCGCAAGTTGTCCAGGTGAGGCTTGCAAGACTTTACGGAATGTATCATACCCTGCGCCCTTCAAGCTTTCAATCAATAGACTGTTGACGCCAGGAATGACGACCTCTTCGTCTAGTGTGGGATCGTCCATACCGGCTTCTGAGGCCCGTACTTCCGCTTGATCTTTCTCGTAGTCGCTCATACGTTCGATCACGAGATGGAGCCCGGCTAGCTCTCCTGTAAGGCGAGCATTCACCCCACGTTTGCCGATAGCCACAGGATAGTCGGCATCAGAGACGATCACCAGCATGGCTGGCTCCTCTTCACTCATGGCGATGCGTTGCAGTTGAACAGGGGCTAGCGCATTCTGCACCAGTTCGAGGACATCTTCACTATGAGGAACGATGTCGACCTTCTCCAGCCCAAGCTCTCGCAAGATATTCTTGATGCGACCACCGCGAAGCCCTACGCAGGCTCCTACTGGGTCGACCTTCATATCGGTGCTGCGGACGACGACTTTCGAGCGTAGCCCAGCTTCCCGAGCGATCTTCTCGATGACAATCGTGCCATCTGCGACTTCAGGGACTTCTTGATGGAAGAGAGCTCGTACGAAATCGGGAGTGCTCCTTGACAGGACCACTTCGGCTCCGCCTAGCTCGGTGTCGCGTACTTCGTAGAGAAGAGCAACGACCTTGTCGCCAATATTGTAGCTTTCCGTCTTGGGGTACTCGCGCATAGGGAGGATCGCTTCAACCTTTCCTAGGTCGACCATGACGTTCTGCCCGCGGACTAGACGCTTGACCGTGCCGCTGATCAGCTCGCCCATGCGATGCCGATACTCAGCACGGATTACATCCCGTTCGAGTTCCCGCAACTTCTGAGCCATCACTTGTCGCGCGGTCTGCGCGGCGATGCGCCCAAAGTTCTCTGGCATAACACTCACCAACATCCGATGGCCTAGTTGGGCCTCCGGATTCAGTTCGATGGCATCTTTCAGAGCGATCTCAAGAGCTGGGCGTCTCACCTTTTCGACAACTGTCTTTTCGGTGAGCACATCGATCACACCCGTACGTGGGTGAATCGACACAGTGACATCAGCAATTCCTGTGACACTCTTGCGGGCTGCGGCGTGGAGAGCCTCTTCAAGCGCACTCACAACAAGCTCACGCTTGATTCCCTTCTCGCGCTCCAGATACTCGAAAATGGCGACGAGGTCTTTGTTCATCAAAATAACCTTAAGTTCTAACGGTCGGTGCACACTTGCCTATAACAATGAGGCCGATCCCCTTGGTAGGAGATCGGCCCTGCCCTATGCACCTCTATTACGGGCACTCCGTCCAGTGGCGTTCTTAGCCGGCTTGGATTCCCGACAGCTTCGCAGCGGCAGGCTTGCGCCCACTCTTGGCTGTGACGATGTCATCGCGGTTGACCTTGTTCTGATCGATCAGGAATTCCTTAATCGACAGAGCAATCTTTTTGTGCTCAGGATCCAGCTTGATCACCTTAGCTGTGACCTCTTGGCCCTCTTTCACCAGCTCTTCAATCTTATTGAAGGGGGAGTCGGAGAGTTCGGAGAAATGGACCAGGGCTTCTAGGCCATTTTCCAATGTCACATAGGCACCAAAGGCTGCCAGGCGGCTCACGGTCCCTTTGACCACGGTGCCTACTGGGAGAGTCTTCTCGATGGTGCTCCAAGGATTGCTGCTCAGCTGCTTGATCCCGAGGTTGATGCGCTTGTTGTCTTTGTCGACAGCCAGCACAACTGCATCCACTTTGTCGCCACGATTGAGCACTTCAGAAGGATGAGACACCTTACGGATCCAGCTCAGATCGCTGATGTGGATCAGACCCTCTAGACCAGGCTCGATCTCACAGAACGCGCCATAGTTGGTGAGGTTGCGGATCTCTACCTGGACGTTCGTCCCTACTGGGTAGTTGTTCTCCACAGCTTCCCATGGATTCTTCTCCATCTGCTTCAGGCCGAGGGAGATCTTGCCCTCTTCCTTAGACACGGAGAGAACAACCGCTTCAACTTCCTGGCCCTTCGTGACCACTTCGCTAGGATCATTCACATTGCGTGTCCAGCTCATCTCGGAAACGTGGATCAGCCCTTCAATCCCTGGCTCCAGCTCAATGAAGGCACCATAGGGCAGCAGGTTCACGATCTTGCCGTGTACCTTCGCACCAATTGGATAACGCTCTTCAATCTGTTCCCATGGATTCTCTTCACGCTGCTTGAGTCCAAGAGCCACACGCCCTTTTTCTCGGTCTACGCTGAGAACGATTACTTGCAGCTCGTCGCCGATGTTGACCATCTCGCTAGGATGCTTGATACGCTTCCATGTCATGTCTGTAATGTGCAGCAGGCCATCAACGCCATTGAGGTCGAGGAAGACACCGAAGTCGGTGATGTTCTTGACCACACCATGTACGGAGTCGCCTTCCTTGATGTGCTCAAGGAGCTCGTTCTTCCGTGTTTGACGCTCTTCTTCGAGGAGCTCACGACGGCTAACGACGATGTTCTTGCGATCGCAGTTGATCTTGAGGATCTTGAACTCGTAGCTCTTGTCGAGGTACTCGTCGAGGTTCTTGATACGCTTGTTGTCGATCTGCGAGCCTGGCAGGAACGCTTCCACACCGATGTCGACCATGAGGCCACCCTTGACCTTACGGATGACGCGACCTGTGATGACCGAGCCTTCTTTGCAGTTGGTGAGCAGGTATTCCCACTGACGTTGACGGCGAGCTTTCTCTTTGGAGAGAACGATCTGGCCATTCTCGCCTTCAGCTTGCTCGAGCAAGACTTCGATCTCGCTGCCTAGTTCCAGCTCACGAGGATCGTGGAATTCACTGATCGCCACGAGGCCTTCAGACTTCAGACCCACGTCGACAACGACGTAGTCCTTCGTGATCTCAACGATACGGCCGCGCAGGATGGCGCCCGTTGTTGTGTTCACGTCACTCTCTCCAGTAGCGCAGCCCATCAGCCCACGGAAGAGCTGAGCGTCCTGCTCATTGAAAGTGACGTCATCCAGCACACGCTCAATTTTCATTGCGCGGAAGATAGCGGATTTGTCTTGTTTAGTTTTGGTTGACATGTTGGTTGATACTCCTTACGAGCACCGTACCTTTCAGAGAGAATCCTATAGAGAGCCGTAGCTCCCACAAGAAACCCGCAATGCGAGGAATCTCTCCTTGTTAGGAGTATTCCCGCTAGGAATGTGGTGTCTCACAGTTAAAGGAGGAAGACTATCAAGCAACGGGTTTAAATTCAATGTTTTATCGATTGGAAAGTCGTGACAAGGGATTTCTTCTGCTCGGTCGGAATGATACGAGGCCGGGTTGAACTCGTAGAAGTGCCCAAAAGGCGTCAGCTGATCCTCGGGTTTCGGTTGAAGAGACGGTTCTAGTCCGCGGCTTTGGTCAGATTTGGTCAGGTCAGAGTGTCTCATGCAAGAGGTCTCGCAGACTCTTCTCCATTAACGGGAGGTCCTTCAGCAGGTGACGCACGATGTTTAGATTCAGGCGAAAATACTTATGGACGATGACGTCCCGCAGACCCATGAGTCCTTTCCAGGGGATGGCCGGAGTTCGTTTCTGAATAGGCAGGGGCACTCTTTTGGCAAATTCTCCGAGGATCTGAAGAAGGTGCAGCATCGCCTGGACACGCCACTTTTCTGCGATATTCGAAGTTGAGGCTAGCTCTTGCAAGTCGACAACCGCTTTCAGCATGTCGTTGAGGTAGGCTATCGGATCACGTGGCATAACGAACCGTGCCGCTCCTAAAAACCTAA
>JBMOFD010000056.1:0-13119 GCA_049314435.1 Chlamydiia bacterium | reverse complement strand
GTGGGGCTGGTCTGGCTGCGGGACTGGCCTCATGAGCGTCCCCCTGTCGCCAGCGCTGGATGATCATGACCCCAAGGACAAGGCTCCAGCAACCAGCGGTTATAAGGAGGGGGATCAAGGTCATCGTCGTGAGCCCAACCATGAGAATAGCGGCAGCTGCCACGGCTAAAGCGGCGCATCCCAAGACAAGGGATCCGACCACAAGAGCGCGCGGTAGTCGATCAGATGGTCCACATCCCTGGATCGATCTGGTCATGTGACTCTCCCCTCCCCATGGTGGCCACTCCCGCGGCACCGGCAAATTCAAATGATCTTCACTTCACGAACTCAATAGACTGCCTTTACATATATTATAATATATACTTGCATTAACATCATTATTTTAAACAGTCGTAACCCCGCTTAATTGAACAATAGGATAAAGCGGGGAAGGTCATGGAATAGCAGGGCGTTCTGATGGAAAATACTTGTCATTCCTAGTATGCTGACGTTCAGCACATTAGGAATCATCAATGAATTCTTTGATCTTCTGAAATTTAAGTCGATACCTCCAAGCATGCTTGTGGGGCCATCAAATCTTTTCCATCAAAACGCCCTGCCTTTCAATGGTGATGCGCAAGGATGAGATAAACCAAAAATGGGATCCCGGTTCAAAACTGGAGCCAGGCTACCCGGCCGGAAGCATGCTCAACGTCCGGTGCCAGGCGCGGCAGTCAGCAGATCCACAGCGCTTAACAGTGTCTCCGTCCGCAACCACTCGACTTCTCTACGGTCCTCCAGAAAAGGCTCCAGATCGGCCTGAGCAGACTGCCAGTTAACCTCCCCGATGCGCTGCCTGAGCAGGCTCTGTAGATCTGGTAAGGTGAGAGGGTGTTCCTGCTTGAGAAAACCGGATTGCCGTAGCTTTGCCTCGCACGCTGCGATGTCTATTCCTACGCCTCTATTGAGGAACCAAAGCATGTCGTACCAGTCTCGGCCTTTTACCCGATTGGCCCAGGCTCGGCAGAGGGCCGCATGGGTCTTCCCAGCGAACAGCAGCGGAAGAGGCAGCGTCTCCACTTCGGTGAGGATAGAGCCTCGCAGGAGCATAGGGATGGAGCGGTAGATCCCGGGAGGATCGGTGTCTACCTCTATCTTGACTCGTATCAATGCCTCTGGATGCATGCCTTTGGGTCGTGGAATGTCCGCTCCCTGAACTCTCAGCATGAGGTGTAAAGTATTGGTTTTGATGAATGCCGACTGAACTAGAGACACGAAGCTCTTGTTTTTGATCTCTAGCGAGGCCTCTAAACCGTCAGCGCGCAGCTCCTCCTGGAGCCCCTTCAACGCTGCATCAAATCGAAATTGCGGGTCGGGTCGGAGCAGCGTGAAGTCCAGATCTTCCGAGAAGCGAGGGATCCCATACAAGAGCCGTAGAGCAGTGCCACCATAGAATGCAGCCTGAGAAAAAAACCCGACACGGTAGAGGCCCAGTAATGCAAGGCGTTGGACGTGTTCCAGCAGTTGGAAGCGTTGAGAGACGATCTGGGACTTCATGCGCACTTGGCGCAATACTGCGCGAGTAAAGAGGGGTTTCGGTGGTGATAGGCGGATGCGAGAAAGGCGAGCTGGCTCGGCTCCAGTCGATGTAAATCTTCGGGCTCGATGCGTAGAGACTCCAACAGCTCGCGTTCCAGGCATTCCAGATCTCGTAGCGGAGGCAACCTGGAGAGTAGATCACAGAGGGCCTTCTCAGGAGACGCTATGCGGCAGGGGTATCCATGAACCTCAAGAGTTTGCACCCCAAGAGGAAAGAGCCTGTCATGCAGATGAACGAAAGTAAAAGACCCTATGGGTGTGTCAAAGGCCACGTTTCTCTTCAACGTGACGGAAGTCGTCGTAAAGACAGCTTCTGGGATGAGCTGGTAATAGGACAGCGCACTTTGAAGGCTTACGTAAGAAGGGCCGTTCATAAGATTAGCAATCGCAAAATAAGGGATTCCTCCTGAACGAACGCTCTCATGGTGGGCAATCAGATAGAGACCCTTCCGCAAAGGAATCAGCACACCCTTGTTCACCAGGCGATGAATGGCATCCAATGGCTTTTGATGGTCTTGTAGCAAACTCCTCATCCCAGACGTTGAAATATAGGGAAGGTGCCAACCAATCAGCCGCGTTATGCTGTAATCGGTGTCAGACAATCCATTTTTTGTGGATTTTCCATGCAGCATTTTCCAGCAGCCCTCCGGCCTGACCCTTGCCTTTGGCGCATTGGGGCCCCTCTAAGGCTCAATCTTATATCAATGATAGAAAATCCACAAATAATGGATTTTCTATCATTGATATTGCCGGGGAGCTAATGCCAAATCGCTGAATGGCACCGACCGCGACTTGGTATTGATAATGAAAATTACACAACCACACTAGCTGGTTCTTCGACGGCCCACTGTTCGAAGACCACATTGGCTTCATGAAGCTGCTTTTGGAAACAGCGTGCGCAAGTGGGGAAGTACTTTTCCTCCGCTCCCAGATCTAGCGGCTGATTCAGGACGAGTTGACGCACCGCAGCGATGAGCTCAACCGCGTCCCGACCGGTCAGCTATTGACTAAGAAACGGAGCTCACTGCTCTTGCTGCTACACTGCGTGGCCGTCTCTCTATCCGGGTTCGCACCTGAGTCGCGGTCGTCAGCGTAGTCGCTAGAGCTCCATGCTGTAAGGTAATTTTCGGCAGCCCCTTGGAACCAGTCCACATGCTCCAGGTCTGGGAGGGATTGGAAGCTAACCCGGGCCCCAGTAGGTCTCCGTGCAAGAAGACATCGTTGGGTCCCTGGACATAGGCTGCACTTGGCTCGTACTTCGCCCAATCCCCCCCACCTTTTAGGGCAGTGTGCCCCAACAACTTTGCCTTGAAAGCCTCATCCAATGCCGCATTACCCGCCCGAAAGCCAGCCAGCTGCTTGCCTTCGAAGATGAGAAGTGGCTGACCATCACCGTTCACAAATTCATGGGTGGCCTCTGGCAGACTGAGTGTCGTACCCGCCTCTTCCCGCAACTTCTGGAGAGGCCCCTCAAAACGACGACGCATGATCCATGCTGTTGCATGACCTAAAATCACTCCGGTAGAGAGGTTCTCAACCCATGCGAGCATCGGCTGAAGTCGAGCCTCTGGGGATGCCAAGGCGGTCGCCAGAAGAGCAAGAGCAAAACTAGCCGTAATAAGGAGTCCTGGAATGGGGAGCGCACAGCCGAAACAGACGGACAGAGCGAGCCCGGCACCAGCCATCGAAGCCGTCATGCTAGCCAGAGACCGCAAAGAGAAAAGCGCCAAGCCTTGCTTAGCCAAGAGAAAAGGCACCGCCTTCACCGCATTGACTGGGTGCAAGACGGAGTAGACGACCGCCTGGATGGGAGCATAGCCGGTAAAGAAAATATTTCTTATGATGCGCTTGCCGACTCGCAAGGCGTTCGATGGTGGGAAGGTCTTCCCGCCATCGGTGGAGTTTTGATACTCAAATGCCGGTGAAAAGAAGAACTCCATCACCGCAGCATCGACCTGATGACAAAGACTATTTTCTGGTAAGGTCACCGCGCTGTTGAGCCCAGTGTCCGCCCAACGCATCCCTCTCTCAATGATCGTCATATTCTATCCCCCATGTTGAACTGAGGAAAAGCATGCCCATCTCATAGGGCTCACGGCAAGGACAATCGGTCCAGATTGTAAAGGCCTTGCAAGGAGCCTATTGGTAACAAAAAATTACACCACTACGTTAACGGGTTCTTCGACGGCCCACTGTTCGAAGACCACATTGGCTTCATGAAGCTGCTTTTGGAAACAGCGTGCGCAAGTGGGGAAGTATTTTTCTTCCGCTCCTAGGTCCACGGTAGGCCCCCCAATGGTCGCTTTGCCGCTTGAGTGCTTCAGGGAGAACACAGCCTTCTTAGTGCAGAAAGCACAGGTCATCTTGATCTCTTCGATAGAGTCAGCGAGCTCCATGAGGCGCTGAGAGCCAGGGAAGAGCCGTGTGCGAAAGTCGGTGCGGAGTCCGTAGCAGATCGCCGGCACATCACGTTCGAGGGTGATTTGTCGGAGCTCTTCGATCTGGAAGGGCTGGAGGAACTGCACCTCATCCACAAGGATGCAGGCCACACCCTCTGTAGCTAAGTCGACAAGATGGGTGGTACGGTCGAGGAGCAGATCGGCACTCTTTTCAAGGCCAGCTCGACTACGGATATTTTCCTGCCCAAAGCGAGTATCGAGAGCGGGCTTCAGGAGAAGGATCTCTTTGCCCTGCTGCCGATAGGTATGGGCAACAGCAAGGAGGTTGAGCGTCTTTGCGCTGCCTACTGTCCCGTAGCGATAATAGAGCTTAGCCATGGCATCCTCACAAAAACGTCCGAGTCAGCATCATACTCATCCCCACGCGGCGCGCAAAGAGGATCTTACTGCACCGGCTCAGGCTGGAACACGCGCCACTGAACAGCCCTCTGACTGCGACTACGTTCCCGATGTCGCATCATGGCCTCCTGCACGAGACGGTGCAGTAATTCCGTGAACCCTATGGGGGGCGAGGCAGCCTCCCATAGGTAATAGGACATACTACCCGGGATCGGATTCACCTCATTGAAGTAGACCCGCCCTGCCGCGTGGTCGACCAAGAAATCCATCCTGGAAACACCGGAGAGACCCAAAGCCTCATAGAATGTGACGGCATTCTGTCGCACCTGCTCCAACCATGCAGGGGGCATATCAGAGGGATTGAGATCCCTCTTGAAAGAAGCCATGCCGGAGGAGTGGCTATGAGGGATCTTCTTCGTCCCCCCACTCAAGTACTTCTTCTCAAAGCTCAACAGAGCCCCCTTGCAGAGAGGTCTCTCCACAGCAGACAGGTGGAGTTCAGGTAGGCGCGCTACAGCCACATTGAGCTCACTGCAATCCACCACGAGGGGCTCCAACAGGACCTCATCATCCAGCACAAAGGCTGCCGATAGTCCGATCAAGAGCTCATCTGGAGTATGAGCTGCACTTACACCTAGACTGGATCCCAAGTGGCAAGGCTTTACGATCAGAGGTAGAGGCAGAGACTGAATGACCTCCTGCACGATCTCATCGCCTCGTTCAGCCTGCCAGCCCGTTCGATAGAGGATCTTGCCGGGTAGTACGGGGATGCCGTGGGCACGAGCAAAGACCTTGCTAGCAGCTTTGTTCATCGATACGGAGGCGGCCATGGGCGAGGGTCCGACGTAGGGAGCGCCTAACATCTCCAGGTGCCCTTGGAGACAACCATCCTCCCCTACAGATCCATGCATGGCGGGGAACACCACATCCACAGGAATCCGTTCAGCTTCTCCCCAGAACAGCCAGCGACCCTTCTCTACGACCTGCAGCGACAAGCCGCCATCACGGACCATCGTCACCCGTTTCAGCCGCCGTTTGGCCGCAGCTCCTGGATAGAAGCGACTGCGATGTTTGAGGTCATCCCCTGTGTACCAGAGCCCTTGCGGATCGATGTAGACGGGGATGACTTCATAACGTTCGCTGTCAAAGGCCTCCATGACCTGGAAGCCGGTGATGACACTGATTTCGTGTTCCAGACTGGGCCCTCCAAAGAGGACAGCCACACGTAATCGGGAGGGAGATGGAGTCATGCTGAGAGGTCCTCTCTAGCTGCCTAAAATGCTGAGCTGCGCTCATGCAGGTCGGGCAGGTCGTTTTCCAGCAGCACTTTATCCCCAGGCTGCAACTCCTGCAAGAGCCACTCCCTGGCCTGGAGGAAGCTACTGAATAGGTGGACTCGCTCGTCGGCCACGCCAGCCACGGTCAGAGCTTGAGCCAGCGCAGAGAGCCGATGAGACGCCACCAGACAGACATGGTCGGCACTTTGAGCGATCGAGGTGGCCAGAGCAGCATGCTCTGCGTCACTGACCTCACCGAGCTCGACCATACCTGGTGTCACCAGGTAGGAGCGCGTGCCGGGAAGGCTCTTTAAGACCTCTAGGGCGTTACGAAATCCCACTGGGTTGGAGTTATAGCTGTCATCGATCCAAGTCACGCCATGGACCTGAGAAACCTGGCAACGATGAGGCGTAGGCAGGACGCTCCTCAGAGCAGCTATCCCCTGCACAAAAGGAAGGTCACAAGCCACCCCAGCTAGAAGGGCTGCCGAGGCGTTGGAGGCTTGATGCACCCCATGCAGCGGCAGCTTTGCATGGTAGCTACGGTTTTGGTACACCCACTCCACCTCAATCCCATCAGCTACCTGTCGCAGGTGCTTCATCCACAAGTCGAGGGTCGCCACCTCTCGATTAGTGCCATAAGCCAGGGTGGCACAATGCACCTGGGAAGCGATCAGACGACAGAAAGGATCGTCGGCATTGTAGATCAGACATCCGTGAGGTGGCAGGGATTGAGCTAACTCTGCCTTGGCTTGGGCCACCACCTCAATGGAACGGAACCGCTCGAGATGCGCGATGCCAATGCAGGTCAGCACCGCAATGCGTGGCCTCGTCAAATCACAGAGGGCCTTGATCGATCCCTGTCGGTAGGCTCCCATCTCAACGACGAAGAAGCGATGTTCTGGAAGAAGCTGCTCACGAATCACCCTGGTCACCCCCATCAGGGTGTTCACACTACTAGGTGTAGGGAGCGCCAGACCGGCGGCCCCGCAGACCTGGGCCACCAGATTCTTGGTGGAGGTCTTCCCATAACTACCCGTGATCCCAATCACCACCGGCTGCAGTCGGTTGATCTTCCTCCGACCATCTTGTAGATAGAGATAGCGCACTAGGCGCTCCAGCGGCCACAGGAGCAGATTGGCAGTAGCAATGATCAGAGGCGTCGCTTGGATCATTAAAAAGATGGCTAAGGGCCATGCCACGATCTCCGCCGACAGGAAGCTCCCTATAGAGAGAAGAGCTCCACCCTGCAAGAGAGTGATGACGGCGATGAGTCGCTGGATCCGCCCCGTGATACGAAGCTTTTTCTTACTGGGACCAAACTGCACCTGGAGCCCCATGAAGAGGAGTACGATGGCTCCAGCACTGGCAACGATGAGCGGGATCTCCTCATGCCATAGGCCACCCAAGAACATGAGCGCAGAGCAGAGGAGAGCCCCAAGGCTGAGTCGGCGTTCGAAGCTGCGGGTGGTCCACCACCAGCTGAGGAAACGCTGCCCGTCATACTCCTCCTGTTGGAAGAACTGTAAAAATCGAAGCGTGATTTTGGCGGTACTCCACAGACCGACCGCCGTCAATGCTAGCGCTAACATGCCTATGCCTCTGCTCAGTCTCTATAGAGAGCGACAGCCCGGGGAAATACCAGGTCGTCTCTCATTCAGATATGGGAGCAGAGTGCTCGATCTCTTTGTCTCTCTGCAAGGGATCTTGCGACTGTCCGAGGGCGGCATCATGGGGTCAGCTCATCAAAAGGGGGGCCCATGGCAGCATCTTCCCTGATGAAGGGGCAGGTTGCACTCTCCCCTAAAAACCCTTCTAAAAAGGAGCAGTTTCAAGGCGGAGGCCCGCATGTCTACCAGCGGTGTTGGAAAACAGAGCACCCCGGATGAAGTCCCTAAGTTGGATGCCATCCTGAGGACAGCGGACATCTCTGTACTGGAGACAGCTCGAGAGGGCTTGTCGGCCGTAGGCGAGATCTTCAAAGCCAACGAGCAAAAAGGACACTCGGCCTTACAAGCATTGTGCCAACGCTCCTTTCCAGGGGGGTCAACATGGCGCTATACACCCCATGAGGTTCTTGTTGCCCTCTTTCCTGAGGGCACGCCTACCGATGTGGAGAACGCCCTCACCCTCCTCGATGGGACTTTGGAATCCCGTCGCATGCACAGGCCCTATGACGAGATGCCGATCCACCTCCAGAAAGACCTGGCCCTGCAACAGGGCCTTCTTGAAAACGAGGCGATGACCAGCGAACCTTCCATCGTCGATGGCAAAGATTGGCTTCAGGACCCCGCATGGGTGAAGGAAGTGACGGACTGGTTGGAGAATCCTCCGGCTTATGCTCATGACCCCAACCCTGTGGAATGGAACCGAACACTCGGCGGCTGGAAGAAGGCCTGGGGCGAGCTCCAAAGGACCGTTCAAGCGAACGAGCCAAAGGAATTGTTCTCCCCCGATCCCACTGTGCGAGCCAAACAGTACCAACAATACGTCGCGCGCCTGCATGCGTGCTGGGTCGCAGCAGAAGCGGCCACCAAAGCCTGTGGCCAGGCTCCTCCAAGCGCGAAGGATCCACCGGCTGCTTGGAAGGCAGGCCTTATTTTCGCCTGCATCTATGAAATGGTGATGCGCTGCAGCAAGGGCTGGTCTGGGCAGGTCGCACAGCTGGAAGAAATGTGTGGCCTAAAGTCCCAGAGTGGAACCCTCCACCCGCTACTCCAAGGGCTGATCGCAGCTCGGGATCTGCGACGAGAGTGGGCTCAATTCACCCTCAATCAAGGTCTTCAAGCGAGCGGATGGGACCCACGCGTAGGTAGCAATGTGCACTATGAGCAGGCCCTGAAAAATGTCGGCAACGATCGTTTTGGATTGGGATATACCCCAGAGGACATCCAGCCGGAAGGAGATGTAGACCAGGCCGTTGACTACTTTCTTAATGCTCAGGTGTTCTGGGATCGAGCGGAAAGAAAATATCCTGAACTCATCGACCTCTTACAGAGCAAGTATGCCTCTTTCGATCAGTCTCAGCGCGAGAAGCTATTTGAATTGCTTAACGAGGCCTATAGAGAGGACGTCGGACACCACCCTGCTCTGCAAATGGCCCCAAAGGAACAAGGAAGGCGTCTGGCCGCCCTGAGACCTCTGATCGATCAGGCGAACCGCGTGGCTGACCCTGAAGAGCGGCGCCAGGCCCTAAGTCCCCTTTTCAAAGAGATGACGGAGCTGGGGGTTCCAGCCCCGGTAGCGGCACTGAGCTGCAGAGAAGCTGCGGAAAAGCGCCTCAGGGACCTTCTACTAGTCAAGATGTTAGGCGTAGCATGGAACCAAACTCAAAACCGTCTAAGAAGGGAAGGGATAGCTTCGGGAGCTTCTGTAGAGGTCGTCTCACAGCTGCTCACCGGCGCAGCCAGAGAGCTCTGGATCGATGACGTCGAACTTGAGGCTCAGGCCATCCGATGGGAGATCGAAAAAAGCCTGGTGGATCCAGTCGTTAGGGCGGAGGCCCTAGACGTCCTCGCGGAGGTGGAGACCCGGGTCAAATCACAGGAGTCAGAGCTGTTAGCCGAACGTGGCCCCGGAAGCCTACATGAGGCCCTACAGGACCTGCAACGGTCAGAGTTAGAATCGGTTGTCGAGAAGTATGAGATGTCTCATCGAACGGCCGTAGCTGAAATGGTCGAGCATTGGCCCTCCTATGAGGCGCGGTTACAAGAAAGTTCTCTCAATCGTCTTCTGGTCGATGATGAGAGTGAGAGGCTGACCGAGTTTGGAGCCAAGGTGTGGGCTACCCTCTGTGGTGCTGTGACGTTGAGTCCCGAAGGACAGGTGGGGACACCGATCGCTCGCTGGATAGACACCCAACCGAAGGAGGTCATGTCTAAGTTGCTGGGCCTCTATTGGGGCCCTCTGGATCCCAGAGTGGCAGAGCTGTTGCCTGGTCGTCCAGAACTGGAAGAATACGTGAAGCGACTGCGTCAAGGTGGAAGGTCGGTAGCACATCTGCTAAAGCCTGAAAACCTCGCGAAGATCCGGGATGAGGATCTCTACCGTCTGGTCCCCCAAGGCTTGGCGACCATAAAACAGCTGCTGGACATGGCACCCGAACAGGTCGCCTGCCTCAAGCATCCCTTGGTGGAAGAGCTACTCAGAGCTGACAAGTGTACGGTGACTCAAGTTCTAGGCATGACGCCAGAGCAGAAGGCTGCACTGCAAAGCAACGTGCTTGGCGCCTCCCTAAAAAGTGGTCTCATCACCATTACGGATCTCATGGAGATGCGTCCAGAGGAGATCGCCGTAACAGAGCGCCTCCTGACCACGCTTAAACGCACCTATGAGGGGAGGTGTAATCAGCTCGCTCGGCTGATTTCCCGCGTTGGCTGGCGAGGTCTGGACAAGCTTCAGCAAATGACGCCAGAGCAAGCCGCGTTCGTGGCCACGCAACAGTTCGTACAGAGCCGACTTGCGGTCGATGAGATCTTGAAGATGACGCCGGAGCAGATTGCGGCCATGAGTTGGGCGACAGAGCCGCTGGCAGCCAAGATGTTCACAGTAGCTCAATTCCTTCGAATGAGGCCTGATCAGCTGGCCGCGGTCAAGTCCACTCTTTTGATTCGGATCGGATCCATGGCTAACATCGCTCCGCTTGATGAACCCCGGCTTGAGCGTCTACTGGAGGCTGATCCCGCACGAGTGGCGCTCTTTGCCGATCTTGCCGCCCTTCGATCAGGGACCGCATTCTCTTCTAAAACGTACTTCAACAAAGTGCTCGATGCTGCATTGGATCTGGATCTCGATAGTGTGCTGCTTCTCAAAAAGAGATTGTCCCACCCAGGCCTGGGCCAGGTAGCCCACCTCCTCGATATACCAGATCTGCTGACGCTAACCGAAGACCAAATCGCCAGATTTGACGGCCCGATCGTTGACTTTCTGTGCAACAACCCGAACTTCACAGTGGCAGAGCTCCTGAGCCTCACAGAGGAGCAAAACAGGGGCCTTAATAGCCTCCTGGCAAAGAAGGGCGGCAGGAGCCTGCTATCGGCTGCCGTCGCACTGCGTAGCGGCGCCCCGTCCCGAAGGCTATTACAACTATTTCAACTATCGCCGAACGAGGCGCCGCTCTTGAGCATTGACCATCTTACTAAAGCGGCGCCGCTCTTGAGCCTTGACGATCTTCTTAAACTAGATAGCGAGCACATTGCCAGGTTCGATATAGACCCTGGAACGATCGCCTGGGTCACACCCCCTATGCTTCTGCGTATGACACCTGAGCAGGCAGCTGTATGCAAAGACCAGGACGTGGTTAACCTTATTATGATGCTTGATCGCAAAAGCGGTGTGTTTTTAAGAGACGTCTTCATGAACATGACGCCCGTCCATTTAGAAGCACTGAGTAAACCCGCCATCTCGCGCCTATTAAGCGCAGAGCTTCTTGATGGAGCCCAATTACTCCACTTAACATCGGATCAAATTGACCGGCTCTGCAGTGGCCCTGTGAATGCACTTGTTGTTAACAGAAAGGCCACGGTCGATCAGGCGCTACAGTTGAAGAAAGAGCATCTGGCCGCGCTCAACTCTACGGACTCCGTACTGCCGCAATGGATTACAGACGGCAGGCTTCCTATCGAACGCCTAGTCACAATGACAGCAGAGCAAATGGAGCTGTTAAATGATCGGTTCGTCAGAGCGGCAATAGAGTCTGGACGGCTAACCCTCGATGCATTCATAGCTAGAGAGCCGCAGGAGATCGCGATTCTAAAAGATCAGCTGGCCCAAGTGAGAATGAAGAGCCGTACAGTCCAGGAAGCAGTGGAGGCCGGTTGGCTGCCCATCGATGCCGCTTCGCAGCTGTCTCCCGAGCAGGCGGCCGCACTAGAGGTACGGCAGTTCCGTTGGGCGCTCGGAAGTCCGTGGGTCCGACAACGGCTCCTCGCTATGACGTCAGACCACCTAGCCGTTGCAACAGCGGCGCTGAGGGCCGCTCGGATCGAGTCGATGAGCGCAGGACCAGGATTCCAGGATACGCTGAAGCGGCTGTTCGAAATGACCCCTGCGGAGGTGGCTCTGCAGAAGCCTAAATTTGCCCATAAGGGGCTACTCGATCTAGACGGCAGGCTGGACCTAGACGAGGTGCTGAATATGACCGATCAGGAGATCGCTAAATTTGATCATGAAGTGTTCAGACGCCTGCTCGGTGTAATTTACCCGGCCAGCCGTCTCGCAAATCTTTCATTGAAGAATGCAAAACGTGTTTTTCACTGGATAGAAGCTAGGCATGGGGAGGGAACGGCCCTCTATGGCCATTTATGCAGCTTGGTCGGAACCAACCAATTTACCGTCGAGCGTCTGTTGCGCTTGAGCGATCCAGAGATCGAAAAGCTTGCTGAGCTTCTTTCTGGGTATGAAGTTTCTTCGTCTGAAACGGCCCGGATACTTGAAATGGGGGTGCTTACGGTGGATCAGGTCTTGGAGTTGACTCTTGAACAATGCCGACACCTAAGAAGGTGTCTACGAGACTCTTCAATACGCGATAAGCTTCTGACAGGGGATTATACCCTTACAGATATCCTACGTCTCCCCCCTCCCCACTGAGCCACTATAAGCGGCCCATTCGGGTCAAATCGAAAGCCAGGGGGGCCGACCGCGTGATGGACTCCCCACCTCTAGTCTTACCAGCAGGGGTCTTCTCCCAACAGGGCGGTGTCCGTGGTTCAGCTCATGAGATAGGTGGCCCCTGGCAGCATCTTCTATCAGATCAGTTTTGGCAGCAGCTCCAAGAAGAAGACAGCCGTGATCGGCGAACTCGGGCGCTTGGCCTGAAGGCGACGCTCGATAGCTGAGCCCATAACGCCGCCCTGCAGCTCCTGGTTGGGCGTTATGGGCAGGGGGCACGTTGCACTCTCCACTAGAACCCGCTCTAAGAGGAGCAGTTTCAAGATGGAGGCCCGCATGTCTACCAGCGGTGTTGGAAAACAGAGCACCCCGGATGAAGTCCCTAAGTTGGATGCCATCCTGAGGACAGCGGACATCTCTGTACTGGAGACAGCTCGAGAGGGCTTGTCGGCCGTAGGCGAGATCTTCAAAGCCAACGAGCAAAAAGGACACTCGGCCTTACAAGCATTGTGCCAACGCTCCTTTCCCTCCTTTCCAGGGGGGTCAACATGGCGCTATACACCCCATGAGGTCTTTGCCGCTCTCTTCCCCGAGGGAACGCCGGTGGACGATGTGCAGGATGCCCTCACCCTCCTCGATGAGACTCTGGAATCCCGTCGCATGCACAGGCCCTATGACGAGATGCCGATCGACCTCCAGAAAGACCTGGCCCTGCAACAGGGCCTTCTTGAAAACGAGGCGATGACCAGCGAACCTTCCATCGTCGATGGCAAAGATTGGCTTCAGGACCCCGCATGGGTGAAGGAAGTGACGGACTGGTTGGAGAATCCTCCGGCCTATGCTCATGACCCCAACCC
>JBMOFD010000055.1:0-13372 GCA_049314435.1 Chlamydiia bacterium | reverse complement strand
GCTCGACGGTCCAAAAATCCGGTCCTGTTTCCTAGCAGCAAATTCCTAGGACTCTTTGAAGCCACGGAGAGAAGCCAGTCGGGGTCTTCCCACAGATCATCCAGCAGAACCTTCCTGCGCTGTTCGACAGCAGAGTCCGTTTGCATTCCCGACATCCAGGGCTGTTTTAAGAACCGTAATGCTTCAACATGCTCCTCAGCGGAAAGGTTCCCCTCATTCCCTCTGAACAGCTCTCTGATGTCCGCTTTCCACGCAAACTGGTTTACATCGACCTGCGTCATCCTCCAAGCCAAGAGTCGGACTATGGCGCCAAGCGACTGGGCCGCTATACTCCGTCCGAGCAGTACGGGGGACAAGCCTCCATTTGTAGCATTCAAAGCCGAGCTCAGGTCCTTACCCAACCGACCAGAATCGTCTAGAGATCCGCAGTTTAGCTCGAGTACCGCTCGAAATAGCTGCGAAGCCGATTCAGGTTCAGGCGTCTGCGGGGACCCAACTCGCTTTTCAATCTCCCACGTGAGCGTGGGATATGTGCCCTTGAGAAGACGACCACAACGCTCCCATCGACTGTTGAGGTTGTGGCCCACGAGGCTCAACTCGACGTGAATCACTGGGCTACTTGGGTCCTGAAGGATCATCACACTCGCTGCGTGATTGCGCAGAGGCAGTGATAGCTCAGTCTTCACTCGACGACCTTCGAAGGAGATACGCCGGACCTGTGCCCCAGCGAGCCCCTTGATGAGCAGCACACTCTCTATAGGTAGCGCCTTGGTAACCGATAGGAGCCATGTGTCCACGAGCCAACATGCCGCCATCCCGTTCTGATGGGAGAGGGTGATCTCATCATCCTTGGTCGTTAGACAGAGCGGCCACAACTCTTCCTGCTCATTCTGATTGGCCTTGATATCCGTGACGCCGCCGATGTGTCTGGAGGGTCTTGTGCCTGCCGTGAAGATGGCACCGGAGACAATCAACTTGCCTGGCTGTAGGAATCCATGGTGATCCTCGCGCCACTTACCGAGCTGGGCCTCATCCGCTAACGCACGAACGGCATTCGTCCAAATAGAAAAATAGCTAAGAGTCCGTCCTCCATGTTCATACTCCCAAAACGTACGGGTCACTGGCAAAGTCTCTTCCTTTGGCACATCCATGACAACCTCCACCACTAGCATCGAGAGCATCGTGAAGTTGCGCACCATGCAGCACACCCGCCGACGTCGTTCCTCTATAGGTATGCCGGGAGCACCCTGCACCATCTTGATCACCGCATCGGTGAGATCAATGGCCTGAGCTAATAGACGTGCGGCTTGGATCTTCCTCGTCTCACCTTCCAGACCTCTTAGCAGCGATACATACTTCTTGACCCGATCGAGAACCAGCTCTCTAAATTCTATCCAACGCCCTTCAAAGCCCTCCAGCTTCTCCCAGGAGGAGAGCTCCTGCCAACCCGTCGCCATTTGAAGACGTAGCGCGCTGCTGTCAGACTGAAGTTCTCTGATGTCCAGGTCCCATGACATCATCGCGCCCATGACATCAGTCAGCGCCTCGGCAGCGCTTGCAGTGGTCATGGAACGAAGCTTCTCAGCGCAGGGACCATTGATCCATGACGTGAGCAAGTCGAGCTCTTGCAGGGCCGATACAGCCTCCAAGACATCACTAGAGCCCACCGGTCCGCTTAGAAGGAGAGCTCTCACGATCTGCGGCCAACGATCCTTTAGATCGGGATCGAAGATCACCGTCTGCAGGGCCATGAGTACCCGACCCACCTCCTCCAGCCGATGATCCATCTTTTCAGCTTCCCAAACCTTCTGGATCTCGTTCATCTGTTCGGGGGTGGCCAGGGGCGGTTCTCTATGTGATCGCAACACCTGCGCAATGGAACGACCCAAGGTAGAAGTTCCTTCTTGGGTGAGCAGAGCCGAGACCCAGCTGGCCATCAGAGGAATGCGCTTGTCGGCATGCGCCGCAGCCCCCTGTGCATACAGAATACCCTGCGCCCCAAGCGTCTCGATCTGCTGCCAGGTCGTCCGGAAGGACACTTGGATCCGGTGCGAAGCACCTGCCTTCTTGAGCGCTTCCATGCGTCTGGCCAAGGCATAGCTCAGAAAGGCGTAGGCTGCGCGCAGCTGCTCAGGCTGCTCGGCATCTCCGATGGCATCGAGTAGGCTTTCCAGAGGGCCATCGGGGTCAGGTCGCCAGGTGCGACCAGCAAGAAGACGGTTCTGTTCACCCTCACCCAGAACCTGCGCAATCGTTCTACTTCCGTGGGTCGCCATAGAGGAGAGTACAGCCGCTATGGGGTGACGGATCGTGCCCTTCCGAATGATCTCCGGCTCGGTCCATGGCTGACCGAACCACTCGGCAAGACTCCGCATCGTCTCCAAGTGCTCATGGACGACCCAGAGACTGCATCTCTGGGGATCAACGAGGAGCTGGTGCTTGTTGGGGATCTCCACCTTGGATCCCACGAGGAGAGGGATCTGGGCTTCCCTGAACACGGAGGCCCCGTGTTCGAGGATCTTACAGCTCGATTCAACCACAGCCGCCCGAACAGTCCCCTTGGGCCTGCTCTTTAGATCCTGAAGAGCCTGCAGAAGCGTCTTCGCAAAGACGATCTGAGCGGGCTTCTCAACCGTGACGACTCCTCCTCCAGCAGAGACTACACACTCTTTCATGCGGACTCGCTGGAGCTTCTTAGCCTGTTGGAGATCGACGTAGCTGCCTTGAGCGGGGCGCATGACAATGGGGCGCACCTGCACGATGTGCAGACGCTGCTTCACTGGATCCCAGACAAACTCACCATCCATCGGGCATCCATAGACTCTCTCGAAATGGCGACATAGCTTCTCGAAGTGAGCGAGCACAGCGGGAGAGAGGGCAGGACGATCCCAGACCTCAGGCTCGTTCATTTCAGGGACGAGCCGACCCCCACCCGGAACCAGTCGGTAACGCTTCGAACTTACGGCGGAGTAGCGTTGGCCATCCAGCAGATAGTAGGAGTCGCTGGGGCCCTTCCCCATCATGACACCCTCACCATGGCCATAGGTCGCCTGGATCACGACAAGCCCTGGTGTGGGGCCCTGAGCCTCCTGCGTGAAGAAGGCCCCACCTACGGGGATCTCTTCAGCACCAGCGGACTCCGACTCCCCAAACATCGTCTGCACCAGAACTGGCACAAAGGGGCTTTTCTCCTGAACATTGCCAAGTAGACGTCGCTGAGCCAACGAGTCCTCACTCATATAAGAGGCGATCACTTTCCCTATGGCACGAGCTACCGAGGCAGCCTCCGGCTTCACGTCGACGACACTCTCGTTCCCGCCGGCATTGGACATCTGCTTGGAGTCCTCCATGCCGGTGGAACGCACCATGAGAGACCCGTTCTTCTCGCGAGCCTTCGACATGATCCCACTCAGACCGCATCGATGGACGCATTCCTCTGGATGGGCCTCAAAGACCTTTTCCACCTCCTGTCCAAGAGACTGGATGGGAAGATCACTCCAGCCAGGAAGATGCTGCTCCAGAAAGGCGGCCACGGCCTTATGGGGAACTGCTACGAACTTCGGGACCGAGGGGTGCAGATCTCTAGGCGCCTCTTCCAAAATGAGCTTTTGCAGAATCAGATGAGCGGCCTTGGTTCCAAACTGATGACTCAAGGCAGTCACAAACATCCAGACCGCTCCTTCACCTCCCAGCTGCTTGCAGAGAGTCCAAAGGGCTGCTGTAGCCGCCGGATCCCGGCCCACAGCATGTAGTGAGGCCAAGTTAAAATCATAAGCGGAGCCGTCCCTAAGGGCCTTGAAGAGAAGCTCCAGATCAGAGAAGCCCCAGTCTTCTAATATAGCGGGCAGTGCCTCTCGCGCAATGGACTCAAGGCTCTTACTGGTGACCTGAGTCGCCGATCCTAGGGCCTTACCAACACCATCGATCGCCTTGTGCACAGCGTCCACGACAGTCGCCGTACCGGCTAGCTGGTCCGATTGCCCTGTCCCACTAGTCGGCGGCGTCATACAACCAGATATCCCATCTCTAACGAACATCATTCCCCTAAATTCGCTGCACAAATGTCCGAGCATGGTATATCCCTTGATACGATCGATGCAATCGGCCTCATTGAGGCAAACAAACGCAACGAATCATTTAATTTTATTGCGAATATGAAAGAGAGTTCTTCAGTAACTGAAACAGCGCACAGACTCTGGAGAGAGCATATTCGCCCAGGTGATCTGGTCTGCGATGCGACGGCGGGCAATGGCCACGACGCGCTCTTCCTGGCTGAACAGGTGGGTCCAGCAGGTCGCGTCTGGGCGATCGACTGCCAAGAGGCAGCGATCGCCTCCACGCGCCAGCGCCTGTTAGCCTCCGACCCTGCCCTGCTCGACCGCATCGAGCTGATCCATGGCTGCCATAGTCAGTGGCCCAAGGCGCTGACTCCAGGTACGGTTCAGCTTTGCGTCTACAACCTGGGATATCTTCCACATGGCGATCACACCTGTACAACACAGACCGATACGACATTGAAGAGCTTGCGTGGCATGGAGACCTTGTTAGCCCCCGGAGGGCTCATCTCCTGCACTTGCTACGTTGGCCACCCTGGTGGTGCGGAAGAAGCCCGCTGCGTGGAGCAATGGGCGACCTCGCTCTCTCCCAGAGAGTGGTGCACCCAGAAGATCTCTTGGCTGAATCGGAGCTCCTGCCCTTTCCTCATCTTGGCTTACAAGGCGACTCATAGAGAGCCTGCTCGTCATGTTCCCCATGGCAACCCAGGGCCTGACGCGCCTCACTCATGATGAAGAAGGAGCCGACGATGAGAACCGGCCGGCCTGTTTGCAAAGCGCGTCGCACCCCCTCGGTCACTGAAGCAAATGCGGTGGCCTCCCAGCCCCGCTCAGAGGCTCGCTCAGCGAGCCTCTGAGCGGGCTCGGCTCGATCCTGCTCAGCCTGCACGGCCCACAAGCGATCTCCTAGAGGTTTTAGAGCACCCAAAACACCATCAAGGTCCTTGTCTGAAGAACCTCCGAAGACCACCTCGAAGGGCTCACTAAACTGTTCTTTGAGCTTGCGTTGGAGAGCTTGGGCTCCATGGGGATTGTGGGCGACATCCAGGATGACGATTCGCTCCCGCCCATCGGAATGCCGCACCTGAATGCGCTCACAGCGACATGGAGGACGCATTGCTAGACCGCTCTTCACCGCCTCAGAGGGCACCTCCAGCGGTAGAGCCTGCAGGGCCATCTCGGCGATCATGCCATTTTGCACATCATAGTCATCGTTCCAGGTGAGCAACTCCAAGAGAGGCACGCGGTGGCGTTGCGCCGCTTCCAGGATCGAGCGCTGCCGGGCTTCTGGACCTACGACTAGAGGAACACCGGGTTTGATGATCCCCGCCTTCTCCGCAGCGATCGTCTCGAGATCTGCACCTAATACGGCCTGATGATCAAGGCCTATGGCTGTGATCACCGTAACGAGAGGGGTACAGAGGTTCGTGGCATCCAGTCGGCCACCGAGTCCTACTTCTACTACGGCGATGTCGGTCTGTACCATACGAAAGGCCAGCCAACTCATCGCCGTGAGCACCTCGAAGAGGGAGGGCTGGAGATCAGCACAACAGCGCTCCACCTCTCTGGCGCACGCATCCCAGAGCGGTACGGAGATCATCTCACCTGAGAGGCGAATCCTCTCTCTGATGGAGCAGAGATGTGGGGAGGAGTGAAGTCCTACCCGATAGCCAGCCGCCTGCAGAGCATGGGCCAGCTTCCAGCAGACGGATCCCTTGCCATTAGTACCGGCTACGTGGATACACGCCATGCGCTCTGGATGTCCGAGTCGCTTGAGCATCTCCGCCATGCAGGAGAGCTCCAATCTCGAGGGTTGCGTTAAGGCAACTGACCTAAGCCAGGCAGTGGAAGCCGCCATCACCTACGGCCCTCACAGAGCCGTTGGAAGGTCTCCCATGGAGTCCAACTCGCACCCAAGGGCTGATCGGGTTTGGCTGCTCCGTGGAAGTCCGACCCACCCGTCATCAGCCAGTGGCGCTCCATCGCGAGGTTCATCCAGGAGACCCAGGACCCGCGACTATGCCCATACCAAACCTCTAGTCCATCCAGCGGCATGGCCATGAGCTTAGGTAGCTTCTTCCGATCCACCAACATAGGATGCGCCAAGATCACGTAGGCGTTTGCGGCTTGAAGCTGCTGGATCGCTTCCAGGGTAGCAAACGAACGTCCAGGCACATAGGCAGGAGCGTGATCGTGGAGGTATTTGGTGAAGGCTTCCTGGTAGGAGCGACACACGCCCATTTCGATCAGTTCTTGAGCCAGCTGGGGGCGACCTAGAGCCGTCTGTGTCCACGTGCGGTTGGGGTCGAGTCGAAGGCCCTGCTCCTGAAGACGCTGCCTCATTTCCATGAAGCGCTCGCGCCTGGATTCTAGCCGTTGCCGACACATCTCACGGATCTCCTTATCGTCGAGACTGAACCCGTAGGCCAGGAGGTGCACAGAACTCCCCTCCAGATCTGTAGTGACCTCCACCCCTGGTAAGAGTGTCAACCCGTCTGGAACACGCAACTGGTCATAGGCGGCGACCGTATCATGATCGGTGATACTAAGCCCTGCCAACCCAACGGCTAGAGCCTCTTGGCAGAGCTCTTCCGGTGAATAACTCCCATCCGACGCGCTGGAGTGGGTATGGCAATCAGCCCTAAGTGGATCTACCATGGACACCAGCCGTCCGTAGAACGGATCACTCGCACTTCCAGCTGAAGCTGCTCATGACATTGAGCAGCTACCTGCTGCTGCACAGTGGAGATCAACCGTAGAAGATCGGCCGCTGTAGCGTGTCCGCAGTTGACCAGGAAGTTCGCATGCTTGGGACTCACCATGGCATCTCCTACGCGAAGTCCCTTCAACCCAGCTTGATCGATCAGGGATCCCGCGCTACCAGATCCGGGATTCTTGAACACACAGCCGGCAGAGGGTTGGTCATAGGGCTGGGAGGCAACGCGCCGGAGCAGCTGCTCTCGCTGCTGCACCCGCGCGTTGGGATCGGGCTTAAGCGAGAGCTTAGCGGAGACAATCACCCCTGGGATCTCCTGGAATGGACTCCGTCGATAGGCAAAGGGCAGATCGGCGCAGTCGTACCAGACGAGCTCTCCATCGAAGAGCATCATCTGCACAGCGGAGAGAACACCCCTCATCTCTTGGCCAGACGCACCCGCATTCATGAAGATCGCGCCTCCCAGTGAACCAGGGATCCCGGCACCAAACTCCAATCCACCGAATCCAGCTTTGACTGTCTGGCTGCTGAGGGCTGGCAGCCCCACTCCGGCCCCCACTTCCCAGAGGGCACCATCGACTGCGATCTGATCATTACGGAGAACAAGAACCAGGCCATCGTAACCGGCGTCATCAAAGAGCACGTTACTACCGCGGCCGAGAGGGAGGATGGGACAGCGCTGCTTCATGGCGAACTGCAGGGCAGCTCTCAGATCCAGGGCATCGGAGACCTCTACTAACCAGCGAGCGGGACCACCGACTCGCCAGGTATTAAAGTTCCGAAGCGGAACCCGCTCCTGGATGGCGATCTGCTGCTGCGGCATGGGCCTCTGCCTCCACTTGCTCTAAAGCCTGTGCCGACTCCTGGATGGCCGCTACGTCCACTTGGACGCCTTCGCCATGGCGCACTAAACCATCTAGGAGAGCATTGACCAAAGCACCAGCCTCAGGACTGGCATACTTTCGTGCAAGCCGAATGGCATCGGAGATCACGACCTTCAGCTGCTGTGGCTGTTGGAGGAGCTCAGCACCAGCCACTTCGAGAATCGATCGCTCCACCAGACCCAGACGTTCCAATCGATACTCTTGGCTGACGGTAGAGAGGAGCTGCTCCGTCTCTTCTTGCTGTTTAGCTAATGCTTGCCAGTGGGCAAATGCATCGAACACATTCTTTCGCGTAACGCGCACCGTCTCCATGAGAAAGCCCATCTGCTCTCGCGGATCGATCTCGCCAAAGTGGTGCATATACGCAAATAGAACGGCCAGCTCACGCTGCTTAGACTCCGAGATCGACATAGCCTCTACTTCAATTGCAATTGCTGATCTGGCCAACCAATGATGCTGGTATAGCAGGCCAGGAGATGGTCCACCCCTTGCAGGGCGCCATGTGGTTTCTTCTCTGGAGGGAGACCCATGGTCTGGGCGATCTGGTCTTTGGAGAAGCCCAAAAAGGACTGCTCTCCACCCCGACGCCAATCCAGCACCACGTAGGCCCAGTACATGCTCGCCAGATCCAACCAGTGGTAGGGAAGCTGGAGAGCTTCCTGCTGCTCGACGGGGACGAGCTGGCTAAAGAAAGCCCGATCAAAGCTCGGGTTCTGTCCTACGAAGACCGCCGACCCGCGCCGCACATCCAGCTGCTTGAAGAGCTGCAGAAGCTCCTGCCCCACCCTCTCTCGAGGAGGTGCGTGCTCTACATCTTCCCATCGCAGACCGTTGACCTTCGTGCTTTCGGGATCGGCTCGTTCCCACTCTTCACGTGAGCAGGCGATCTTGGTCTCATAGAGCCCCATCTGACGCCCCGAACGAAGGTCGACAAATCGGATAGCCAGATCGATCGGGACATGCCGCCAAGGATCCAGCCCATTGGTTTCCAGATCTAAGAACAAACCAAGCACAGCCACCACCAGGGTCGGCAAGAGTACACACTCCGGATCTCCTCAGTCAAGGAGAAGCGAACCATTGTATCCATGGTAAAGAGAGGCGCTTCGTACAATTCTCTCTAGAAATCAGTAACTGCTCTCATCCAAGTGAACCTTCCCAGCAAAGATCCTATGGATCCAAGCCATGTACGCAAGAACGAGCGGCACTCCGATCAACACAATGATCATCAGAACCGTGAGCGTTAGCGTGCTGGATGCGGAGTTCACGATCTCCAACGAATGGCTCACCGGCTCGATCGAAGATCGTACGAGATGAGGGAAGGTCCCAATCCCAAAGAGCATGACGAAGAAGGCCATGGCCGCCGCCGAGCAGCAGAAGGCCTGCAGCTCTTGCCTGGCTTTAATGAACTGGTATAGCCCGGCAAGGGAACAGAGCCCCAATGCGATCACCACGAAGAGGACGGGTTCCTCTATGAAACGTGCCACCATATGAGGCTGGTATACCAGCGTCACGGCAGTCGACAGGATAAAGAGACCTAAAAAGAGCAGGACCGTCGGCACCACCCAGTGACGCATCTGCTGCTGGAGGTCCCCCTCCGTCTTCAAGATGAGGTAGATGCAGCCATGCACGGCAAAGAGCGCCACGACTAAGCATCCGATCAGGATGCTATAGGCATTGAAGAAGTCCCCGAGGGTCCCCATGTAATCGTGGGCGGCATTGAGCGGGATCCCCTGGATGAGGTTGCCGACGACCAGTCCGATGATGAACGCAATCGACACGCTCCCCACAAAGAAGACACCATCCCACCAGCGGCGCCACCAGATCATGGGTCTCTTGCTACGCATCTCAATCGCCACAGCTCGAAAGATCAGAGCAGCCATCAACAACGTGAAGATGTTGTAGAAGGCGCTGAACACCGTGGCGTAGACCTCAGGAAAGCCGGCGAAGAGCCCCCCAATGATGATCACCAGCCACACCTCATTACCATCCCAAACGGGCCCGATGCTGTTGAGAACGATTCGTCTGTCTTGATCGGTTCTAGCGAGCAGATGCAGGATCCCCACACCCAAATCAAACCCGTCGAGCATCACGTAGAGAAGAGCGCTGATGCCGAGCACAGCATAGAAACAGTAGGGAAGTAACTCGATCACAGATCAGACTCCTGACGCAAAGGGATCACGGTACACAGCACCCTGGTCGGGATGTTCATCCTCGGGGCCATGGAGCACCTTCATATGGATGAGATAGATGAAGCAGACAAAGAGCAGGCAATAGATGAGGGCGAGGGTGATCAGAGAGGAGAGCACCTGCGGTCCGCTCAACCCTTTGGTCACGCCATCGGTTGTACGCAAGACGCCATAGACGACCCATGGCTGACGCCCTACTTCGGCTGTCATCCATCCCGTGAAGTTGGCCAGTTGGGGGAAGACCACCGCTGCCACCATCAAACGGAGCCACCAGCGACGCCATCCTGTTGGCTTGCATAAACAGCCCCGGTACCAGAGCCAGAGACCGGCGAGAGCGAGGAGCGTCATCACACCCCATAACTGCACCATCAGGTGATAGGACTGATAAACGACTTGGACGGGAGGGCGATCCTGTGGAGGGAAGTCATTCAATCCCTGAACCACTCCATCAAAAGAACCAGTCGCTAGGTAAGAGAGCAACCCTGGGATCTGTGGGCCGAGAACAGTCTGATTCTTCTCATCTACCCAGCCAAACAAGCTGATCGGCTGATGGGAACCCGTGCGATAGATCCCCTCCATGGCGGCGAGCTTTGTGGGCTGATGCTTTGCGACCACTTCTGCTGCAGAGTGACCAGAAACCAGCTGAAGAAGAAGCGCGACGCTTCCCAGGACAAGGCCGATCTTCATCGAACCTAGTGCAAACTCTCGATGCTTCTGCTTCAGGAGGTAGTAGGCGGCAATGCTAGTGACCAGCAGCGCGCCAGAGATCCAGCAGCCTAGAATCACGTGCACCAAGCGCTCGATGGAGGATGGGTTGAGGACCATCGCCCAAAAGTCGGTGACACGCGCTCGTGCAGCATCCCCCGTTCCTTCGACAATGTAGCCGGTCGGCGTCTGCATCCAAGCATTGGCGACCACAATCCACACAGCACTGAAGTGAGCACCCAAACAGACCATGATGGCACTGAAGAAGTGCATCCCCGGCTTCAGGCGATTCCACCCAAACAGAAGAAGCCCCAAGAATCCCGATTCGAGGAAGAAGGCAAAGATCCCCTCGGCACCTAGCGCCGATCCAAAGACATCTCCTACAAAGCGCGAGTACTGCGCCCAGTTGGTCCCAAAGCCAAACAACTGCACGATGCCAGTCGCAACGCCTAAAGCGAAAGTAAGCGCAAAGACCTTGATCCACCAACGAGTGATCTGCTGCCAGACCAGCTTCTTTGTCTTGAGGTAGATCGCTTCCATGAAGCAGATCGCCAGTCCCAAGCCGATGCTGAGTGGCGGGTAGATATAGTGGAAGGCACTCGTCATGCCGTACTGCACGCGACTTAAAAAGACTGGATCTTGAAACCATTCCATGAGCACACCATCTCAATCACCGTAGGAGCAACTGCGATTTTCAACAAGGCAAGAATGGCGATGTCGAGCTAGGCGAAAATGTCCGGCATGAATCTTTGTCGGAAAGGAGCAGGCCGTCTGCGAGTACTACCACAGCCAGTCCAACTTCTGTAGACCACGCTGCTACATGGATTCAAAGTCCCTGTGAAGCCGTTGAAGTCGCTCTAAAAGAATCGGGAGCTTGTTCAAGGCGACGTCAATGATGATCTGGTTATCTGCATCAAAATACTCGTGAACAATGATGTCCCGTAAGCCGCAGATTTCTCTCCATGGGATGTCGGGAGCGAGCTCACGAATGCTCTCGGGCACGCGCTTGGCGGCCTCCCCAATGATCTGGATTTGCAGAGTGACCGCCTCAAGTCGCATATCATCCTGGAGGAGGTCCGGTGCCGACCGTCCAGCGCAATAGATCACAGCCTTGTTGGCCGCCTTGATCATGTCCTCTAAAAACTGGAACCAATCACGCGGCATACACTACCTCGGCCAAGATATGATCCTTAAAGGCTGGTTTCAGAGATTGAGCGATGACTAGGTCTACCTTCCATCCGAGCGTGTCTTCAAGAAAAAACTTCATGGCAAAGTAATGGTCGAATGTCGGCTTGTCCCACTCTACCAGGATGTCGATGTCGCTAAGGGCAGTCTCCTCTCGGCGCGCCCAGCTACCGAAGATCCCTATGCGACCAAGGCCGTACTGTTTCTGCAGAAAAGGGGCGTGGAAGCGCAGCAGCTTCCAGACCTCGTCTCTAGAGGGGGCTCCCATGGAAATTTCTCCCGTTCGTCCGAATCTACCTTATGCCACCTAAGTGCCGCTGACCCGCCACAAGCTGCGACAACTGGCGATGCCTCAGGATACCACATAGTCATGTCAGGCAGCTATCCTGCGTAAACAACGGCTGCAATTGCACGTTGCTGCACCGGACTTTATCCTCAATTCCTAACCGCGATTCCCTCGCGGGAAATTTCTACTGCGCAGCGGACGAGAGAATATCGTTGCGCTCTAACGGAGTTGCGGTCGTCTCGATTGGCATTTCAAACTGGATCGATTATCCTCTTTGCCATGCAACTTCCAGAATCACTGATCCACAAGATCGAAGATCTCCTACACGGTCGTCCGTTTAAGGATCTGCAGCTGGCTTGGGCCGAGATGAGTGAGGCGTACCGTCAGGGACAGCCCATCATCCCTAACGAGCTACAAGCTCTTGCCTACATCATTGGGCGAGCGCCTGGCACCTATGCAGCCATGCGCCGCGTCCTCGAGCTCAGTCTCGCCTCCTACCAGCAACCGCTGCGCACCCACTTGGATGTGGGCAGTGGACCGGGCACGGCCGTCTGGGCTGCACGTGACATCCTCGATGGGTCACTTCGTAGCATTGCTCTCGACCGCAATCCAGCCTGGCGCAAGTGGGCCACGACTATAGCTCCTGATCTGACCTGGAAACTGCACGAGTGTGCTTTGACTCCCCTCCCCAAGGCTGAGCTGGTCACTGCCGGTTATATGTTGAATGAGCTTCCAGCAGCTCAGGTCACGACGGTTCTGGGTCATCTTTGGGATGCCACAGAACAAGTCCTGGTGATCGTAGAGCCCGGCACTCCAGCTGGGTTCGAGCGGATCCTACAGGCCAGGACCCACCTGATGGAAGCTGGGGCTCATGTGATCGCTCCCTGTCCCGGTTGGACGCGATGTCCTCTGGCCGGCACCAGCAACTGGTGTCATTTTGGCGTACGGTTCAACCGACCTCGCTTCCAGAAGCTGGGTAAAGAGAGTGAACGGGGATGGGAAGATGAGATGTTCAGCTTCCTGGCCGTCTCTCGCTCGCCTAGCCCTCATTCCGAAGGCCGGGTGATGCACCACCCTCAAAAGAGAGGTGGTCATGTGTGGGTGGAGCTCTGCACCAAGGGTGAGATCGAGCGAGCCGTACTGAGTCGTCGTCAGGGCGACCTCTACCGAGCGGCACGTCGAGCCCACTGGGGCGATGCTTGGCCACCCGCTGCCGGAGCAGCCGATCCCGAGGAGGAGTCAACGACCCCTCTCTGAAAAGAGAGAGGCTTGAGGATATCTCAAGCCTACGTTGACCAGACAGAGTATTAGAGTTTGACAAACGGAGAAAATACTACGTTGAGCAAGAAGTCCAA
>JBMOFD010000054.1:0-13472 GCA_049314435.1 Chlamydiia bacterium | reverse complement strand
AGGGGATCGGGATGAAAGCACGCTCAAACACCCTGGCATTCCATGATGTAGCGCCGGATGATCTGAGCTGAGACACTGCCCGCTGTGCCGATGTAGTAGGACTGGGTCCAGAGTTGGTCTTCGCCGCAACGACGCTTGAGCTCCGGAAACTGGAGTCGCAAGAGCCGAGAAGTGTAGCCCTTGAGGAGATTGGCGATATGAGCAGGACTCATTCTTGGAGGAGCCGATACAAAGACATGAACATGGTCTTCGTCTGTCTCTACGGCTAAAATCGAAAATCCATGCTTTTCCGCGCATGCGTGGATGAGCTCCTTTGTCGCCTGCTCGACAGCTCCCGTGAGAATGCGACGACGATACTTAGGGATCCAGACCAGATGGTAGGCAATCTGGTAGTGCGTCCAGCGAGTTTTCCCGACTTGTAGGGTATCCATACGGATGATATGGTATGCGACATGCAACTAACGCGCATCATCGAACTTAGAAACCTGTCGAGGGAGGCTCTTCGCATCGCCAGAGAGGGTGAGAAGGAGGCCGCTAAGGTTTGGAACTGTTGTTGCTCGTTACACCGGGAACGCCGCGAGCAACACACGTCGTGGCCAGATCGAGATGAGCTACAAAAAGCAACCAAGGGTCGATTCGCTCTGCATAGTCAGAGCATTCAGATGATCTGTCATATGCTTCTAGCGAATGTGCAGACGGCGCAGGCCGTTCAGAGGAGGCGCCCTCAGATCAAACTCCCCTATAAGGAGAAACAGTTCTCCCCTGATGTGGCCGAAACAGGCAATGCGTTGGGAAGATGGGCGTCTGATGCGGGATCTTGCATCAAGGCTGCCGCCGGTGCAGAGATGCTGATTAAGTCCCTCACGCCCAATGACGCTCCAAGCGGATCATCCAGGAGGAAGACAGCCGTATACTGGCCTTCGTCCACATCACAATCAAGGTGGAATAGGCGTTGTTGGCCGGGAAGGATTTTCCCACTGCGCATCTCGTGTAAGCCATGGTCATGACCTCGACTATCCACGAGCATACATTCCGCTTTGGGCTTCACAACCCAGCTCGACCGATTGCAGACTGTCCATGTTAACCTCTCAGGGCTTACCTGTGGAGACGAAATATCGAGCTCAATCTCCGAGGCCCTGACTCCTACATCCACAACGACCTGAATCCCATACCTTAAGTGCGTGAAGATTTCGCACTCCCCACGCCTCTCAGCCTTTGCTTCACGGCTCCACACATAGACCATGGCCCACCTAGACCCCTCTTTGGCATCCTCAGGAACTACAATGGGAATCAGTAGCCGCCTCTCTTCATGCAAAGCTAGTGGCTCGGCCTCTTCAGGCAGTTGGATCCATTTACAACAGCTCTGTGCGCCCTCTGCTTCGGATAGCTGTGCAGCTAGTTCGATCTCTCCCTCCGGCGAGATCCGAAAATCCTCAGCATCTACAGCAATCTGGCATGGCGTCTCCCCATCGTTGTAGACTTGCAGCGAAAGAAATGCGGCTTGCCCTGGCTCAGCTTTAATAAATTGCTCTAGCGGAGAACGCAGTTGAATCATTGCATCTAAATAATGGGTGAACGCAACTCCAATAAGTAGAAAAACCCTCCCCCAATCAGCAGCGCAGATTCGACAGTACATCGCGCAAAACTCCTCTAGACGGCAATAGAAGTATCCTTTCGGGACTCGATCAGTTGACCCAACTGACAACCCTCTCGGCCTCTAACCATTCCGCCTAGGGTCCTAGGAACCGTCTAAAAGTGTCAACATAACAGAAGCTGTCTGTGCTCCAGGAGACTCGCGCATATCCAGAAGCCACGAAATACTGAGAGTCGCGGTACTCGAACAGCCGCAAATGCTCTGGATGACTGCCGCCTGATCGCCCGCCGTCACTAAGCGAGCCCCACCAGAAATCGGAACACCTGGAGAAGCAAGCCCACAGCTACGATTGCAAACGGCCTCTATGTGCACGCTGCCTCCAGTCACCGAAAGTAGCGAGGCTTGGACCGAAGCTGGGATACCCCCATTTACTGAGTAGCTTAACGTGAAAGGAGGATAGTCCATTCGGATCACGTTACCGATGACCGTAGGTGTAGGATTCAAGAGCACCGTGCTGGAACTTTCTATCGTACGGATTGAGGGGACCACAGCTTGTAAGTGGAGCACGACACCCTGGTTGCTTAGTCCGGTCCAGGCCACCGCACATGTGAGAAGGGCCCCACCCCGCCATTTGAAGTCCATCCCTTTTCTCCGCAAGGTCGCCTTACTTCAAAGTATTTTATTAAATTATTTATTTGTCATCCCCAATCGACCCCACCACGGGTGTTTCTGCTTCGCGGAGCCAGCGGATACGACGCTCTCTAGGGGAACAGGTCAGTTCCAGATCAAGTTGTCCTCCTGCAGTCAGCAGGAAGCTTCTACTTGGAATAGCTTCCCAATCGTCGGATGGGTAGAGTAGGAGCTCCCATCGACCTGGCCGTAAACTCTTAATGGTCAAAGGTCCTTTTGACGTTTGAAAGAAGACCTCCAACTCACCCTGCCTTAAAACGCCTCGAATACCCGGAACGTAGTCTCCTTCAGGACTAAGGCAGGCCAACTGGACTCGTGCAGCTCCTAAGACCTCAACATCCTGCGTAGTAATCCTTTGAAGAGCCAGCTCAACCGCTAAGGGAAAGCCGGGCATCGTCGTGGTATCGCTCGGTAGCTGACTTAGAGTCAGATCTGTTCCATCCCCATTCAAGGGCCCCAGATGATACTCACCCCGCTGATCGGTCATACAAGACAACCCCTGGGCACTAACAATCACCCCTTGCAGGGGCTCCCCCTTGCCTCTACGAGAGTCGGTCACCCGTCCTCGAACCGACGATACCCGCTTATGCCGATACGGCACGTGTAGAGGGCGACTGAGAGTCAAAAGGGCCCCAATCGTTGGCTCACTCTGGAAAATTTTTTGACTACGAACTGTGGCATGCAGCTGGAAGTCAGAGGGAAGCCTCCACGTACAGGTGCCCTGTAAGAGCACACCACCTCCGCACCCAATCACATCTTGCCACTGCACATTGGCATCCAGGGACTTCGTGCAAGCACGAAGGGACAGCCCATATGTAAGGTTGGGGATAACCTGGCCTCGCGCGATATTACCCTGGATAAAGCACGTGCACTGCACGCCATTTTCCCAACCATAGCTGGCATAGGTCCCAGAGGAAAAATAGGCTCCCTCCCAGCTGGGCACCATAGACTGCTGCATTCCAGCGCTACATTGTAAGCTAAGCGAGGTGTGCGACCAGCTCTTACCCCAGCTGCCAGAAGCATAGAGCAACTGAAAGGCTCTGCTACCAAGATGCCAACCCTGCCGCTGTCTCTGATAGTTCAGACTCAAAGTGCCCATGGACTGAGCTGGCAGAGAGGAACTCGCTGTAATAGAAAATAGCGTACAGCCGATTGGGTCCTCGGAGAGGCTATCTGACTCAAACCCCGCATAGGTCGCCGAGCCCAACGCAGACAGACGAACTTCTGGCCCCAGTCCCATGCTAACGATGCCCGCCCCGGAGATACTGTTGCTGTAGGTCCCAAGGAACCCTCTTTCAGCTCCTCTGCAGTTCCCGGACACATACATCGACTCAGTTCGATATTGTCCAGATAGATCCCAACTCCAGGGACCCCAAGGCATCCACGCCTCCTCGGCCTTCGAGACTTCGCTCATAGCCCTGCCAATCTGCAATGACATGCTTCTCTCGGGACCAGGCTGATAGGCAACTCCAGCCGCCAACAGGGTACAGGGCCTTGTTCCCAAATCAAAGATCGCATCGGGACGATTCGTTGGTAGGAACTGCACCACCGCCAATTCCCCTTCATACCCAGTAGGTCTACAACCTCGCACACGGGTGCCCCATAATCCAAAGGCCCCCTGTCTCGCGCCTGGGACATCTCTTACCGCCAGCCCTTCAATAGAGTTCTCCTCACCGTAGCGGAGCCAAACACCTCTCCCGTACTGCTGGTTTAGGATCAAGTCGTTAAATGAGTAGGCGCCATCCCCAAAGTAGCCACGCCACCGTGGTCTTGCGAACGACAAATAGAACGCCTCAAATGGTTCCCCCAAAAAAGAAAGATCCCTCAGCGTGCTAGTACCCGGCGTGCCTGCTAGCGGAAGTCTCCCATAACCAGACCAGGAGGCTTCCTTCAAATCCTGGCCTGATCTGGCTTCAATATAGACATGCCGCGACCGCTCAATGGCCAGACCAGCCAAGCCAACGTCAACCCGTTGGCGATCCCACGGATCAAAGTTGCCATACACCGGCACCAGGACCACTTCGGCAATCGAAATGGCCTGCAAGTCTGCGCCACCCGCAATCAACGTAATCGCTTTCTTGCCTGAGCCCTGTGGCCTCCAGATTAAATCAAGAGTCAGCTCCTCATGGAGCGCTAGAACATGCTTGAGAGGAAAATCATCGATTTCCCCATCTCCTATCGATCGCAGATCCAGTTCGACAGGCACGTTCCCCTCATTCCTCAGAGTCCACCGAAGAGGAATACGACTACCCTCCGGATAGATCGTCTTGTCAACGATAGCATGTGAGGAAACCGATTTTCTGACCGGAATGGGAAGCGTCCATCGCAGGGTTCTACTCGCCGAACGAACGGCCAATGTAGCCGATTCTCCAGATGCTTGTGTGCGCATGCGCACAGCCATCGGAATATGCAGAGTCGTTGGGCCCACCCCGACTAACCGGCGAGGCATGGGGCCGGGAATCAGCACGGAGCCTCCCTCCGCCTCTAAAGGCTCGTCAATAGTCTCGCCTTCAGCCAGGTGTACCTGTAGAAGGCCTCGAGTCCATCCATCTGCAGTCCAACAGGCCGCATCGCTTGTAACAGTCCAATCCCAAGCGAAGAGGCGTCCTGCATGCAGAACAAGACCAACTAGCCAAAGCGGCCGCACTCCTGGCAGCAAGCACCCAAAGCTCCCCATGCAGCGGTTTTGCCTGAGTCGCATCTCCTGCAGGGCGCTTGCTAAGACAAGAACCAAAGTTCGTACAAGCGTCTTGCCCAAGTTACAGATTGCCTCAAAATTTGATAGAAGATCTCAAACAAGCCTTCCTAGAATAGGCAGCAAGCTGGTACCGATCGCGGCGCCTCGAAGTTCAGCCAGCAAGAAGCTAACATAGCCCCCCTAAAGGGTTCCACAGGAAGGTAAGAACTGCTTTGCGACCTCGATGAAGCTATACTCTTGCGGTCGGCTTTCTCCCTCAAATCGCATCTGGCAAATGAATTGTTGAATTATAATTTCCCAACATGAATGAAGCAGCTAGAAGGACAGAAGAGGCCTAGGGCAATCGTTTGCTTCTAAGGAGCCCTCCTCGATCTCCTTCCATGGAGATGTATTGCGAGGTGCTCAGAGGTATGTTCTGCAAAGGTCCGCTATTACTATATAGCCCACTGCGAATGATAGCGGCTTGCATGGGTCTTGTGTTGGTTGTCCCAGCAGCTCTCTGCTCTAACGCCTCTGTAACGGTCACTTTAGAAGCCTCAGTCCCTGACATTAGTAGGATCAGCGTGACGCCCTCCCATCTGACAAGCACGACCTCGACCTTTCTTTTGGGCTCTGATCCGATCTTCGATCTTACCTTTGAAGCAGCGATGCTTCAGTTTGCTACCAACGATCCATCTCCTCAGGAGGTGGTAGCGAGTCTTTCAAGGGCGCCTCCGCACGGTATCGTAGGCGTTCAGGCCTCGCGGCTTACCACATTGAGTGCAGATCACGCATTTGGGGCTGCACAGGTGCCCCCATTTGCTCAATCTCTACGTACTGTCGGAGCTCAAGCGACTCTCATCCGCAACATCAGCTCAAGCGCCGGCTCTGCTCATTTGACTTTCTTTATCCGCACCCACCTAAACGCACCCCCCGGTCCCACCTCGGCGATGATTACGCTGACGATGGTTTCCTCTCCCTGACGCCTCAGGCATGTTCCACTGGGATGTAGAAGACGGCCTGCAAGATACCGCGACCATATCGGGGCGTGCAGTCGATCCGTCATCCGGACGTTTGCTGTAGACGCCCTGTAGACGAGACCTCTCTCAAAACGGGAGTGGCCACGAAGCAGGCCGCAGCTTGTGTCAATCCAGCCTATAGAGGGAGTTGCAAAAGTGCTGACCGCCGCACCGTGGCAATCCCTTGCCGCTCTTCTGGTGTCGCTTGACATCTGGTAGACCTGTTGCTTTAGAGCATGTGCCCAGTTGAACACAAATCGCACACAACCGAACGTCTTAATGAGCAGCACCAGCCCCCATCACATCTCCTGTGAGCCTAGACAGAATTCGGTTCGTAGAGAATATTGACCTACCAGCTGCTCTGGATCCGAGTTGGGATCCGGTCCATGGCGGGTGCTACAGCCACCTGAACCAACCGCTCTTGCTGGATCAACAACTGAATGTGGTTTTATGGCCCGCACGCGCCTGCTATCCGCCATGTGCTGCCTGTTGGCGCAGACAACCGCCCTCTATGCCGAAGAGGCTGCCTATGGGATTAGCGGTAACCCGAGTGCTGTCAACATTCTTACCGGGACAGGCGCGCTTGGTGAATTACTCCAAATTCCAAAAAGTTCCGGCGTTCGACTCGGCGGCCTATGGATCGGCGACTACAACGCCCTCCTGAACGGAGGCTCGGACGCGAATACGAACGGAGTCTGGACCGGCAACAGTTCGGGCATTCTTGATCTATACATCGACCTCAACAAGGCCGTCGGGTGGAAGGGAGGCTCCTTTGGCACCGAGTTTCTGCAATTCAATGGACAACCCACCAATACCGACGCAGGTGTCGTTCAGGGGTATAACAGCTTAACCGGTTCGCCTCCTCTCAACCGATCGGAATGGTATCAGCTATGGCTCTATCAGCAGCTGTTGGATAAGAAGCTGTCGATACGCATCGGGAAAATGGTTCCAACGTACCACTTCAACAACGTTTCCAAACCGGTCCCGACAAGCGATCCTGCCGTCTTCATCCCCTCTGTAAGTGGATTGATCTACACCCCCATCTTTGTCAACACGACCCTCTTGGGGGCCATCGGGGGCTACTACAACTCTGTCTGCGGTGTGGTGGCAGTCATTGCTCCTACTGAGCAATCCTACATCAACATAGGCGTGTACGACGGCAACGTAGCCAGAGGGGTGCAAACGGGCCTAGGCGGTCCTCATTTCAACGGGTACTACTTCTCGATCATCGAGGGCGGATATGGCTGGGCCACGTCCAGACCTGGCATTGCAGCCATCGGAGCCTGGTATCAAAGCGGCCTCTTGGAAGCTAGCTGCCAGACGCAAAACGGCACAGGCGGCGTCTACGCCTTTGGCTCACAGGCTCTCTGGATAGCCGAGTCTGAAACAACCAGCAAGGGGAACATTTCCAGCTTCTGGCAACTTGGCTGGAACAATTCCAGAACGCTACCGATGAATCTTTTCGTAGGCGGAGGCTTGACAGGCTTTGCCTTGGTGCCGAAACGCCCTAACGACTCATTTGGCATCGGTTTTGCCTGGTCGCGGCTCAACCCACATCAGTTCAGTCGATCTTCAGAGTTGATGATCCAGGGGTACTACCAGGCCCAGGTCTACAAGTCCTTCTACTTCCAACCTGTGATTAGCTACATCCCCAATCCGGGAGCAGACCCCACAAAATCCAATGTATGGGCTGCTACAGGTAGGCTGACAGTTCTGTTTTAGCCAACTTCGTGTCTTGGGCAAGTCGCCTGCGCTGCGCGACGCCGTGCCAATGGCTCCGCGTCATGTCGTACGCCGATAGCGCACCGCTCGAGTGCTGCCCGTTCGCTCCACCAGCCCTCGCTCGATCAGATCGGTCATGCGTCGGACTGCCGTGGAACGGGTTACGCCAAGCAACTTTTGCACGTCCAGCAAGGAAATCTCTGGTGAGAGACCGAACAAACTGGAGAGGATCTTATCCTCGGCAACAGGCATGGTTGGCATAGCCTTGCGAGGTAGAATGACCTTCACAAACTGATCTCCAGCTAAAACCTCAGGAGTGGCCAAGCGACGCTCAGCATAGGACTGGAATATCGTAAGGATCCCCGTGCCGAGCTTTTCAATATATCCCGCCTCTCGAAAGACCTTGCAGACGACTGGATTACGGAGAAACGTAATCCCAGCTCGCAAATTCTGCGGCATAGCTGGCCCAGGAAAGGCTCCTGGACTAAAAATCTCTACACGATCGTCGTAGATGGCAATCTTCGTTGGACCCGGGATGTGGTAGTTCCTATGGACAATGGCGTTGAGCAATGCCTCTCGCAACGCCACCTCGGGAATCTCCAACTGCTCGTCTCGGATGATGCCGCGAATCGCGAACGACCTGTATAGGCGGCTCACAACAAACGCCATTGCCTGATGGAATTGCTGAAACAGAGTCCCTTCGCAATCGATACTCGCCAATGCGGTTCTCCCAGCGACGCCCTCAAAATGGCTACACAGGATGATCGCCTCGCTCAAAAAATGCTGAGGTCGCTTGCCAAAGAGCAGCAGCCCGGCCTGGGTGGGATAATGATGAGCGTGCTCGAGGACTGTAAGCTGATAGGCTCGTAACAGATCGTCCTTAAGCGGTACCGCGACTTGGTTTTTTCGATGGTTCAGGAAAAATTGAACGGCTTCTAAGTCAAGATCTTGGACTGTAGCTCGCCGATTGGGCAGCGTCTCAAAGTTCACGCCAATGGACTGCCACCTCAGCTCTTCAATGAGGTCAGGCGTTGCACGCACGGTGCTCCTGCCTAGGCGGACATAGGTGCCGCGGTCTACCCCTTCCGATCTCCGAAAATAGGGCTTGGTCATGCCCGGAGCAACCTCAATCACAAGTAGATTCAGGTCCCCAAATCGATGAGCATAGACTTTGGGAATGATGGTGGGGCTAGTGGCCTCATAGATCATTTTCTCCAGATATTCGAGGGCTCCCTCGATCAATTCATCCGGAATCCCTACGATCTCCCCTTGAGCATCAACACCGATGACCAGCTTTCCTCCCTGCTGGTTGCAGAAGCCGATCACTGTTTTCACGATCTGATCGTTCTGCGGGAATTCCCGCTTCAGTTCAACCACAGAAGATTCAGGCTCAGGATATTGCATTTCGGCTCCACGAGGGCGATGGTGACCGTAGAGAGCGTTCTGGTCCCCACCCGATCCTCTTCCCATTCTAGTCAAAATGCATCAAATGAGTCAAATCAGTCGCCATATAGCATTCAATTTGACTCATTTGATGCATTTTGACTCATGGTGCATCAAATGGCTGACGACGTTTGCTACAGCTCTGACCATTCTGCATACGGTGTCTGCAAAATCCACTCAGCAAGCCAAAAGACAACGAAAGGCTGTCATCCAGCGATCGCTCGAGTGGGTGAGCATCGATGCTCTATTCATTGGCTGGCTGAGGTATAACTTGGAATGGGCGTGGGAGACCTGCTGATGCTTGAAAAAGAGAAGTCTTGGATCGTCTACATGATCCAAACTCAGACCGGGGCCTTATATACGGGCATCACGGTGGATCTGGAACGTCGCCTTCTCCAGCATCAGAACAAGAAAGGTGCTCGATACTTCCATTTTTCGGAGCCACAGCGAGTTATGCATCAAGAGCCCGCAGCCACGAGATCCCAAGCGACAGCGCGGGAAAGAGAGATCAAGGGTATGACTCGAAAGCAAAAGCTCCAGCTGATCGAACAGTCCTCGACGCCTACGAAATCCGTGTCTTAGCGCAAATGCTGTTCCTAGCCCATAGAAATGCGAACTTGAGCTCCAGCTGCTGCCTCTTGCTGAGCAGATTTTCCAGACAACGTCTGGAAAATCTGCTCAGCAGTCCAACTCAGATGCGACCGTCTCTATAGGCGGCTCCGTCCGCCCCCGCTCCAATCCTACCGTGGATTAGCAGCATCGACGTTAGCTCCTTGCGAAAAACGCTTCTCGAAGTGTCCTCTCTAGCTGTCTACGAACCTCTTCGCGCACCTGATGCCGGTCAGCAATGGGATCCAGGGCTCGGGCCACGGAAGTGTCTGCGACAAAATAGAGCTGCAGTTCAGCAGCGTCATCACGAGCGCCGAAATCTGCGAAGAACCGTTCCGGCGTCTCGCAAAGGATCCGATTGACGATCTGCTTCTGAGCGATCAGCACATCTTTCGGCCAAATGCGCAACATCTCAGGACATCGCTGAAGAATGCACCCCGCCTCTGGCTGCTTCAGAAGGAGAAGTTGGCTGCTGTCAAAGGGTCGACGAGAACTGGGCGAGCCGTTTCTCGATCCTCCGACCGTCAGTAACTCCTCAAAAGCCACCGGAACCGCCTGCATAAGAATTCGCAAGGGCAGCAGCTGCTCCTCCACGGCTGATAGCGACTGCCGACTCACCCAATCCGTCATCGACAGAAGTTCTAACCAATCCGGATGTTGGGGCAAAAACCGCAACAAGAGACGGTCCCATTCCATTCCCTTAGCTTCCACGAGGGGGCTCATTGAGCTCCATTGTGCAATGAGCTCGGGCAGACGCGTCAGCACTACCTCGCTCTTCGACCTGGGGATCCGGCTCTCACGCTCCAAGCAGCCTTGAATATGTGCGTGAAGAGCGGCCACGTCTTCAGCTTCAAGCTGGCTGATCTTTTGCACGTCTCTAGCGACGATCGAAAGCACCTGGGCTATAAATCTCGATTTAAGCTGAGAGGACCGATTCAGCAGCGCCTCCGGATATTGGGCAAAATAGCTTAGCCATTTCGCCTCTGGGACCTGGCGGCTATGCCCATCAGACAGCACCTCTAGCGCCTTCAGATCAATCTCCCAAAGTCGGAAGTCCACGACCGTCTGATCCGCCTGGGGCACATGCCAAAGAACCCTAGGATTGGCCAGGCAGGCTTCCCGAATGAGGGCATTGTGCTGCGAGCACCAGGAGGGCTCCGCCTCATCCAGAATATGGGGATGGTCCGCTAGAACCGAGGCTAACATGGACTGCTCCCTCTGAACCACCGACTCCTTGGCTGAAAACAGCGCCTTTGGATTGCTGCGAACCAGAATAGGGAAAAACTCGGCACAGGCCATCTGCAACTCTTCGGGCAGCTTCGCAAAATACTCTGGATGATGCAGTAAGACAGCAAAGATCACATTGGGGCCGACTCTCTGCATGCGGTCACCACCTGTGCCAGTGGCAATGCTGAAATACCCCTTTACCTCCTTCCTCAACCCCTTCGCCTTGTCATCAGCTGCCTTAGTGCCTGCCCTGTTGGCTGCAGCCTCGGCGGTTAACGTCACACACACAGCCTGGGCCATGGCGTCGACCTGGTCCACAAGGGGAAGCCGACTGACCGTCCCGCTGATACCAAAAAGAGCCTTAATCACGCCGGCATGGCCCCAGTTAGCACGGACTGGCGGCAAGGCGGCATGTGTAAGCGGTAGAGCGATTTGTAATGGCTCGGTATAGAGCACTGCCTCCTCACGGAATTGCCGGCCCACCCGCTCTAGCTCAGCAACGACCGTCTCGGCAGAAGGTCGTTGAATCAGAGGGCCTTGGATCTGACGCAGAAGAATTTCTAGCTCTCCATAGCATCTACGAAGTGGACTCCCAGCTTGGGAAGATCCTAACATGCCACTTGCGCCTCCAAAATCGTAGGAGGGCATGCTGTCCGAGCTGGGTTCTAACAGGAGAGTGAGTGCGTTGAGCAGCGCGAGGAATAGCCCGTGGACATCCGATGAACGGCTTAGACGCAGCATGGGATGCACAGCTTCGCGCACCTCTTCTGGATAGTGGCAGGCTCTCCTCCCCGACTCCGCTGTGAAGAACTCTTTGGGATAGTTGCTGATACCGATCTTTTTGCCGGGTTCCTCAAGCTCACGCGAGGAGCCAAAGTCCAGGAACAGACCATCAGGCAGCCGCTCCTGGTCGAGAGCGATCCCTAGGTTGGCTAGCTTCACATCTCCGTGAATCTGAAACTCCGCATGCATGCGGGCCAAGTGCACAAATGCACTCCTAAAGATGCGCAGGACCTCCGCGATATAGATCGTCTCATCCCCTGGACGATTGCGATTCGCCATGGCCTGGAGCAGTAGCCGCAAGTAGCCCAGCATCGGGAGAACTCGCTCCATGACGGTAAGATTATTCCCTCGGCGGCTCAGTCCATAACCATAGATGAAAGGAGCCGCGTGGTGATGTTCCGCCGCACTCTCCTGCTGCTGTATTTCGCGACGATGGAAGTAGGAAGACTCATAAAGCTCCTTCTGCAACATCCTACTCGGACCATCGCGTTCGCCTAGACTATAGAGAGGTATTGGAGCTGTAGAGAGAGTCCTCGAAGGTCTTGCCGGCACGGTGAGTCCGTCATCATTGGGGGCAACAATGAGGGACCTCTCACTTGCTTCGGTGACCGCTGTCTCATCGGACAAAGTCGAGCAACCGCTGGAAGAGACGGCTGGATTCGTAGAACTGGAGGCCTCCTGGGACAAGAAGTCTTGAGTCGTCCGATTGATGGCCAAACTAGCTGGAGCCAGACCTGACGTCCTCATCGGATGGTACACATCCTTGCGGGTCACAGCAGGAACGGGACCTTCCTGAAATCGCCAACCCCTGGTCGCCGATGTATGTTCAAGGCGCCCATAGACAACCCTGGAGACTTTATTAAAAGCTCCTCGGTCGGCCTCCTCTGATAGGCACGCTATGGCGATGACAGCCTGATCCCTAGACACTATAGGGTTAGCAAAGGAGATGAGGAGCTTACGAACCAGGGGCAGACCGGCGAGGTCTAGGGCGTCACTTCTGATGCGCCGAGTCTCGATGAGGCTGTACGGAGAGGACTGGTTGCTCATGTGGCGGAGCAAAGCGGGCCCGCCTTCCTTCAATTTCTGTGCGATCAGAGCACACGCCTCGACGCCTTGTTGATCGGCCAAACTCAGCTGCTGCGCCAAAACACACTGAAGACCCACTGGGCTCAAAGTCTGGAAAGTCACGAAAGTCCTCGGTCAAAAGCAAAGATCACATAAGTATATAAGGACTATAGACTACATCCAAGGGCCTCGTTCGTAAGATCAGCCACTTCAGCCGGACTGGAGATCCCGTTAGCTACAGCGTCCGAAAGAATTGCTGGACTGACCCTGGCCGGAAATTCCCCCCACTAACGAACTACGCCGACATTTCTTGCATTCCACGTGTCTGGGTCTCGACACTCAGGATAGCCGCCTGAAGGCCTATTCAGTATCCTGACGTCTTGCCAGTTGTCGCATTCTATTGCTGGTCAGTGCATGGACAGCAATAGACTAGACTCGGACCAACTGGAGAGATTGCCATGGGAGCACCCTCAAGAGACGAAGTCTGGAATCTGCTGCGCTTCCACGCCCCCTTTTTGCAGAAACAGTACGGTCTAGGTCGCTTGGGCATCTTCGGTAGCTGGGCGCGCCGAGAGGAGACAGCTCTCAACGAGATCCACATCCTCGTCGAATGGGACAAGCCAACTTTCGATCACTATTTCGA
>JBMOFD010000053.1:0-13577 GCA_049314435.1 Chlamydiia bacterium | reverse complement strand
CCAATTCTTAACAATGTTAGGTTGCGCCTAACTTTGATGAGGTTTGGAAGAGCGGCGAGGGGAAAATCGACAGTTATTCTCCCACGGTAGCCCTGGGCAAAGACGAACGCTATCATCCGCTCCCCACAGTGAGGGGCGCGCCTGAACTCAATCGAGTGTTCGATCAAGGCATTGTCGCCCTTCAGCAGATTTCCAACCCTTTTGAAAGGGCCCTGGGCTGCTTTCTTTTTGGAGCTTTGCAGCAATTCTTTTTCGATGGGAATAGGCGCACGGCACGCTTGATGATGAATGGGATTCTGCTTTCCAACAGCCTTCATGCGATCAGCATCCCAGCTGCTGAGGCCAAAGCCTTCAACGAAAAGATGGTCCGATTCTATGTATCCAAGGACGCAACAGAGATGATGGCCTTCCTGACTCAGTTCTATCCTCAGTCCTGATGTCCTGAAAATACCAGGCTGACGCAACATGGGCCCATGCGTCTCCTGTTTCTATTGGTCTCTCTCTGTTTGTGTGGCTGCAACTCTCCCTATCGAGGGTATGATGTGTTGGGCCCGGACGAGTTCGTTCTCGACTCCTATCGGATCCGAGAAGGTAAGAATGCGATCCTTGAAATGGCGGGAACTCCTCTTCTTGCTCTGGATCCAGAGCTGCTGGAGCCGTATGAAGACCGTCTCCGCGATGGAGACCTCCTCTCCATTCGACTCTACCAGGCAGGATTAGGTTCACACGCCTCTCTACATCCTCCGCTGAATACGACACTGGACTGCACCGTGGATCAGGGTCAGATCGTTGTGCCCGATCTCGGCGTGATCTCTGTGGGAGATCTCACACTAGAAGAGGCCCAGAAGAAGCTCGAGAAGGAGTACCTCGATCAGATAGGCGCCGTGCAGGTCTTTCTGAACTTCCGAGATCGCGGTCAAACCCGTGTGGAATTCATCGGCTTGGTGCAGGCGAGCTCCTTGCCCGTGTATGGCCATACCAGGTTGTATGATGTCCTTGCCACGGCAAAGGTGGTTCACCGAGCTAACTTCTATGCCAGTTATGTGCTCCGAGAGGGGCGGCCTCTTCCTGTGGATCTACACAAGCTCCTGATTGAGGGGGATCTCAGCCAGAATATCGTGTTGCGTGGGGGCGACAAGATTTTCATTGCCGACCCGGCTGAATCACGCGTCATGGTGATGGGCGAGGTAGCTCACCAGAAAGCCGTGTCCATGACGAAGCCCTACATCAACTTGAGAGAAGCCCTGGCGGAAGCCGGAGGTATCCCCTTCACAGGGGATCGTCGCTTCATTCAGGTGATCCGTGGAAACGTCCTCAAGCCTCGCATTTACACGCTCAACTGGCTCCATGTCATCCATCTACCGAATGACAGCCTTCTTTTGATGCCTGGGGATGTGGTCTATGTGGCTGCGACTCCGATCACAGAGTGGAGTCGTTTCATCAACCAACTCCTGCCCAGCTTCTTCATCATCGGCGAAGCCTCTCGTGGTGGCGCCTTCGTAGGACTCTGATGGCTGCGATCGCCTTTGCCGATGTTTTGGCCCTCCTCCAGCGAAGAAGGAGAAGACTCCTTCAGGCGACCTGTGCTGGCACTCTGGTCGTCTTGGGCATTCAAAGTGCAATACCCTGCTCCTGGCGCAGCGAAGGCACATTCCGAGAACTCAAATCAGTCTCTTTCGCCTCTCAGGCCAGCATGGCCATGGGCCCTCTATCTGGGATGGCTCCGCCCCAGGTGCCCCAAGAGATGGCCTGTCGTCGCCTGACCGAGCCCGCTATCGAGGCTCTCGGCATGCAGCTGATCGAGTATCCCAGGTTGCCAGTTCGCTGGTGGAGAACGCTCGTTGACAAGGTGTTGACCGAGATCCACTACCTCGATCAAACGCCGACATGGTCCTTTGAGCCACGTCCTCGAACTTTATGGGGCGCCAATGTGCACTATAAGGGCCGTTGCGCTCTCACGCTCGACCTCCTCTGCAACGGCCCTGAAGGATATGCCGTTTGGCATGACGGAGTCCTGCTAGGAGAAGGAACGTGGGACGTGCCCTTCTCCTGCCCCATCTTCTCTTGGTCTCTCTCTCATGCCGAAGATCTGTCCCCCGGCACGCACCACCGTCTTCGACTCCTACCGATCGCTGCTGTGGCTGCTCGTGCCGAAGAGGCCCTCTCCCTGCAGGCTGATCCGCAGGATCGCCAGCTGATCTATATCGACTTCCGCTGGTCAGATCCGGAGATCGCTCGGCTCTTCTTAAACCATGTGATGGGGGGCTATCAACGGCTCCTCAATCAGGAAGCGGAGGAGCTCCTCGATCGATCTTTGGCCCGCTTGGGGTCTCGCCAGACTGAGCTCACAGAGGAGGCCAATCGCCAGCTTGATCAATACAAGCGCTTTGCAGAAGAGCGCTGCCTGACACAGGGGCTGGAGAGTTGTGTTGCTCAATGGATGGGACCTCACGCCTCTCAGCAGGAGCTACGACTGCAAGAGACGCTCCTTGAGCTGGAGCAGCAGCGGCTGGCTACCGTGGACAACGCCACACTGCTAGCACGACGACGGGTGGTGGATCGTGAGCTCGAGGGCATTCGGGAACGGCTCAGGAAGCTCCGTGAGGACTCCTCAGGCCTGCCTGGCGCATGGGCAGAGGATGCGCATTTTAAGGTGATGGGAAGCCTGCAAGGATCTGCCTTGAAGGCCCTTGCCGAAGGACGCGAGTCGCTTGAAACCTCATTAGCCTTGCAGGCACCTCGTTCACGCCCTCTGGACCTCGGGTCAGTACCCCTGCGACCCGTTCATCCCCTTCTTGTTCCCTCTCTTCTTTTGGGAGCTCTGGTTGGGTTTCTGCTGGCGGCGTGGATGAGCCTTGCTAATCAGCTATGCAAGGGAACTCCCATCACAGCGAATCAGGTGAGGCAGCTGGGATGGTTTTCTCTTAGCCTCGATAAGAGCAGCGAGCGCCCGTCTCCCTACGTAGCTCTCGCCTTTTTACGTCGTGCACAGGCAAAAACCGTACTGATTGCAGGCCTTGAGGATCCAGCATGGATCCTCAACCTAGTCCATGCGGCGGAAGAACTGGGCCTCGTCGCGAGCTGCGTGGAATGCGATCCTAGAAGCTCTCTCTCTGAACGCCTCGAGCGCCGACTTGCTTCGATCATGGAAGAGAAGAGTCCCTTGGCTCATTGGACGCTCTCTCCCGCTCGCCATCCAGAGGCTGCCTTCATGGTCGATTGGACCAAGTTCATCGAACATGAACACGTGGACGCCGACCTGGTGATCCTATGGACCACTCACCCGGCCTCTTCCGCCATGAGCCAGCTCCTTGCCGATCATGTAGACGCTCGTATTGTGGTTGCTGGCACATCGGAGACCTTGGAGCAGGTAGATCGGCCTTCTCTGCCTACAGCCCTTTGGAACGGATGACCCACCATGGGACAAGAATTCATCTCCTTCGACCTCGGCAATGGCTTCACCCTCACAGAGCAGCGTCCTTCAGATAGAGCCTCTCTGATCGAGTATCTCAATCAGCCGGAGATCACGAGGACCATGCGTGATCTCCCCTCCCCGTACACAGAAGAGGCGGCTGATTGGTGGATTTCTCATGTGGATGCAGAGACAAAGTCTCTCGGCCACCCGCTAAAGTTCGCTATCCGTCGTTCTGATGGCAAACTGATCGGAGGCATTGGGTTTGTGTTGGGACCTCCTGGAACGGATCTTCCACCCGAGCTCGGCTACTGGTTGGCTCCGATCTACTGGAATCGTGGGATTGTGACGACAGCGGTCCGCCGCATGTGTCTATATGCTTCTGCGCAGCTCCAGCTCTCGCTCCTCGCGTCGACTGTATTCGAAGAAAATGTCGCCTCTCACCGCGTGTTACAAAGGGCTGGCTTCCGGCCTCACGCCCGACTCCCAAATTTTGCCCTCAAAAACGGCAAACCTGTAGCGGCTGTTCAATACACGCTGGAGCTGAAAATCGGACAAGACGCAAGTCCATAGCTGCAGGAGCAAAGAGTGCCTTCCTCCAGAAGGCCGATCTACTGCTTCTTTTTATCCCTCAGCGATCGCCAGTACTCCGCCACCTGGGCTGCTAGAGGTGCCGCCTCACGTCCACCATGAGCAAACCTCAGGCTGACCACGACCACGAGCTCTGGAGACTTGAACGACTCGGCTGCTGCTTCTGAGGGATAGATGATCGTAGCAAAGGAGACGTGCGTGACCATCTGCACACCTTGCTCAGGATCAGGTGTTAGGGTCTCCAAGATCTGAGCAGTGCCTGTTTTAGCCACCATATAGGGCGCCATTCTCTCGTACGTCGCGTGCGCTTCAGCCGAAATGGGATCTCGACGAACGAGAGCTGCCCGCGCTGTACCTGTTTTGCCTGTGATGACTCGGCGCATCCCCTGCAGAATCAACTGCCGCACCTCAGAGGAGATGGGGATGTGTCGCCTAGGAGCTAGCCGAGTATCCCACTGAATCGAGGGGGTGAGCAAGTCTCCGCCATTGGCAAGAGCGCTTACGAAGCAGGCCGTCTGTAAAGGGGTTCCACGAAACTCATGCTGACCCATAGAAAATTCATAGAGCCCTGAGCGATTGGTTTCGAGATCGGTCGGGAGACGACCGGGTGACTCTCCGTAGAGCCGAATACCTGTTCGTTGGCCCAGCCCAAACAGACGCGCTGCTTCCAGTAGATCGGTTGGGCGCCTCATCGCTTCCACGGTGAGAAGGGCAAAATAGGGATTACTAGACCGTTCTACAGCAGACAGAAAGTCCATCGTTCCAAAATGACGATAGACAGTGAGAGGGAGACGCCCACCCTGATAGATCCTTGGGATGACGCGGCCATCGGCAAAATGACCCACCTCCGCAATGCGTGCGCCATGCGACACAAGATCTTCAACGATCGTCCACTCTTGAGGCCGAGGACGGCCCCATCGTTCTTCAGACTGTCTCAGAGCCTCGAATGCGGTCACAAGCTTGAAGGTAGACCCCAGAGGAGCTACTTGCTGGTACGCCTGGCTACGCAGGTACCCCACTCCAAAGGGAGGGTAGAACGCAGTCGCCAGCTCCTTGAGCGATTGTGCCTTCAAAGGCCCACGCAGGAAGGGATAGCGCCCAATGAGAGAATCGTTGAGCTGATAGAACGAACGAAGTCCCATAAGTACGGATTGCGTCTCCTCTCCGAGAAGACGACCCATCTGCTGTAGGCGAACCACCGCTGCCTTCCACGAGGAGGGGGAGATCTTGCCCCCGATCGACAAGTGAGGGTCTTCCTGCAGCCACGGAGGCTGCGATTCCGAGGTTTCTCGGAGTAGTGCCAGTAAGGTGGTCCACTCCTCAGCGTCCCACCAAAGCTGAAACTGCCGATGCTCCTCCTGATCGAGGAGGTCGAGATAGGGACGATGGGGGCGCTTAGCTCGGTGCTCCTCTTTCCGTTGCTGCTGCAGCCAGCGCTTAGATTCCTCCGTCCGCCACCTTTTGAAGGCAGTCGCCGCAAAGTGGACCTTTGCCCGCTCTCGCAGCTGCTTTCGAGCGATTTGCAGGTCCTGCATGGTCTGGTGCAGAACGCGAAGCTTCTGCCCAGCCAACGCGGCTGGGGCTTCCTTCAAATCACCAGCTACGACCCGCAGAAGGTCCAGGGCCAGGAGTCGCAAGGGCCTCGATGGCGGCATGCCCTGCATCCCCTGGCAGAGCCCGTTGAGCTGCTCGTCTGTTAGCGGGCGATCCGCGGGGAGATCATGCATCGCCTTAAGAGCCTCGCCCACCGTAAGACGTTGGCAGAGCTTTGTGAGCGCATGATCGCGACCAAATGTCGTCTCCAGATAGACGTCCCATGTGAGGGGGGCCTCCGCCCGAGGCGGCTGCGCCGGGAGGGGCAGAAGACCATCCCAGACCTTGGCGAGCCAGGACTCATTTTCTAAGAGGGGAAGAACCTCCTCGCCCCCACGGATGAACTGATTGGGGTCGTAACTCGGGTAGCCCGCTAGGGCCAGCACCTCTCCCGTGCGAGGGTCCATCACGACAATGCCACCTCCCTTGATGGCGGGAGCCCTTGGATGGCAATGCCTCTGTTCCGCCTGACGGAGCAATCGCTCAGCGTACGCCTGTAGAGGGAGGCTGATCGAAAGCCTCAGATCAGACCCCGGTTCCATGGGAACCTCAGGAGCCAATTCCCTCAAACGCCTTCCAGAGGTGTCCGCTTCAAATACCTCCAAGCCACATAAGCCTCTAAGTTGTCCCTCATAGCTTCGCTCGGCCCCAGCTTTTCCCGACCAGTCAGCCGGCACATATCCCTGCCGTCGCAAAGCAAGCCGTTCTGCTGACACCTGATGGGGCATGATCCCCTCTTCGGCCAGCTGCACAAGGGCACTCTCTTGCCCCTCCTCAGCCTGCTCCAGGAGGTTGAGGCGCCTCTGCCATGCGTGAAACTCCTCTGCACTCAATCGTCCCATGTAGCCGACGACATGAGCGGCTGACGCACCAGCTGGGTAGATTCTCTCCGGGACCGCCTCCACCACCAGCCCTAGCCAATCTTTTTCCATAAGCTTCAAACGACCATACTGCTCAGGGGAGAGATGCTCGTGGATCACGCAGGGAAGATGGGGAAAGAGAGCTGCTCGAGCATGGATCAGATCCTCGATCCGATCCGCCGCGATGGGAAGACACTGAGCCAACGCCTCGGAGAGGGAGGTGATGTACTGGCTCCGACTCCGGATCCTCATCCGCTTTCCATCCAGGACGATGCTCGATACGCGAGGGACGTCGCGTATCGCACTGTATAAAATCCCCACACGAAAGTTAGGACCATTCATAGCCAGAGGTAATCCATCCCGATCGAGGATCATGCCTCGTTTCGGGTGAACCCAGACCGACTTGCGCTTAGGACGAGCCGCCTCCGCCACCCGCGCATCATGCTGGATCACCGACAGGTGCCATGAGCGCACGAGCAGAAGACAAAATCCTATGAGCATGACGTTCAGTATGCGGTTCACTCGTCCGGCAAATGGCCGCTGTGGATCGCGATGCCCCATGGCTCCCCATTCCCTCCAGCTTGGAAGGAAAAACTCTCTCCTGTATCCTATTCGGCAACGCGCCTGTAGTTCAATGGTAGAACCGCAGCCTTCCAAGCTGCTCGCGTCAGTTCGATTCTGACCAGGCGCTTATCAAATATTTCATAACTACCAAGACTGAAATCTTGCCAGGGGAGCTCTGCTCCTGCGTGCAGGATGCCGCGTCAACAACAGAAAGGGACAAGGCTTGGCTCAACAACAAACACACACACCTATCACCGTCACAATCAAAGAATTGATTGAGAGCGGCGCTCATTTTGGCCACCAGCGTCGTCGCTGGAACCCCAAGATGAAGCGCTTCATCTTTGAAGAGCGCAACGGGCTCTACATCATCGACCTCGCGAAGACGATGCAGCAGATCCGTGATGCAGTGACTCTACTCCTAGATGTTGTCTCTGACCGCAAGACGATCCTCTTCGTCGGCACCAAGAAGCAAGCGAAGACAGTCATCAAGGATTGCGCAGAGGCTTGCGGCGAGTTCTATGTCTGCGAGCGTTGGCTCGGCGGGATGCTCACCAACCTACCTACGATCCGCGGCAGCGTGAAGAAGCTAGAGCGCATCGAAAAGCGTATCGGTCAGGGTAACGAAGGGCTCACGAAGAAAGAGATGTCTCTTCTGCAGAGAGAACAGACGAAACTCGACCGCAACCTGAGTGGTGTACGTGCGATGCGCAAGCCTCCTGGCATGCTGATTGTCGTAGATCCTAGCCACGAGCATATTGCTGTAGCAGAAGCTCGCAAGCTGGGCATTCCTATCATGGCCTTGGTCGACACCAACTGCGATCCCGATCCGATCGATCACGTAATTGCCTGCAATGATGACTCCCTCAAGAGCATTAAGTTGATCTTGGACCAGCTGACTCAAGGCATCATCGATCGTAAAAACGACATGCAGATCAGCATTGAGAAAGAGGATGTCGACATGGACTCCCCTGAAGCGGCTGAGAAGCAAGAGAGTGTAGATCGGACAACGATGAGCGCCGGTGCGCCTGGTAAGGCGAAGAAGGAAGCTCGTGAAGAAAAGCGCACAGAGGTTTAAAACAACATGACCACGATCAGCGCAAAATTGGTTCAAGAACTCCGTGAACGCACGGGCGTTGCGATGGGCAAATGCAAGGAAGCCCTCGTTGAAGCCCAAGGGGACATGGAGCAAGCCATCCAGATTCTTCGTAAAGCGGGAATTGCTGGAGCGGTGAAGAAAGAGGGTCGCGACACGAAAGATGGAGCCATTGGCATTGGGCAGTCAGCCCAAGCAGTCTCCCTCGTCGAGATCAACTGCGAAACGGATTTCGTTGCTAAGAGCGACGCGTTCCAAGAGTTTCTCCAGCAGCTTTGCTCGGAAGCGGCCGTCAAGGCGACTGCTTCCGTAGAGCAACTGATGGATTTCGCGTCGGCGAAGGATCCTACTCTTACGAACGAACAGCTCCGTGCTCTGCTCATACAGAAGCTCGGAGAAAACATCCGCGTTCGTCGTGTGGCCGTGTTACGCAAAGGAGCTGATCGTTCCATCGGCGTATACAGCCATATGAATGGGAAGATCGTCTGTGCTGTCGAGCTCGAAGGAGCCTCGACTGAGGAGACTTTGGCACGTGAGATTGCGATGCACTGCGCCGCAGAAGCCCCTGAATTCCTGCAGCCCGAAGATGTCCCACCGACTGTTCGTGCTCAAGAGGAAGAAGTGGCTCGTGGTCAGGTGAAGGGCAAGCCGGAGCACATGATGGCGAAGATCGTCGAAGGCAAGCTCAATGCTTACTACGATCAAGTCTGCCTCCCCCGTCAGAAGTTCGTGAAGGATCCTTCGCTTACAGTCGGGCAGGTTGTTGAGAAGCGCGCCAAAGAGATCGGCCAGCCTCTCAGGATCGTGCGTTTCTACCGCTGGCAGGTAGGCGTTTAATCGCCTTGTCAAGGAGAGATCCCTTCTGGATCTCTCCTTTTTTTTCCTCTTTTCGAACAAGATTGTCCTGCGCTTGGCCTCCTACTCCTTTTAGAACCAAATCCGGAATCCACTTACCTAAGCCTGCCTAGAAGTCTTCTGCATGTCTCTTAGTCTTAGTCAGTTTCCTCAACCTGCGCTGCCCAGCGCGCATTGGCTCATTGCCCCTCTTGCCGAAGATCTTCATCGAGAGCTTATTGACCGTAAGCATCGAGAGTGGTCCAGCTGGTCGAACTGCTTTGCCGCCCCAGATCTAGATCCCGAGGTCGTTGCATTTCAGGTCAGATCCTCATGGTGTCTACCCAACCAGTCGCGTGCCCGACTCGAAGCGGTCTGCCGGCCTATCGATCCTCGTCTCACCGAGGCGGTAAAGAACCTCTTCGATCAGATTGGGGCCCTATTTAAGAATTGCGGAGTCGCTGCAGAGGACTGGAACCACTGCTCCTATACCAAGTGGGCGGAGCCCTTCACTGTACAGCCGATCCTTCAAGAGAGAATGGATCGCCTACTCAAGCTTTTCGGAGCTGATGCGGCTCAATTGGAGATGGACGTGCATCCCCGTGCCCTGGCTTTCATCAACCGAGGAGGGATCCGAAAGAAGGGAACCTACAAGTACGTAGAACCGTCCGTGATCTTAGACGGCGAGCATATGGTGGTCTGCTCAGGGCTCTGCCGGATGGCTGAAATCAGCGTCAAAGAAAACCAAAAACCTTCCTGCAGCGATCAGGAACAGACGTCCACCGAGGGCTCTTCCCGTGCACCTGCCACAGCACAACCGAGGCAGGCAGTAGTCGGGCCTCAGGTGTTGTTCGAAGATGAAATCAGAAAGCTCCGCTTCTTGTTGAGGGCCGCCGATGAGGCCACTCCTCCATCGTCTGCCACGTGTTCGGCTATTTCCATGGGCTCTTGTTCGACTCAGCCGGCTGTTACACCGAGCGAATCGTCAGCACAACTCCCTTCTTTGGGTGCTCTGGCCGTGGGCCCTTGCATGGACTCCATTATTGACAGGGAAGTCCGTCATTTTTGCTTCATGGAGACAGCCTTAATCGATGGGGTATCGTATGCAACCAGCCTGCAAACTCGGGCCACGGAACATGCATCATGGTGGTATCCTGCGCAGGCATGGACCCTTGTCAACCGATGGGCTGCTGTGCGCTACGCACGCGATCTCCTAGAACAGTTGAACTATCTGGCTGTTCACAAGAAATCCCATGGTGACATCAAAACAGCTAATACCCTTCTCAGCGACGCTGGTGAAGCCTTTCTGGTCGATGCAATGTCAGTGAGGTCCATCGAAGAGAATTATTGGCCAGAGTGCACTTGGGAATACTGCCATCCCCTGGCACTACAGGCTTCTGCCGACTGCCATACACGCCCCCTTCCACAGACTCCTGCCAACATGGCGCCGGCGCTAGGTTTATGGACCAGGGTGAACCGATCAACATGCAAGCCCCGTATCATCCAGACGATTCCTTCAGAGGTTCAGCGACAACACCCTCAACCCTCGTTTGTTGATGGGTTCAGCATGACCGCCAACCTACCCATCGAGAGTCAAGATCGATGGCAATGGAGGCAGCGCTTCGACCTCTGGAGCTGGGGTATCACCGCGTTGGAGGCCCTCTCCGCGGCAGAAGGACTGCGCGGTCATTGGCCGGTGTTCAGCAAGCTGTCCATTTATCTGGAGTACAAGGACCGCCATAAGTTTGATCCTTTTCTATACCGCGATCTCTATCTCAATCCATTATTGGCACTTAACTCACAGATGCAAAGTTTTGTAGACCCACTGACCGCGGAATTCTGCGCATTGATCCCTCAGGTACTCGATCCAACGCCCCGCCAGATCGCTTTGGCTACGCTTAGCAAGTCTGTGAATAACATTCTGAACCGGTATATACCTTCGGTCACACGGATGGATGAGTTGTCCGAACAGCCGTCTTACGTATTTCCCTACGAACATCCCGACGCGCGAACGCCTCTTCCTTTGACCTTGCCGGAAGGTTGGGCGCTGTGACCTAGTTTTCTGCGGACGACTAGCGCTGCTCTTGCCTACCAGGTATGATCCTGTTTGTCTGGCCTCGGTCCTAAGACCTTGAGGCTACTGTTTTGTTTACTAAGGGTGTCTATGTCACGCGTTAAAGAGTTTGCCAAAGAGAAGATGCAGGCCACGGTGGGCCACCTGCACAATGATCTCAAGGCGATGCGAACCAATCGAGCGCACTCCTCCATGCTCGACTCAGTGATGGTAGAAATCTTCGAAGCACAGATGCCTCTTAGGCAAGTGGCCAATGTCACGACTCCTGAGGCCCGCCTACTCGTCATCACACCCTTTGATCCTAGAACAGCCTCCGCGATTGCCAAGTCGATTGAAAAGAACCCATCGATTCATTTCGTCCCCGTAGTCGACGGACACATCATCCGCATCAACGTCCCTCCCATGGATGAAGCGATGCGCAAGGAGATCGTTAAGGGATGCCGCAAGAAGGGCGAGGACGCCAAAATTTCCATTCGGGACGTGCGCCATAAAGCCAAAGACATGCTGAAGAAGGGGAAGGCCGACGGAGAGATCACGGAAGACCAGGTGAAGAAGACCGATAAGGACCTCCAAGAGCTTACCGACCAATACTGCAAGGAGATCGACGAGGCTGTGACTCAAAAAGAGAAAGAGATCCTCACTGTCTAGTCATCCCGGAGCTCCGCTCCGGACCTCAGCTGGAGGACAAGGTCCTCCAGATCTCCTTTCAAATAACTAGCTCCCTACCGCGTTCATGTCATTTAGCTTGCATGCGAACCTGGCGTCCAAGAAACACCTTCTTGATCTCCCCCTCTGTCGAGTCCTCGTGGAGAATGTGCGCCACTATCCATGGCTCATTTTAGTCCCACGACGAACTGGCTTGAACAAAGTCATGGACCTCTCCGCAGAGGATCGTTGGCAGCTTTCGGAAGAGACTGATCTAGCTCAAAGAGTTCTTTGGGAAGTGACGAAACCGACTCAGCTCAACGTAGCCGCTCTAGGGAACAAGACGCCCCAGCTGCACGTTCATGTGATCGCGCGGTTTGAAGGTGATCCGGCCTGGCCTGGAACAGTATGGGATCATCCAGCTAAAGAGCCGTATGATCAAGAGGCGTGGCAAACGTTCTGTGTCGAACTAACAAGAGCCTTTGCGCGTATTCCCACTGGGAAGTCTCTCGCCGCTGCAGCAAAACCGCTCTACATATAGTTCCATTGCCAGCGACAAGCTGCTTCTTGCAAAAATGGTGTCTCTCCTCCTATCATCGTGGTTCCTCTGTTCAGCGACGCTGACCAAGGAGAAGGAATGGCCCCTTCGTCTAGTCAGGTCTAGGACACCGGATTTTCATTCCGTCAACAGGGGTTCGAATCCCCTAGGGGTCAAGGCGAGTCTTTAGCTCAGTTGGTTAGAGCACCTCACTTTTAATGAGGGTGTCGATGGTTCGAGCCCATCAAGACTCACTTTTTTTCTGTCTGGCCAATTCTTCTACTACGATACTCCAGCTGGTTCTGTTGCTTGCAGCACAGGACCAACCTTCCAAGGTCTCTGCTGGAGCTCTTGGCGATAGTAGATCATTAGACCAGCTGTGCCGATGCAAGCCGCTGGCAACATGATCCAATGCACAACCTCTCCAAGAAATAGCCATCCCCATAGAGCGGCGAACAAACTCGTCATGCCACCGGCCAGAGCCAAGAAGGTCGAGCTGAACCGCTGCAGCAGGCCAGCATAGAGGTTGTAAGCGAGTAGATTGCTTACGATGAGCATGTAGGTGGTTCCCCACCCAGCAGTCCATCCATCCCAGATCGGTATCGGCTGCCAGGACTCCGTTGCCCCAGAAACCCCCAAGCAGAGCAGCCCAGCAAGTGCCATGCCATAGCAGTTGGCAGCCAGTGGATCCACACCCTCTAGTCGCATCTTGCGCATCAGAGTCCATCCCAACTGACTGACCGTCACAGCCAGAAGAACCGAGATCTCCGGCCATCCTAAAGTCCAAAGCCCCGCCAGCATGCCCGAAGCATCAGGCCAAAAGATCATGCTGATCCCAAAACTCCCGACGAGCAAACCTAGCCAGCGCTGACTATTCATCCGCTCCCCTAGTAGGAGCAGTGAGAGGAAGGCGCAAATGAAGGGGGAGAAATTGTAGATGAAGCAGGTCTTCCAACTGGGCAGGTGGGCTAACCCTAGGAATTCAAATACATTAGTTACAAAAAAGTTGAGCGTGCCGGTGATCAGCACCATGATGATCAAAGATCGGGAAAGCCGAAGTACATGGGGCCTCTTCCATAGAAGATAGACGCCGATGAGAAGTGCGGCCACCACCATACGCGTCCCAAGGAGAAAAAAGAGCCCTCCCGAATCGAGTGTTGGTTTTGCTACCGTAAAAATACTAGAAAAGAGAGCAAATGTGGCAACGACGAGAAACATACATCCTCTAGAATTGAAAGGAGAAGTATAGCCTACTAATAAACTCTACTCGAGGATTTTATTCCCTTACTGAGGAGGTCAGGAGGATAGGGTCTGTTTCAAAAAAATACCCCACCCCCATTCGCATAGGGGTGGGGTTGGATGGAAGATCTATC
>JBMOFD010000052.1:0-13769 GCA_049314435.1 Chlamydiia bacterium | reverse complement strand
CCTCAACATCTTGCAGATACACACGATGCACCCACCAGCGACCGTTGCCCTCCCAAGTCGACTTGAAGGGAAGAGTTTGCTGACCAAGAGGGAGAAGAATCGTTCCTTCACCTTCCCAGCGCCCTGGCATAGTCAAAAATACCTGCTCAACCGTCATGACGCCTTCCTATTTTCAATGCTCCAGCACCCCACAAAATACCAACCGCCCCTGAAGGGCTCCTTCCTCAATGGGACAATCCTCTTATGACCAGGCGTTTTGGCTAACTAATTGGAACCCTGAGGGTTGGGTGACATTGCAACCCAAGCTTCCACCGTCTCAATCAGTTGCTTCCTTAATTCGAGGTAGCCAGAAGGATTACTGGGGGGGGATTCGAAATTATACACCACCTCGCCCGATAGAATCTCGCCCAAATCACCGTGCTGAAAGAGCTCCCCAAGCCCACTAAATCTCTCGCTTCCTGTCGTATTAGCCATCGTGCCAAAAACGGGGGTCTCGAACGCCAAACAGGGCAGGGACGCATGCAACCGTGCCGTCACCACGAGCTTTGCGGTTCGATATCTATCGAGCAGCTTCTGTGCGTGGGCAAGACGTTGATCATTGCGCATGAGAGCAAGTACAGGACGGCCATGTGCCACTACTTCAATAGGCGAACTCAGCCTACTCTTAAGGTAGTCGGCAAATTCTTCTGGAACATCCACCAGATAGGTCACATCCCCTCTTGCATCGGCTAGATCATTGTCCAGTGTAAGCGTGAGGCAGCCGGAGTAATAGGCGGGAATACCTAGCTTGGCCAGCCGATCCCGTGTATCCAGATCTCTGGCTCCTACTGGCCCATGTCGCTTTAGATATTCTATTCCCTCTTCAGTCAGGATGTCGCTCAATGCCGCGGGAGCGAGATATATCGAAATCAGAAGCGGGTCTATGTGTAGAGCTGGAGGCCATGCCCTCATTGGAGGTGTCAGGTCGGTGCGTGCCCAATTAGCCCCTGGTGTGTGCATGAACCACCCACCTACGATTGTTCTGATGATTCTATCGCTGCGATGCTCTCCTATGAAATCACGGCCTATTCCTATTGCATTGGGAGGAAGAAGCCGTTTTGCCGCAAGAGCCTGGATATCATCCCCGACGTTATAGGTTGAATGAGATAGATATCCCCAGGTCACTTGGGGCTCTACTGCACGCCCAGGGGAGAACGAGCCAACGCAGCCACCTAAAATGAGTAGGTGAAACCATTTCATCCGGACTCCCCGGTTTTTATGAAAAATAGCGCATTGTCATGGTCAGCCGATCCGATGAGCTCACAGCAATCGAGGATCTTCTGCACGCATTTCGCCTTAGTCAACTTTTCTCCGATTTTTACGAAGGCATTGTTCACTACAAGACATCCACCCACTCTGAGTTTGGGAAGATAGGTGTCAACATCCTCAAGGGATCCCTTTTCTGTGAAATCGCCATCCAAGTGTAGCAGGTCGATTGGACCGGCTACTTGACCAGAGACCTTCGCGGAAGCCCCCCTAATGACCCTCACGCAGTCGTCCAAGTTCCATCTGCTTAATGACCGAATACACTGATCATGTACGCTATCCATGTCTAGAGTGCTCCACCACTCATGGGTGGGGTTACTAGGCTCCATATATTGGGCTGCAGTTTTAGGATCCCACGCGTCGAACGCGTAGACTGTTCCGCACTTGGCTTGCCGGACAGCCAGGGCTAGCGGAACCAAGGAGGCTCCCGCAAAAACTCCCACTTCGACGGTTGTCCGCGGTTGGAAGATAAATACCGCGTCCATGAGCATTTTACCGCGTTCTTTGGAACACCAACTGCCAGTCAGCCATTCCTCAACGGAAGTCCTCAAGTCATTCAACCCAGGTGAGGCTCTCCCGTGCGTGTTTAGCCTTTCCTGATATTTCAGTTGATACCCTGGTTCCCATATCCCATACATCGAGCAGGGGCTGATCACCAAAGCCACAACGATCGTGGTGATGTATTTCAGCTTGACCATGAAGTCATAGGTGTATGAGACCATTCGTTAGCTCGGATTTGGTCGACGATGAATCGGCGCAAGCATAGCCAACATGGTGCAAGACTACCTTGTAAACAACAATCGTCACGTGGGACCTGTGGCCGTACCCCGTTAGAACTGAAGGAATCCGCTCTCAAAGAAAATGGTCCAGCGCCCCTGCGTAGGCACATGGAAAACCCTCTCTCTGCCAGAGTATTTGGGACCCCTGAATCCTGGCGATTAGCGCGGTAAGGTCTACAGTGATCCTCCATCCTTCTGAACTCCTCAGCCGAACCACGAAGGTCCTTTTCCGGACCATGTTGTTGGGCTACTCGCCACTCACAGCCGAGGTGCAAGGTCGAAGCGCATGCTCTCCTCTCATCGAGTCGGTTAGGCAAGGCGGCTGCCAACAAGAGCCAAATTCCACCGACCAGCCATCGGTAGAGTTTAATCAACGTCTTCAACGCTATCTCGACGTCTCGACCCAGGAAATAGTCGATTTTCGCTATCGCCCATACCTGACTACCATCCAGGAGATCCTTCCCTGCGGGCTACAAGGTTTCGATGCGCTCTATCTCATCAATTTGGCCAGGCGGCCTGAAAAGCTCGCCCTGAGCCGAGCGCAACTGACGCCATGGGGCCTCACCCCAAGCAGAGTCGAAGCGATCGATGGCCGGGAACTTACCTGTGCTCAACTGTCTCAACTTGGGCTGCTGTTTCAGCCATGGATGGAGGAGAACATTGCCTACCAATGGCATCCTACCAGGGGCAAGCAGATCGGCTGGACACAACCATCCTCCCTAACATGGTTCACGCGAGGCTCAAATAAGGCGGCTGTCGCCATTGTGTTGAGCCATCTGAGCGCTATCTATGATGCATATGCTCGCGGCTTTCAGCGCATATGGATCGTCGAAGATGACATCTCTATCTTGGAGAATCCTCACCTTCTCCCCGCATACATCCAAGAACTGGAGACAGTCGTTGGCCCAGACGGCTGGGATATACTCTATACCGACCCCGACACCCGCACAGGTGATGCAAGAAATGAACGTTTGACTCGCGATCAGAACGGAGAACGTCCAGACCTTCCCCGCTTAGACAAGCACTCACCTCGCAATACCATCTCGACACACTGGTTTCAGTACGGAACGAGATACGGAACCTACTCTCAGTGCGTGAGCAGGGCAGGAATGCAGAAACTTCTGTCCTTCTACCATATCTTCGGCATCTTTTCAGCCCTCGATTCAGACACCCACTTGATTCCCGGCCTACGTCGCTATGGCCTATACCAGGACCTGGCTACGCATCTATTCTCGGTATCCGACAATCTGGACTGCGACAGACCACAGCGTCCCTCATGGAGTGCTTCTGTCCAGTGAGGGACGCGAATCATTGCGCAAAAGCATCACCCATTGTCCGACCCAATGAAGATATGCGTAGCCAAGTCTTCATTGAGCCCGAAGAATCGAAGCCCAGGCACCATGGTGATCTCCGCATCATAGGGAGAAAAAATGCCTACCGTATGGTAGAAAGCCAGGATTTTGCGCATCCCAGGTCGATTGATGATGTAGGAATAGGCGCCATATCTGGATCCATACTGCGTGATGTCCTGATTCACTTGATAGCGCTGAAATGGATTATTCACACAGTCGATATCAGGCCTCAAAATATATCCAGAACACGGTATTGTCTTTCCTTCCATGTTCTTCGTATCCAGGTCAGTGAATAGGATATCCCAACCATCAACACCGAAGTGCTGGTCTAGGTAGGCAATATGTTTCAGAACATTCCTGGCTGGCTGCTTGAATTCGATATCGTCCTCCATGATCCACGCTCGTGTCATCCCATGCTCAAAGGCATAGTAGATAGCGCTCACTTGGCTTAGCACAATCGCGATCGGATTTCTTGCAAAGCAGTGGCTGTACCATGATTCAGTGCTGGCCCCTATCACAGCGTGATCATGCTGTCCTTGCAGATCATAATGAGTGCCCATGAACTGCAACATCCATGGTTCCCAGTACACTCCAAGCGTGGCAAAGAGCTCCTTGGGCATTTCTCGACCATACACGGCCGCCACTCTCGAAATTTGCAACCCATGCTTGGCAAGATGCTCACGACAATAGGCTAGCTTATCACCGCGGTGATCAAGATTGATCATCAGAATAGCATCAATCCCTTCAATGCCGGAGGGAACCAAATCAACGTTTCTCGAGAGATACGGAAGCAGTCGAAAGTCGATCAGCTCCGCTTCGGTCGTTGTTCGCATTTTTTGAATGAACAGGCGGCTATGCGCCCGGAATTCTGTGAGATCCCCCGTATACCTGCCACCAGGAACAGCACCTAAAATAGGGCTTGGAAGAGCCTCTGCCATCGTAGGAAGCAGGGCAAGGAGCGATAAAAGTAGAGGACGCAACATAGTCAGCTGGGGATGAGGGTGCAACCACTGCACAGCAGCGGGCAGCTTACCGGTAGATGTCTGATGACTCAAGAGTCTTGTCAAAGAAGCCACTGCACCACTCAGCTGTTAGCTGTCCCAGAGTGGTCGAACCCCTATGCAGGGCCGCCCTTAACCGCTATATAATGGCTTTTTGTACACAGCCAGCCATGCAATCTGTTCCAGTACGTGCATGGAGCGGGGCCTTTCAGGTATGCTGAGCTCGGCAAACCATCTACCACACGTACCACATGGCCTACTTGCAGTTTTTCCATATTGATTCGCTTAAGTCGCTATGCAGACGGCCCTCACTGGCCATTTTGTCGTTTTTAGCGTTCGCATCGATGCAGGCTTCTAATACCATTGCCATTGCGACCATGATCCGAAATGAGACTCCGTATCTTAAGGAGTGGGTCGAATATCATCGCCTTCTCGGTGTTTCCAAATTCTGGCTTTTCGACAATAACAGTTCCGATCATCCAGAGTGGTTGCTCAACGAGGAAATCGCATCAGGATTGATCGAGATCCTTCCCCTCCCTTCTCGACACCCATGTCATGTATTCCCAACCTCAGATCAACGTGATGCGTACCATATAGCCAATGGTAAGGCTTTTGGTGTGTTCGATTGGATCGCCTTCATTGATGTCGATGAATTCATCGTCCCGATGCGTGATCGAGGACTGCCTGAATGTCTGGCCCGCTACACCGATGCAGGGGCTATCTTTGTAAACTGGCGTTGCTTTGGCACCAACCAAGTAGAACGCATTCCTGCCGGAGAACCTATTCTTCCCTACCTCACAGCCTGCTCCTTGAAAGCTCATCCAAGCAACTGTGTAGGCAAGACCATTTGCAGACCCACCCACTTCGCATATACGGTGGGTAATTGGAGCCCGCACCATGTTTCTATTAAATCTGAGTCGCCCTACTACAACGGATCCGGCCAGATCATGCGGAACTGTTTTGGAGAGCAGTTTGAAAACCCCGGCGTACATGAAGATCGCTTCATTCGCATCAATCATTACGTTCAACGTGATGAGTACTACTTTAGGACGCGCCGACTAGAAAATCCTCGCATCACTGATAACACCCCACAAGCCCGCGCCGATTATTTCGCAGTGCTGATGGAGCAGCATGAAAGTTACAACGCGATCAGTGATTTCAAAATCCTAGACCTCATAAGAAAACAGTTCCCACAGGCCTGGAAGAATCTCTGGCGCGAGGGGGCCACTCCGTAGGCAGGCTAGAGCGTTAACCTCCAATGTGAATGGGACGGACAAATACCGCTCCATTCACATCGCTGGGAGCTATTTCATTGCCCAAGATGGCTCTATGGTGCTTCGCTATATGAATCGAGGATCTCCCAGCGATCCGGAACAAGATCCTGAATGTTTAAGGGGAGGGCGGGTCCAAACCATGGTCGAGGCATGATCACACGCCGGCCAGCACGATCCTCCAACCACGCCGCCCACCAGGAAAAGGAGCTATTACTTCCGATCAAATGGTCGCATTTCGATAGAATCATCATATCATCAAAACGATTGGTCCCTTCTATGAACAGAAACTGTCGACCGGCGATTGGGGCCATCACTTTCTTCGCGTAGTCAAGTGCATTTGAGCACACGACAAAAAGACAATCCGGCGGAAATTGTTCTATGGCGCGTCTAAAATAGTGCGTCCCAAAGGATGGGTAGAAATCCGTGCCAGTCTCGAAGAAGTAGGGGCGAACATGTACCCCAACTTTGTGTGGGTGTTTCAGTTGCGGATACCTTTTCAACACCTCGGCCCAGATTTTCGGATCGAACTGAAATAACTCCAAGATCTCTGCCCGACGGTGAGCAAAGTATCTTTCCGATTGGAAGTACCCGTGCAGGTGTAATCGCTCCGTAATGGGCAATGGGTGATACTCAAACCCCGATTCAGTGTAGTCGCAAGTAGGGGAAACCGGCCACGGTTCGGATGACACTTTTTGGAATAGGCGTCTGGCATTTTCCGCCGTTCCATCAGCATCTCCACGGTTTGCTAGATCCGGGACTAGAAGCGGTATCCCATGATCCAAAGCATAGGCATAGGCTGTTGCGATCTCAAACATCTGATTGCCGAGCTGACCACTCAGGTCAACACTCACATAGCGGGGCTCCTGTGGAGGTTGATTGGCCAGGCCAAGGGCCCCCGCCATGCTAGAAAAAGTAACCCAAGTTGAAGTAAGAACTAATCTAGGCGCTCTGAATCGCTCGCAGCTGCCCTGAAAACGTTGTTTCATGTTATGAATATGCGGAGGGTCTGAAAGGTGTCTTGTAGCGTTAGACTATCTCGTCAACCTATTTCAGGCCATTTTGCTTCGACCGGAGACTCATGCAAGTTCATCAGCTTTCCTCTTTCACTACGCGCTTTTGGTTAGGTCGAGCCGGTCTATGTGCCGTAGGCTTATGGTTTGGTGTCTCGGCATCTGCACAGCCCCTGCCCACGGTCGGCATCGCAACCATGTTCAAGAATGAAACTCCCTACATGGTTGAGTGGATTGAGTACCACCGGTTGCTAGGGGTTTCCGCATTCTGGTTGTACGACAACGAAAGCACAGACTCACCAGAAGCCGTATTGGCACCCTACATCGAGCAAGGGCTTGTTCACCTGATTCGCTATCCGACCGTGGAGAAAACTCTCAAGTTCCCACTCATTACACAGGTGCTTAGTTTTCGTGATGGGGTCACGGCCGCTCGTGGGAAAGTGGACTGGCTGGCATTCATCGATATGGACGAGTTCTTTCTCCCTCAGAGAGACCGCTCCTTGCCACAATGTCTTGCACGCTTTGAGCCCTTTGGTGGTGTATTCGTGAACTGGCGCTGCTTTGGCACCAGTGGGGTCACGCTTCCGCAAGGGGGATGGCTCCTAGGCGCCTTAACAGCATGCTCCTTGAAGGGCCACCCCAACAATTTCACTGGCAAGGTCCTTGTGCGGCCCGACAAAGTGGTCGTCCCTGCGATCAATAATGTGCACTGGGCCCCGCTGCTACAGAGCGAACTATACGCCAAAGGAGATGGGACATCGGTATCTCAGGAGGAAAGCTCGCAGAGTTTAATGCCCGTCCTCCAAGGCGATAAGCTTCTTGTCTTGAACCATTACGTGATGCGTGATGAGAATTTTTTCTGGAACTACCGCATCCCCCTCTATTCCGGAGGAGCGGCCATCTGCCAAAACCACTATCGGCAATACGCCTCCGTTCCCAACGATGCCATGATTCGCTTTCTGAAAAAGAACTATCCAGAAGCCTGGAATCTTCATTGGGCTCCCTTCGTCCCCAATACTCCGCCCCTATTGTTTGGAGCCGACTAGATCTTCTCTTAGCTGGGGTCGCTAGAACAAGCGCGGGCGCCACGCCGCCGCCTTCGCTGAAACAATAAGAGCCTCCCGAAGACTCAAAGGTCCCCGGGAAGCTCTATTCATTCAACAGCAGACGACCTAGCGCTTGACAAACAGAATGGCATGGTCTCGCTCGATCGAGCTCAAAATATCGCAATATTTCATCAGTCGCTGGACGGCTTTGAGTTTGGGCTGCTTCCCGTTCACCATCACATAGACATTTGACAGCAGTACGAGACCTCCAGACCGCACATGAGGGAGATAGGCATCCACATCGGCACTTGAACCGGTTGCTGAATAATCCCCGTCAAGATGGAGAAAATCGATCTGTTCAAATAGATTCGCTGCTTCGACAGAGTCCGCCTTGATTACGGCAACCTGATCTGTCACGCCGTAATGATTAATGAGATGGTAGAAATGTGCCTCTATACTATCCATAGGCAGAGAACCCCACCATGGACGATTGGGATCCTCTTTATCTAAATAGCGAACCGCCAAATCATTCGACCAGCCATCCACGGCGAAAACGCGCCCATGATGTAGATACTGCAGTGTCGCTGCAACGGGCAGTACGGATGAACCCATAAAGGCCCCTACTTCCACGCAGACTGACGGCTTCTGGATCAAGACGGTATCCATGAGAAGATTGAGCTTCTCCTCAGAGCACCAAGATCCCTTGACGGCTTCTCTCATCTTATCTTTCAGCTCGACAAACGCTGGGTCATTCACCTGCTGTACCTGCTCAGGCGGCAACTCCCAAAAACAGTCCTCAGCGTCCCATGCCGATAGGGGTGCCATCCATGCAGTTGCGCAACAGACTGCCACAGTGACTACTCGATGAAAAAAATGTAGTTTCAAAGCTGATTCTCCTTTTTGACGATTGACATTCAGACTCTACTGCAATGCAGCCCATCCCCTTAGGAATAGTTCATGGCGTATGGCAGAAATACGATCGTTCAGTATGCCGCGCTTGTCCAGCCACCTAGTCCAGTCTTCAGGGCCGCCATCGTGCCCTGGATGCCTGGCAAAGGGGGACGCCACCACGACCTACTTCTCCGCCCGAGCGTTTGACCACACAGCCTACCATCCAAACGCACAGTTCGAAATAGTGCTGCCTCTACCTCGGTCTTCGCAAGAAGACAATACCGTCATCCCCTGCGGCAAATGCTCCTTCCTACATGTCCATGAACCAGGCCACCGCCTTCACCGCAACACCCCACGGTGATGCACCGCTGTGACTGTGAAGCAGCATCGATCCCTTTACAACCTCAGTGATGTACGTGAACACGTCATATCATCGATGCGACAATTTAAGCACGAAATCATGATCAACAATTATTCAGCGCACGTCTATTTTGCGTGGGAGACACCCACAACGACCTTAAGAGTCATTGTCGGGCATGACCGATCCACGAAATTTTATACAGACTAGTAGACGACCAAATAAGTCTTGATGGCCGCTATAGAGCAATTCAAGCTCACAAGGTATCGTTGGACCGCCAATCGTTTTAAAGATGCCTTGTAGTCTCGTTTTCATCCCGACCCGCTAACCGTTAAGTCTTGAGGGGTTGGGTGCCGCTAGCGGTTTGTTGCCAAAGATAGGAGTAGCGAGACCCCATCTTCACGTATACGTTCATATCTATTTGACAATCATCGACTTAGCCGCACTCACCCCTCAAGACTTATTTCGTCGCCTACTAGACGATATCCTATCTCGTCGTCCAATCTGAATACGCGGTCTCCGTTTGGTTGGACAAGGAAGGGAGCTACACCTGATGAAGCAATATCATCTCACAGGCATAGAATTGGGCGAACACAAGTTCCACGAAATCACTAGAGCGGCCTTTTGTGAAGTGCACCAATCAGGGGAACCACATGACCAGCTTCTGCATGCGTCAACAGACCTTTATCCTGCTCATGTTTGCCGCAGCGAGTGTGTCAGCCGACTTTGAATCATGGACGTCGTTTAGACAGGAGAGCATCGAAAAGAGTGCGTCTATTTCTGGGTGGTGTACCAGGGACAAGGCTGCTCTGATTATGGACCTGATCCACGACCATTCCTGCAAGGTCTGTGTAGAAATCGGGGTCTTCTTGGGAGCTTCTCTCTTCCCTATCTCTAGAGCGCTGCAGTATCAAGGGTGTGGCAAAGTCTATGCCATTGATGCTTGGGATCCTGTTGAGGCCGTGAGCGGCTATGCACCCTCTGATCCCAACTATGTGTGGTGGATGGCACTGGACTTTGACGCACTTGTGAACCAAACCAAGTCCCTTTTAGACCAATACAAGCTGCGTCCCTATTGCAAATTGATTCGGAAGCCTGCCAGACAAGTTGTGCATCTATTTGCCGATGAGTCGATTGACTTTATTCATCTAGATGGCAACCACATGGAAATAGGCTTTGAGGACGTCTTGTTGTATTTCCCCAAGGTTAGGGATGGTGGATATGTTCTACTGAATGACCCAAATTGGTTCTCAAGGCGTCAATCGCTGGTCTATCTGTTGGAGAGAGCCGAGGTGCTGTCCGCCTACGATAGACCAGCCAAATACTTACTCCTTCAGAAAACCAGCGAGAGACTAGAGGCAGCTCACCATCTCACCAAAGAATAGAGGCGCATTCGATTGTTGATGAAATTTATTCTATCACCAACTTTTCTAGTATTCGTCCTGGCACTGGGAACGGCTAGCGCGATCGCTGCCTCTTACCAGAGCAACCTGTATGGTTGGTTTTCAGTTGATATGCGTCCCTATAATTTCGGTGACCATCTTTCAGGGATAATTGTCGACCGAATCGTCGGTCAACATGTGGACTTTTTAGAACTCAAAGCAGGATATACTGGCCCAGGACGACTGCTGGGTGTGGGCTCCATCCTGCACTATGCTCTGGATGGAGATATCATCTGGGGATCGGGATTTCGAGAAGCCCCTTCTCAGGAACATCGTTTCCGCACTCTTGATGTCAGAGCCGTGAGAGGTCCGAGAACCCGAGAGCATCTCTTGTCCATGGGGATCGAGTGTCCTCCTGTGTATGGCGACCCGGCCATCCTGATGGCCCACTTGTTTCCGGAATTCAAGAGGGGAGCTCCCCTGCTGGACTACATTGTGATCCCCAACATCGGGGAAATGTCTTGTTTCTCCGCCTACAAGAACCTGGTCCTGCCCACCGAACCTTGGGACCAGATCATACGAAAGATGCTGCAGAGTCGTTTGGTCATCTCGAGCAGCCTGCATGGGATCATTGTAGCCGAGTCCTTCGGCATTCCAGCCAGACTCATCAAGATGACCTGGATCGAGGCTTTGCTGAAGTACCAGGACTACTATGAATCGACGGGTCGGCCCCATTTTCGATATGCCACTTCCATACAGGAGGCCCTCAAAATGGGCGGGGAGGAACCTCCCCACATCGACATTCAACCACTACTGGATGCTTTCCCATGGGACTACTTTGACCAAACTTCTCAGTCCCCGACCCACGCTTCTGGCTGATCCATGGACCTGTTCAACGTGGCCAAACATTGTGATCATTCAAGTCCTCTACCCATAGTTCGGGAAAGAATTCACTGATCCTCCATATCTTCTGATAAGCCTGTGGATTTTTCTTGATGAGCGCCACAATGCGAGAGTCCCTTTGGGTTGAAAAAGCATCGTAATGCTCCATTTTCAACCCAAAGGGCTTCCTTGGGTCAGGTAATCTTACCTTTTGGAAAAAATTTTCGTCCCTAAAGTAATAGTGATTAATGCGAAGAAACCTACCGTGATGATGCCCATCCGTACATATGTCGACACCACTCTCGCACTTCATGGCGACACCATCACCCGTGAAGTACGCACTGCCAGGCTTTAGCTGCACATGATGCACGTACCACATGGTTTCCACGATGGCACATTCGGGACGCACAATCGTTTTGCCGATACAATTTTCCGAATGAGATGCCAGGCTACAGCTTAGCAATGACGTTAGGAAAGGAGTGTAAAAAGGTACATAGCGACCACCGGTACCAAACATCCGCCAGTTGGCATAGATGGCAGAGGCTTCCGAAAAATGTCGGTCCAAACACGCCGTCACAGTGTCGTCTCTCATCGGAACGAGAAACTCATCGATGTCAATCAGTGCCACCCATTCGGCTATCCCCAACGCACGACAAAGCGCGTCCTGATAGGCTCTGACCTGACTGTAGCAATGGTTTTCCTCCTCAACCGGTTTGGGCCAGTTAAAGACGTCTACAATGCCTTTCTCTACGTAGGGACTTAAAATCAGCTCCCAATCATCCGTGCTCCTGTCATTGTAGAGCCAGAAATGCCCCACACCCATCAGTCGGTGGTATTCAATCCACTCACGCAGAAATGGAGCCTCATTGCGAAACTTAGATGCAATGGCCAATTTATGGGGGGCCTGTGCCCAGGCACTCAGGCCGCACAATAGCGCTGCTAAATACGCACGATACAATCTCATCTCGGGGCTACCTGTTCGCCCCCCCCCCCCCCGCATGTATGCGCCTAGGGGCCCCCTTGGCTGGACCAGTTGGGGGCTGGGGGATTCAGATCCTACATGTTGCCGGACTTACGCGGTGTATTCGATATCCTGCCACCCATAAAAGTGGACACTGCTTAAGCTCGAAAGAGCGGGAGAGCAGGGGTGTCAAGGAAAGAAGAAAGTAAGAGATGGACGCGGTGTATTCGACGCTCAAATCATGCTGAGATGACAAGTCATGGTTAGCAAATATCCGAAGAGGCTGAACTATGGCTTTGGCACTATCCATGTTGAGCCAGTACGGCACACTGAAAGGCTCAGCACTTTCTGCTTGCCTTGGCAAGGTGACTTGCACTAACAGAGCCGCTCATTCAATATCCACTCCGAGCAAGGCCTCGCATAAGGCCTGTCTTACCGAGTCTGGAGCCTATTAGTCTGCGACAATGGCAACAACGACAGCCTCGGTATCTTCAACCCTAACTACGAGGAACGCGACTCCCTGCCGAAGGCAAGGTATTTCCTCGCGTGAGTTCTATGAGACGACTTTGCATCCCTTTGACTTTGTGGCTATTTCTCACCTTGCCGACACTCTCTGCCACGCGCTTGCAAAATGACCTTGCCCTCAGGGGCCCCTATTCCTACGAAGGTCACATTTATACCGCTGGAACGAGGCAGCCAGACACCCTGTCAAACGCGGTTGATGCTTCGAAACCACTCATCATCATGGAAACAGGGTTCAATGCTGGCTTTTCCTCTGAGCTGTTCTTGAACGCCTACCCCTACTCCAAGGTCATTTCATTCGACCTAGGCGATCATAATTATGCCACAGCGGCCAAAGAGCTCATCGATGAGTATTTTCCAGGACGCCACATCCTTGTACTAGGCGACTCCAAGCACACTCTGCCGCAATTCGTGAACGGGTCAACGCTGAAAGCCGATCTCATATTTGTCGACGGGGGACACGATTGGCAAACCGCGCTCTCTGACCTTCATTGTTTTAGAGAGTTAGCTCATCCCTCTACAGTCGTGGTCGTGGATGACTATTACATTCAGGCGATCGCTGAAGCTGTTGATGAATGTGTGCGAAGTGGACGATTCCTCATCGACCGGATAGAGACCGACCAGCACAAAAAATGGGTCGTTGGTCGCTTTATTTTCCCAACGCAAGAGAAGGATTAGCCTGCGTGCAGACCACGGCGTGAGAGGCTTCTCGGCTACATTTGGTGCAGTTCAGGAGTCGATGGAATTTGGAAAAACTGACCTCCTGGGCCATTCCCAGGCTTTTCAGCACAGAGCACACTGTGCGCTTTCCCTTGCACAGGATGGTGCCAAGCAGCAACAGCATGGCATTCCGTCCAGCTCCTAGGTCGAAAGAGGGTGGCAAATGGAAGCAGGACTGCTAGAATCGGAGTAGGTAGAGACTGAAACATGATCGGGTAGTCGGCAATGGTGGTGACACTCCCACTCGCTAAAGCGAGAGGGCTTCTAACGGACTCCCGACACCCTG
>JBMOFD010000051.1:0-13862 GCA_049314435.1 Chlamydiia bacterium | reverse complement strand
AGTTGCTCAAGAGTATGTTCTGGGTGGGGCAAGTTGGCTTGATAGAGCTGGTTGAACAGCCTCACCTGGAATTCACCGGGGAAGGTGCGCTCCACGACCGTAGTGGGACTTTCAGATGGAAGCGTTGGGAAGAGAACCGGCAAGAGATCCTCTAAAGCAATGATCCCCATTGCAGTCCCCTCTTCATTGAGCACCACGGCTAGCGTCCCTCGTCCCTGACGAAACTGCCTGAGAACATGAAGGGCTGGTGTCTGCGCAGCCACGAACCAAGGGGCACGCGCCGCCACTTGCACACGTTGTGCTCCTGCGTAGGGGAAGAGCTCCCGAGTCAGGACCACGCCGGTGATCTGGTAAGGCTGCTTCTGATAGAGCAAGATCTCCTCCACCGGAGCCTCTCTCATTAAGAGGCGCACCTGATCGATCGGCAAATGGGCAGGCACGATCAAAGAATGCTGCATGGGCTGCATGAGGTCGGCTGCAGACTGATTCCTCAGGGCAAAGAGACGATCGATGAACTGATTGAGAGCGATATCCTCTCCGTCTGAGGTCTCCTCGAAAGCCCGTTGCAGCTCTTCACGGCTTAGAGACAGAGCGGAATCAGGTTGATGCGCTCCAACCCAACGGGTCACCGTGGACGTAATGAAACCTAGAAGAGCCGTGATCGGCCTCAACAAAATGGCCGCCATATAGAGCACGGGCGTCATGAAGCGCGCGACTGGTTCTGGCGCTCGTCGTGCTGCAAAGAGAGGGGCAAGCTCCCCTGCCAATACAACCAAAGGTACCTGCGTGAGAGGAGACCAGTCTGGATTCAAGCCGATCGCTATGTAGAGCTGGCGGGCCGCCTCGGCACCGCACTGCAGTCCGAGGTTCACCAGCAGGAGCGTCGTACCAAAGAGACGTGCGGGCTCCCGGAGGAGATCGAGAAGACGCTGGGCGCTCACGTACCCCTGGGCGGCCTCGTAGTAGAGTCGCACACGAGGGAAGCTGATGCAGGCCATCTCCGCCATCGCAAAGAGACCCTGACAAGCCACACAGCCTAACGTGATCAGTAACCAGAACCAGACGTTTCCTTCCATGTCAGCTCCCCACAAAACGGACATAGAGCTTCACCACATGGGTGGGCTCAGCCGCCAGCACTTGTATCGCTAACCCAGCACCATGCCATTCGGCACCTGCCGCAGGGATCATCTGCATCTGATCGGTGAGCCACCCACCCAGGGTGAGCCGATGATGCTCATTGGGTAGCCTGATCTGGAACAGTTCTTCGATATCAGCCACCTCCGCACGACCCGTCGCGATGCAAGCGTGGAAGCCCACCTTCTGCACATCGACATCTTGCTCCTCTTCTTCCACACCAAAGATGCACTGGACCAGGTCGTCCCGGGTCACCAATCCATTGATGCTTCCATACTCGTCCACCACAAAGAGCATCGAGAGCCTCTTGTCCAGCATCATCTCCAAAGCGTCTCGAGCTTGGCTGACCTCCGGGAGGAAGTGCGGCGGGGTGAGAAAGGGTAGAAGGTCCTCTCCCTGCTGAATCGAAGGACGGCGACTAAAGAGCACCGAGGCCTCTAGGATACCCAAAATGCCGTCCAAGGAACCTTTTACCACTGGAATGCGGCTGCGGCCGTGCACTTCGATCAGCTCAAACAGCTGCGCTAAGGGCTGATGGATCTCATACACCTGTAATTCAGGAGCAGGTGTCATGAGGTTGCGTACTGAAAGAGTATTCAGCTCCAACGCCCCCTCGCAGACTTCGCGCTCCTCCGCAGTGAGTACACCAGCACGACTTCCCACTCCGAGTGCGTATTCGAGCTCCTCCTCACGAAGAGGAGCTGAGGGACGCATCGACGAGAAGAGGAGGTGAGAAATCCAGGAAGCCGCCTGCACTAGGGGCTTACGAACAATACTCAGTGCTTTGGCCAGAACCGAGACCAGAGGGGCCACAGCCTGCCCAATTCTAAGCTGATTCGCGAGGGCCACTGACTTGGGCAGCAACTCTCCAAACAGCACGGTCAGTGCTAGAGGAACACCTACACTGATCCACCACGATGGGGTGTTTTCCGTGAGGTTGGCGATCACATCCTGCACTAGGATGTTCATAGCAATATTGACCATCAGCAATGTGACCATCAGATCACGAGGCCTCTGCAACAGCTGCGCAATCTGCCGTCTTCGAGGATCCGTGCTCTGAGCACAGGCCCTCACCTGAGGTTTGCTGAGTGAAAAAAGCGCCGTCTCAGTCCCCGATGCCATCCCAGAGAAGGCTAACAAGATCACGAGGATGAAGAGACTGATAATCTGATACAAGACGCCTAAGGAGTTCGCTGTTCTGGAAGGAAGACCACCTTACGCATTCCCTTGGGCACAAGCCCTAGGCGACCCATAAGTCGCTGCTCGATCCAAGCCGCACTGCTCTGATGGCGGACCTGCTCTCGCAGCTCCGCGGTGAAGAGAAGGAGCTGCTGCTTTTGAGCCAGCAGCTCCTCTTTACGTTCTACTAGCTGCTGCCAGGAGTCGCTTTGCAGATGACTGAAATGGGCGAACCCAGCCAGTACCAAGCAGCAATAGAGCATCGTCCCCCACCAAGACCGAGGCAAGAGGGACGAAGAGCTAGAGCGACGTCCTCTCCTTTTGGGAGAAGACGCCGCTCTACCTTCAACTCTCAATGTTTGATCGATCGCACTCACTGGCGACATCCCCTATCTCACTCACCCCAAGGGCGCAGTTGAGCCTCTGGGAAGAAGCTCTTGAGGATCGAAGTCGCATCACGACCACGCTCCGCCATCTCCTGCGCAGCGATCAGATCCAATCCGTTACCTTCGGAGTGACCGAGGAAACGCACGTTTTCACCAATCAGGGAGACCTGGAATTGAGGAGAACGCAGCCGTCGTTGGCCCAGCTTCTCTTGGAGAGAATTCAGGCTAATTTCATGGCTGCTCTTCCCATCACTCACGGTCAACGCACAGATACGACCCGATGTAGGATCTGCCCTGCTTGCCACCTGACGAACCGCCTGGATGCCGGCTAGTTTCGCTAGCTCAGCCTTAGGCAGTGTGCAGGTCCACTGAGGACGATTCTTAGGCGTCCCGGCTACGAGGTCCGTACGACCATGGTCGAACAGGTTGGCCGCAGGCAGAGGTGCTGAAGGCAGTTCACCCCAGCAGACTCGGAACGGATGGCCAGCCTCTCCAGCTACCAGCACAAGGCCAGCAGTCTGTTCTAAGACCTTCTCAAGCTCTGGGTCGGAATAGGCCGTTGCATACCCAAGATATCCCACCTTCTTGGCATCGAGATGCCAGATCGCTGCAGGACGGGCGCTGGTCTGCGCTAAGAGGTCTGTACGAGCCACAATCGCAGCCGCAGCCAGTGCCTCTCCACGAGGACCACCCTCTAGGTAGGAGGGCAATAAAGCATGGAGAAACTCCTCCACCTTCACTTCGTTCACCACGAAGAGTTTGCCCTCTACGAAGTAGCAGGCTACCGCCCCTTGGTATTGGATCCCGTTGATGAAGATGCTCGTGCTCAATGAACGAGGTACGACTTCAAACTGGTAGCGCCCTGGAAACTCTTCTCCCCACTGGATGCCATCTTCCAATCCGCGCACCATGAACTTCTTGTCTCGCCCGCCTGAGAGATATTCTCCGGAAGCTGGATCGTAGACCCGAAACTTCCCATGCACCTCTAGCAATGCTGTTGGAGCATCACGGACAACCAGAACTCTCACTGTAGGCTGTGCCCCGAGATGGGCTTCTTTCAACCGATTGAGCGCCCCCATCGGCTCTTCGTTGGCCTGTACCGGACCCACGATCGCCATGGCCAGTCCGCAGATCAGCCACCTTGCTCTCCATTTCCTATTCATCATCCGCACCTTCACAATACTTCCGCTCGAATTCCCTCGTCGCATCCCCCGGAGGGCTCAGACTGCCCGAACAGGGCGTACGCTCTAGGCGTTGCCATTCTGCCACGGGCTGTCCGCTTAATATATCCCTGAAGGACGAGGAAAGGCTCATAGACCTCTTCTAGAGCCTCTGCCTCCTCCCCTACTGCAACCGCCAACGTCTTGAGTCCCACAGGTCCACCCTGATAGTACTCCACGAGGACCTGCAGGATCTTACGATCCATCTCTTCCAAACCATACTCATCGATGGCCAAGAGCGCTAGTGCTCTCTCAACTACATCCCCGTGCACCCGCTCCACTCCACGGCTTGTCGCAAAGTCTCTCACCCAACGAGTCAGGTTGTTGGCGATCCTTGGCGTCCCTCGAGCACGCTGCGCAATCCGCATCGCGGCGTCGCCTTCCAGGTTCACATCCAGGAGGCCAGAGCTTCGCGTCACAATCGTCTCCAGATCATGCGCTGCATAATAATCTAATCTTGTAGTGAATCCAAATCGCGACCGCAGCGGTGAGCTCAAGAGCCCAGCTCGAGTCGTGGCTCCGATGAGAGTAAAGGGATGAAGCCTCACCTGCACACTGCGAGCGCTAGGGCCGGAATCGATCATGAGATCGAGGACAAAGTCCTCCATGGCGGAATAGAGATATTCCTCGACAACGCGGTTCATCCGATGGATCTCATCGATGAAGAGCACATCGCCTGGCTTCAGCTGAGTCAGGAGACCCGCTAGGTCCCCCGCCTTCTCCACCACAGGCCCCGAGGTGACGACGAGCTGAGTGCCCATGCCTCGTGCCATGATGTGGGCCAACGTCGTTTTCCCCAATCCTGGCGGCCCGCAAAAAAGACAGTGGCAGAGAGCCTCTTGCCTCATCCTAGCGGCATCCAGGAGGATCTGTAGCCGTTCACGCACCGCATCCTGTCCAATGAAACCACCCAGTTCTCGCGGCCTTAGGGTGTTCTCAAAGGGAACATCTTCTTTGGCTAGTGTGGATTGAATCAGTGGTTGCGACATGGCGTCTCGAGTCGGTCTCTACCCGGAGAATAGCAGCCGTCTCCATTCCGGGTCATCATATTGGCAAGGGAGAACTATCTGCTGTTTGTGTGGGAGGAAGGAAAGGCCTCGACGCAGGCCTTCCCATACAGCGGCCGGCTCTATACCTTCAGCTGCTGTATGACGTATCCATGCTGGGTGAGCGCATCCGCCTCGGCCACCAGCGGATCGCGCGAGACTGCGTGTAGCAAACCTTGAAGAAGTGTAAGACCCCACTCAAGAACCGTGTGTCCGACCATGATCGAGTCTAGAATGTTGCGTGCATCCCGGAGATCCTTAATAGTTATCGCACTAACCTTCCCATCTAACAGCTGGATGATCTCATCCAGCTGAGCCCTGAGAAAAGGTATCTGAGCCTGAGCGAGATCCATCTTCAGCTGATTGCCTTTCATCGGATTGAGAGAGCCCCGAATCTTAGCTAAATTCTGGCTGAAGCTGTTGTGGTTGGTCGCCCAGGTGAGATGCATGGCCCCCATCAAGATCCCCTTCGACTGTGTCAACGCCTGTTCATAGCTCAGGACGCGCTTGCCAATACTCCCAAACGTGCGAAGCCATAGTAGTTGGAAGAAGCCGGGGTCCCGGACGACCTGACACTTCCTAGCTAGGGCCTTCGCGGTTCCCCAATCTTGATTCTGAATCGCGCCCTGAATCCTCTTAAAATTGGGCAAGACGAACAGGTCGGTATTCGAGCTTCCAAATCGCAGGTGCTTTTCTTTTGCATTCTGTTGGAGCACATTGAGAACGAACAACGTCGTGCGATCATCGCGGCTGCCAGCGACCGCCCCGATTGTCTTCGTCTCGAAGCCAAACTCTCGTCTTTCCTCCTCTTGTAAAGGGGAATAGCGGCTAGTCGATGGACTGACGTTGGTTGGACTGACCGGCATAGGAGACCCCAGTGTGCAATGCACTTCTATCTGAGCTTCTTCAACCAGGTTCCCCAATATTAAAAAAATAGCCCCAGGGATACCTAATTCGCGCTAATCAACGAAACACATTTATCAACCAACGCTTTCGGCGAGGATTTTGCATTTGTAAGGTTTTTATGGTAAGCGAGACTATTCATGAAATGATAGGCGATACTATGCCCCGTTCCGTCGACAGATCTTCTCCTATCCCTGAGACTGACCTCCGGCCCAGTACCCCCGCTGGTTCGGTTAGCGTCCAGGAACTCAAAGATAGCCCTTCCACGCGCTTGCTACTTCGCGATCGCTCAGATGCCGACTTAGAGCGTTTGGCATCGGACTTGAATGAGGTTCAAGGTGATCCGACAAGTGCAGATGGCGTGCAAGACCTGCAGCAGGCTCTTGAGGCTGGAGATTATGCTCGACCTATTTTTGCAGACCCAATAGCCCCTTACTACAACATGCTTCTCCTTCTGGGCGGCAAAATCACAGTGCAACAGTTCGCAACCATCCAGGAATATCTGTCATTGAAAGCGGATGAAGCTAAGGGGGTCATTTCAGACGTAGTGGTCAAAAAAATTACAGACCCTAAGGTGCGGGCGCAAATTGGCCGATGCTTCTGGAGTGGTTTTGATGGCGTACAGATCCAACGGGGTATTGCCGAAACCATCAGGGAAGAGTCTCCCTCTGAGCAGGTCATATTCGTTTTCAACATTGTCAAACAAGATCAGGACATGGAATGGTGGAGGATGCTCGGAGAGATCGCAAGCGGCTTCTTTCTGTTCCACGAAGTCTCTGAGGATGTAGCACACGATTCCCTATCGAGAGAATACATCAAGGGATCGGCCTCCTTGAATGAGCATCTTTTCCACGAGATCTATGGCGAACATGCACAGAAGCCACGATATGCCGTCGGAGACAGCACGCTAGAAGATGTTCTGCGGGATGCCGAAGAGGATCTACGCGTCGAGCAGCGGCCTTTCCCTGGTTTCGCCCTACCTTCGACAGCAGACGGGGCCGCCTGCCTGACCGGGGAGGAGTTCATGACGCATGATCTGTTCCATCGAGCCGTAGCCTCTTCTGTATCAGCAGAAGCAAGGCTGACGGCTGCCGAGATCACCCGCTTCGTTCATACGCACGATGCCGGTGAAAGGCTCGTGGGCAACCTCGTCGATATGTTGTTTACGCACGGTCTTCTTGCCTATGCAAGTCCCTCAGATTTGGAACAGGCGGGCTATCATCCAGGAGACAGCTTCTTGATCTATTTGGATAGTTCGTTTGGGGGGCGGGGGATCGATCCAGCAAAGAGGGAGGCTCTGCTCGACGGAGTATCCCAAATATTGGCCAAACATCATCAGGACCTCCGGTCAGATACATACACACCGCAGTCAGGCTTCGTGCGGCGCCTCCAGAAAAAGCTGGCAGCCAAGGAACCTCGTCTTTGACTTCCCATCTCGATCGGCTAAAAGCCGATCGAGATGTCCACTTCAACGAAAGATGGCTACCCAGCCTTTTCCTGTGGGTCCTTTGGCAAGTCACCTCTTGAACTGATCACGACGCCACGCAAATCGCTTGCTATCCCAGGAGAACTGGTTCCTAAAAATCCACTCCCGGTGTTATCATTATGCCCATGGATCAGTTCTCGGACGCTTTACTTTCCTTAGTGAGTCCTCCTGCCGCAAAGGCATTTGGAACGTCCTACTTCTATCCGACGCGAACGCGTCGATTCTTTTCCTAAACGGGATGCTCTGCCCGCCCCCACAGAGCCCCACATCGCAAGCCAAGTCGAGCCAGGGACCATCGTCCTAGATCATTTTTTAACCGTGTGAATCTATGCACCGCACTTCTATTGCTGTAGAAGAGCAAGGCAGCCTTTGGGAAGGCGCGGCTCTTGTTGCAGGCACCGCTATAGGCGGGGGGATGTTAGCCATCCCGCTCTACACCTTCCAAGGCGGCTTTGCTCAAGCATGTATCGCCTCTCTCATTGCATGGGCCTGCCTAACGGCAACTGGCCTGGCCTTTTGTAGGGTGTTGTCCGTGAGTCCAGACCAGCAGAGCTTTCTCAGCCTGGTCGGCCGGTGGCTGGGTCATCGCTGGCAGCCAGTCATCTCGCTGATCTTCATGGGACTGATCTGGCTGCTTCTCGTCGCCTACTGCGCCGGTGGCGCTGCCCTCGTTCCCAACGGCCCCTTACCCTCCTTCTGCACCTCGCTGCTCTTTGTCATACCTCTTGGCATCGCCCTGAGTCGGGGACGCGCGACCACCTCCCGCATCAATAGCTGGCTCTTCACCTTGTTGATCGCAGTAGGACTGCTCTTTGCTCTTCTTGCGGGACCCCAATGGGATGGCGAGAGACTCCTATCCGGAACCCAGAAGCTCTCCGGATGGTGGTGGGCTCTTCCTGTGCTGTTTGCAGCTTTCGGATTCCACAACGTGCTCCCTACTGTGCGCATGCGCATGGGACCCGATCTCAAGCGGCTGACTCGGGCCGTCCTTCTCGGGACCAGCCTCGCGTTGGGCTTGATCTTGGGATGGCAGGCACTTGTCTTCGGATGCCTCAACCAAGCGGAACTCTCTGAGATTGCTCGTCTGGGACAGCCGGTGACCTGTAGCGTGGCCATGAAGTCCTCATGGGCGACGCTCTTTTCTATCGCCTCCCTACTCTTTGCCTATTTGGCCATGGCGACCTCATTCCTAGGCGTAGCCCAAGCTGGCCTGGAAGTGATGCGCCAGCGTTGGGGTGAGCGACGCTACCTGGCCTCACTGCTTCTTCTGGTTGGATCGGCATGGATCGCAGCTCAGATCTATCCTGATATCTTCGGGCGAGCCCTGTCAGCAGCTGGAGGATTTGGGGTGACGTTGCTCAACGGGTGCCTGCCGATCGCTATGCTGTTCGGAGCCGTGCGTATGCAGAGGCTTCAGCTCCATCGCTGGGAACCGCTGCTCTGGATGGCCATCGGTGCGGTCGCTCTCATCCCAGCCATCATCGAGCTCTTGCCTCGTTAGATGCACAAGATGTTCTGTTGGTGAGACGCAGTCACGCGGCTCACTGACACTTCGAAAAAAATGTAAGGGAAAAAATGCCGGCGAAGGCCTCCAAGCACAGCCAGCGCCCTTAAGGCTGCTACCTTCCGATCCTGACCTGGTTCGGGCTGTGCCGCTCTAAGAGATCACCGGCCCAGCCATTCTATGGGCTAGCGAACATAGTTCGCTACCTCTTTGCACCAAAAACATCGCCCACCCTACGGGTATGATCAGCAAAACGACCTACTAATCATCAATTTTTGTTGAGCTACATTTTAATTTTTATTCAACGCCTTTCTAACTATTGGCTTGGAAAAAATTGACCTTACTGGGAACGATATCTGTCTAACAACGCGTGGTGCGATTGTCGTTTCAAAGCAGCGGACTTTCCTCTTCAGGGCGTTATAGCCCTATTCAACCGCCTGAACCCTTCTCGGATGGCACCACCACATTCACAACTCCCAGCAGCCGGTGGAAGAGATGGTTCTTTAAGTCGATCGATGGAGTCGCTGGAACCATCGGGCTTGTCAGTAAGGTTGCCAAACCGTTCATCCATGTCTCGGTAGAGGCGTGGAACGATCTTCGACATGTTCATGAGGCGGACGCCTTTGAGGGGGCTCTTGGCCAAGGTCGGTTTGACGAGGCCAGAAGGCTTCTTACAGCGGCTGAGCCTGGAACTCAACGACACGCGGCCCTGCAACGACGTCTAGAGAGTCGGGAATTGCGTGAACGTGCCATGCAACATTATCTATCGGACGATAGAGCCTCCTCCTCTGACTCTGTCTCTGAGTCTACTCAAGAGGTTGTACCTCTAGACATTCAGAACGAGGAGGGAGCGTCATCGCTCCCTCCTGAACAGCATGCCCTCTTAGGGCAAGTCGCTCGTTATATAGCTGGGAACCAACCTCAGTCCTATTCCCCTGCGCAGCGATCGGTCGATGAGCAGGTGGAGCTGCTGCGACAACAGCAGACCGATGCCCTCTCCTACGTGGGGGATCGCCTGGCGCACTTCATCACCATGCTGGTGATTAAAAGCCTCCTCGTATCGGGCGATGCTGCGCCTGAAGAGGGTTGGCTCCGAGAGAGTGCTGGCGAAGCGGGTGAGGCCTGCGAGTGGGAAGCTCTTCCTGAGCCTGGTAGTGGCAGTCTCTTCTGTTGCATGAGAAGTGCCGAGGCCGGCCTTACGGATTGGCTGGCTTCCAGCCAGATCCCACCTAATGAGGCTCCTCCAGCCGTTGAAGAGGGTCAGTTTAGCCCACACTGTCGGTCTCTCTTTCTCAAGATGCTTCAGGACTACCAATGTGGTTGGCTAAGACTTCTGGTAGCGCGTTGTGCCTACTATGTTCTTTTGCCGATCCTGCAGCATGCGACTCATAGAGTCACCGAGGACATCCATCGGAGCCTATGCCACGCTACCGTCAAAGACGAGGGCTGGCCAGGTTTTGTTCGGGTCTTGACTGGGCTAGTGCGAGTCATGCGAGAGGCGCTGCAAGTCTTGTCTGCCGCTTATCCGTCTGTAGAGGGACCACGACCGCCAGCCGAAGTGAGTGAGTCTTCCTCTGCCGATCCTGAGCCTTCATCTTCAGCCCTTGTCGCAAGCGAAGAGCCTCATCCAAACTACACCTCCTTTCTCCACTATTGTCGAGAGCGCTGGATCTCTTCTCTTTTCTGCTGGTCTGAGCAGCTCTCACTGATCCCTCCGGCGACCTCTTGTCCTCAGGAAGGGCGACCCGAGAATTTCTGGCACTGGTCACGCCTCCATTGGGTCCTTCACTGGGCACGCTATCTCATCACAGTCCCCTTTATCTGGACCGCCTATCAGCTTCTCTCTGCCATCGAGAGCTACTGTCTCAATCCTTTGGCGGCTCGAGGCGCGACGTACTGTATAGACAAATTTAAGGTCATCGAGAGGCTCCAATCGATCATCGGGGATATGGTGGGCCCTGATGGCAACCTTAAGCCCAGTGTCAACCGGAGTCTCCTTGATATCTGGGAACGCTGTCGCGGTCTTGTCCGCTATCAGCAGGACCACCCTTACCCCAATCCGAAAGAGCTCCAACGACTCCGCTATCTGGCTAGAAAGGCTCTGCCTGCGCGAGACGCCCATTTTGAGTCTGAGGTGAAAGAGCTTGCTAGGACCTTTTTAGGCGTCCTACAGCAATCATCTTCTCTACCCACCTGCGTGACGCTCTCTCTGACCAAGTGGTTTGATCAGATCGTGGAGGGGGCTGGTGAAGGGGGCGCGGCCCTTCTTGAACTCATGGCTCGAGACCAGTCCTTACGGATCATGGTGCCCACCAACCTCATCAATGCGGTCGCTCGAGGGTTGTTCCAGCCAAGCCCACGACCCAATCTGGCCACAGCTGAGGTCGATGAGCAGGCCCAAACCTCCTCGCGTGAGAGCCTTCTACTGGAGACGGCCCAGTGGGCCACCAAGGCATGGCTGAACCACCGTAATGGGGCCGCCCTCAGACACCTTCGGCAGGAGTTCACAGCGTTCTACAGGCGAGCTCTTGAACCGCTCCAGTTCCTCTCCTTCCCGGAAGTCTCTGGCCACGCGGCACTCCGATTTGACCTATGGGCGATCTCGCCCAGTGAAGAGCGCTCTGAACAGCACCAGAGGGCCCACCTACTGTATCAAGCACTTCATGAGGTCTACCAGTCTAGGTCTCCTAAGGAGCAAGCTGAGGGCTGGCAGGCGAGTGGCCGCGACCTCCAGAGACACCTACACCATTGGATGGTCCAGCACAGCGCTGAGAACCTCGCGATTGAATCGACAGCCCACCATCTACAAGAGGCCTCTGCGGAGTGGCGACGGCTACGGCTCAGCGAACGCTATGAGGAGTTAACGCGTCAGCTCACGGTTTTACAAGGATGGCTGCAGTTCGAGAGCCTCATCACGCATCTCGATGAGCTCCACCAGTATTGGCCTCCCTCACCACAAGGCCGCCCCTCCCAAAGTAACCTCCTACATCAACAGTTTCTGGCCTGCATTGCCCAGTCGCAACAGCAACTGCTCTTCGTCAAGAGCCTCTTTCCTGGTGGGAATCCCATGTTCTCATGGGCCCAGGAGGCTTATACCGCCATAGGTCAGTTGAAAGGCACCGCGACATCGCTACGCCAGACACTCATTGAACATCATCGTCAGGCAGCTCGGACCACATCTACGCTACGCACAGCCTCTGACGTACTACAAGTCATCCAAACGACCTATCGAGAGCTGCCGGAGCAAGCCACCGCTCTGTCGATGGAGGCGCAGCTGGAGATCTCCACCAAGTTGTCGCGGCTTACCAAGCAGGTGCTGGTCCGGGTGCAGCTCATGAGTCCCTCCAATGCCCAGCGCGCGTTGTGTGATGAGCTCACCGATTTTGCTCGTCTATGCATGCCCAGCCTGGTGTCCTCTAGGGGAGACATCAACCAGCGAGAGTGGCCTGCCAGCCGCAGATCTGTAGCTAAGATGATGAGACAAGCTGAGGAGCTAAGAGCCCTCAGCCAAAAGGCACATGCGGAAGCCCAACGGAAGGGGCGCCACCTGGCCCTCGCCGCTGCTACCCTCACGACCAGCATCACCCACGCTCTACTTCCCAACCCAGCAACCCTCAACTTCCTATGGGATCAGCGTCACCTCCAGCCCTCCTTGATCGATACAGTCAGGCGCACCACGATCGCCACAAAGCTCCGCGAGCAACTCCTGCTGGCGCTCCACGATCCAAACCAATGTGACCCAGGCCTGATACGCGGGGCCATCCCTCCAGCCCCCATTGCATCTGCTGATGATCAGGGTCAAGGTGTGGAGCTGGCTCAGCCCCCATCTCCATCTAACGGCCCGGCACCTGCTCAGCTTATTCTACCTCCGTGGTGTCATGAGATGCCCGACGTGCCTCCTAATGAATGGAAAGCCCCGGATCAATGGCTTCAATGGGCACAAGGCGCTCTCGCGCTGTTCGACGCAGAGCCCGCCGTAGAAGAGGGCACCACGCTCGATCCCCGAGTCGAGTTCCTCCTCTCAAGTCTCAGAGAGTGCGCACAAAGACCCCATGACCATGCTCTGTGGGCCGAGCTGCTTGCGATGCTCTCCACTGATCTGGCCCAGCCCTTCCTGTTACTCCTCGACCGGAGCTGCGCTCTCGCCCCTGGACTGACTGGGGAAGCCAGCCGCCATGCTGCACTCCAGGATGCCATAGCCCTCCGCCTCCAGAGTCTCCTTGCTGAAGATCCCTGGTTAGAGCAGCTGAGCTTCCTCCAGATGGTCATGGGGCAGTACCGCACGCGCATCATCCAATCGTGGCACCAGCACCACACCAGGTGCAGCATTGAGGAGCTCCTGATCGACTCTCCTCCGGTCGTACGGCAGATTCCACAGTTCTTCTTTGAGCGCGTCCTGGGAGTGGGTCAGATCAACAACAGCCTCTGGCATCTCCTCGCTCAACCGCTCCTCATCCAGAAGGCCATCACGCTTCTTCTGCAGAGAGTGGGTCAGTCGCACGAGAGGGGTCAGCGCCGAGACAACCCGCTACCCATCGAGCCCTCCCCTGAAGTAGCTCCTCCAGCCGTCCAAGAGATCCCCGCATCTGCGCCACCCGCAACACGCTCTAAAGAGGAACTCGAAGTCACCTGCTCAGCCCTTGTGGCGGCACTGACGAACCTCAACTTGGATGAACAGCTCCGTGGGATCATTAGAGATGGCGTGCCAGCGAGCGCCCTAAAGGGACGTATTCAATGGGCTTGCACGATCTGGCACAGATCTGCGGACCCAACTCTCGCAGCCCCTGAGCAAACATCCATACGTCAGCAGGCTCTTCGTGAGCTCACTGAGGTCATGCAATCACTGCTGTCTGATCACTCCCCCACACGACCTCTTCAACCGCAACTCGTGGCTCTGAGCAAGGCGTTAACGGAACTCATCAGCCCAGAAGCCCCTGCTCAACGCCCATAAAAACATGCATAGAGGGTCTGGGAGACGACAGTCTTCCAGCGGGTGCAGGGCGG
>JBMOFD010000050.1:0-14421 GCA_049314435.1 Chlamydiia bacterium | reverse complement strand
CGATCAACCGAGGGAGCTTGGATCTTCCTATCCAAGCGGTTCGACCTCGGCCCGCAACAGCAACACCTTGTGGTTGAAGATTTCTGTCAGTTGCTTGGGCTTGCCGAAGAGAAGAAGTATGAGGCGTCCCTCGAACAGGTGGCCACGGCGCTCTTGCAGTTCAGCCGGACACCTGACCAAGATCGAACCCGGCTCTGGAAGGTGGCTGTGGTGGCGTGGCTCATTGGGAATGCCGATCTGCACCTGAAAAATCTCTCCATGCTGGAAGGGCGCTTGAGTCCCGCTTACGATATGGTCCCTACTCAGCTCATTCTTCCGAGTCCGGAGGAAACAGCTCTCTCTCTTTGCAGCAAGCGCGCTCGATTCCGTAGGAAGCATTGGGTCGAGGAGTTTGGAGAGAGGATACTAGGGATACCGCGCGCTGAGCTGGAAGAGATGTTGCTGGAGCTCAGGAAGGCCGCAAACAGTTGGCCTGAGATCATCGCCGGGATTCCCTTGCCCGAGGTCCTACAGAAACGGGCTATAGATGCGATAGCTCCAAGGCTACAGGAACTACTGACATTACCGCAGTAGGGAGTCAGTTCCGGCGCCTGGGTGCCATCTAATTACCCAGACACAATGCTCCGAAGATATGGAGGTAGTGCTGGGCGGGTAACCGCCAGCTATGGTCCTCGTGCATCCCGCGGAGCTGGACCTCGTGTAGCTGCTGAGGTCGTCCATCGTACCATTCGAAGGCGCGGTCGAGGCTCCAGTCGATCGCTCCTTCATCTGCATTCTTGAACGTGAATCCATTGCGACGCTCGACGGGCCCCTGTCCATACTCCAGATCCAGCACCGTATCGGCTAAGCCGCCCGTCTCTCTCACGATGGGGATCGTCCCATAGCGAAGCCCGATCATCTGCGTCAGTCCACAAGGCTCGAAGATGGAGGGGATCAGAGTGAAGTCAGATCCTGCAAACATCCAGTGCGTCAGCCCCTCATCGGGGATCAGGTGATAGTGGATCTGCCGACAGGAATGCCGATGCAGCTTGTCTGCATGGAACTGGGCCTGGATCGCTGGGATCGGGCTGCTGCCCTGGAGTACAAACTGCCCGCCTTTCTGGATAACTCGCTGGATCGCATGGCGGATCAGCTCGACGCCCTTCTGGGGCACCAGACGACATACGGTCATGAAGAGTGGACGATCGGAAGGCTCTAAGCCCAGGCGGCCCTGTAGCGCACGCTTCATTCCATGGCGCGCTGCTCTGATCTCCCCTGGTTCCTCCTCACTATAGTGAATCGGAAGCAGTGGATCTGTGGCGGGATTCCAATAGTCAAAGTCGAGACCATTGAGGATGCCCTGCAGCTTAAATGCATACTGCTGGAGAACATCTTCCAGACCGTGACCTCCTGGAGCTTGGAGGACCTCTCGTGCATAGGTCGGGCTCACCGTGGTGAGGGCATCAGCAAAGACAATGCCACCGCGAAGCAAGTTGATGCAGCCAAAGCGGTTTGGGTCGCCCAGACGATCTAGATGAGCGAGCATCTCTTGGTCCAGCCCTAAGCGCTCAAGCAGAGAAGCTGGTGCGATCCCCTGGCTCTCCAGATTATGTAACGTGAGGCAGCATCCGCCCGTTACCAGACCCTTCTCTGCCCATGAGGTCTGGGCGAGAACAGGCACTAAAGCCGTCGCCCAGTCGTGCACATGGAGAATGTCCACGACCCAGTGCAGACTCTCCATCATGTAAAAAACTGCTTGGCAAAAGAAGGTGAAGCGTAGGAGGTCGTTCGGAGCGCCGTAAATACTCGAGCTTCTTAAGAGCCCCCTATCCGTCTGCTCGCCAATTAGGACGAGATCGAGATCCCCGACCGATGTGGCCACAGCCTGGCATGGGATCAGCTCGCCATCAAGTGGTACCTCGAAGGTGCCAAGCACTCGCTGAGGCAGGTGATCAAATAACTTTTGATAATGAGGGAGAACAACAGCGACCTCATGGCCCACCTTGCGAAGAGCCCTTCCGAGACCATAGACGACGTCGGCGAGTCCGCCGGCCTTTGCTACGGGTGCACATTCTGGGGCAATCTGAAGGATCCGCATCATGACACCACCCTAGCGCATGCTCTGTCGCGACACAAGAGCCGCTCCTTTACGGCTGCTGCTACGCACTCTCTATAGATAGATAGGAGAAATCGCAGTCAGATGCTATTCTGCATCAGTGACTTGTTGCGGCTGCCTGGTTTAGCAAGAGATCCTCTCGATCGAGCCATTTGTGGAAAAATAGAGTGGATCGCTAGCATAGTCGTGCGTTTCGCGAGGGATTCAACATCCCAAGCTTCGCTGGGGCGTCGCCAAGTGGTAAGGCAGCGGTTTTTGGTACCGCCATTCGGAGGTTCGAATCCTTCCGCCCCAATAGGGCCCCACTAGGGGATCGATCGAGTCGTTGAATCGGATCTGACCGCTGCGCGGTTGGGGATTTCTTGAAGGGGAGCATGACGCTCCGCTGCAGGCCAGAACGACGATCAAACCACACATGAACCGACCTTGCCTGGGCAACCGGGCTTGGTGGCGTCTCGTAGAGTGAACACACCTGGGTAGGCTCATAGCCAACCGGTGGGAAGCCTGCGTGGATGTCGGGAGGTGAAGCCTCCTCGAAGGGAAACAAAAAAGTTTAGGGAGCGCGGGGCTCCTGGTGCATGAGGTGTGCATGAGCGGCTCCGTGTCGAAGAGATGCAATTACAAGTATCCAAGCGCCCCCGTTCGACCAAGGGAGTCCGGAGTCAGCTGCGCCGCGAAGGTGGTGTGCCCGCTGTTCTCTATGCGAAGGGCAAAGAGAGCCAGACGCTCACGATCAACAGAGCGGACATACAGAAGATTCTGCGTGAGCTGAAGCCAGGGACTCTATCGACCTTGGTGTTGGAACTGCAGGGGATGGGAAGTCCGATTCGGGCGATCATCAAAGAGATGCAGTACCAGAAGACATCGTACGATGTGCTTCATGTCGATCTACTGGAGCTCCTCGATGGGCAGCCGGTCCGTGTGAACGTGCCTGTAGAGCTGACTGGAGTGGCTGAGTCCATTGCTGTAAAAGCTGGTGGCGTCATCCGTCAAGTAGCGCGTCAAGTGGCTGTGGAATGTCTCCCAGGGGATATCCCACGTGAGTTTTTTGTAGACGTTCGTGATCTCGAGATGGTTGGTTCTAGCAAGCGAGTGAAGTCGATTGGTCTGAACCAGGGCGTTAAAATGAGAGCGCTTGCGGAAGACGTTCTCGCAGTGGTAGCGAAGAGGTAGAGGCAACGGTGCGCTGGTGTCAGGATCTGCTCATCGTGGGGCTGGGAAATCCAGGCTCACAATACAGTCCGACGCGGCACAACGTTGGTTTTCAGGTTTTGGATCTGATTGCTCGCCAGCACGGTTTACGCTGGAAGGCTGAGCGACAGTTTCAGTCGGAAATGGCCAAAGGGCTTTTTCAGGAGCAGCCAGCATGGCTGCTCAAACCACAGACTTACATGAATGAGTCTGGGAATGCAGTAGGGCAAGTATCGAGGTGGCTTCGCATTGAGCCACAACAGGTGCTTGTCATCAGTGACGACGTTCACCTTCCACTTGGGGCCATGCGGCTGAGAGAGGGTGGAGGAACGGGCGGTCACAATGGGTTAAAAAGTGTGCAGAGCCATTTGGGAACGACCCAGTTCCCACGCCTGCGCCTCGGAGTAGGATCTCCCGACCAGGGTCTTGTTGACCATGTACTCGGCAGTTTCCGACCAGAGGAGCAGGAAACGTTGCAGCGGATGTTGCAGGTGGCGGCGGAGCTTGTGGAGGCCTTCTGTATAGAGGGCTGGCAGGGAGCGACGCGGTCATGGGCTCAACGGCTCGATGGCAATGCGCAGAGACAAAGTGGAGAGGGTGCTGATGGCACCTCAATGCCTGGCGAGGAGTAGAGAGGGCATGCAAAGTACCACACAGGAAAAACAGCAGGGGCTGTACGAGGGGATGTTTATCCTCAACGCAGCGCTGAGCGAAGATGGTCGTCAGAAAGTTTGGGAACGAGTCCTGAACATGATCACCTCTCGTGGTGGATCCGTGGAAAAAATTCACGATCAAGGGCGTCGTCGACTCGCCTATGAGATCAATGGTCGAAGAGAGGGGTATTATTACCTCGTCTATTTCAAGTTGCCGACGCAAGCCATGAAAGATCTATGGCGTGATCTGCGCTTGGATGAAGAGGTGATTCGCTTCATGACGCTCACGGCAGAACGTGTGCTCGAGAAGCTTGAGTTCAAATCTCTAGTGACCGAGTAGGAGAGAGATCATGGTTAAACGTGGAAGTTCCTCCGAGGGAGGATTTGGTAAGCGCCGCAAGCGCTGTCCATTCACAGCAGCAGGGATTCGCGAGATCGACTACAAAGATGTCGAGACTCTCAGCCGCTTCATCACTGAGCGTGGCAAGATTCTGCCTCGTCGGATCACTGGTGTATCACACCACCACCAAAAACAGCTGTCGATGGCAATCAAGAGAGCTCGTCTCGTTGCCCTTCTGCCGTTCGTAGCAGTGGAGTAGGTCATGGCACAAATAGACCTTCTTCTGATTGACGACGTGGAATTCCTTGGCCGTACCGGTGACCTGGTCGCCGTGCGTCCTGGATATGCACGCAACTTTTTGGTTCCCCAAAAGAAAGCAGTACGTGCCAGCAAGGCGACCCTGCGTTTGCAGGTGAAGCTGAGAGCCGAGCGTCAGCAGCTCGCTGCTCAGGATCTTGCTGATGCGCAAGACCTAGTTAAGCGTCTTGAAGGGATCGAGTTGAAGACCGAAGTGAAAGTGGATCCAGAAGGCAGCATGTATGGCTCTGTCACAGCGACAGACATCGTGCAACTCCTGGCTGCTCATTCCATCGAAGTGGAAAAGCGCTACATTGCGCTCGTTCACCCGATTAAGGAACTGGGCATCCACCACGTTCCCCTTAAGCTGAAAGAGGGAGTGACCGCTGAGGTTCTTCTGAAAGTTCTGCCTGAAGGGATCGACGAGGCTCAATTCTTCGGTGCTCTCGCTGAACAGCAAGAGATCCAGACCGATCCAGCCTTCCCAGGCTACTACGCTCGCGGGTAGAGTGCAGCGTTAGTTCTGGTGGCAAGTCGTAAGCCGTAGAGGAAATCCTCTACGGCTTTTTTCTCTTCTGAACGAGTCACGCTTTGACAGATCTTTCTTGAGGAGGATGTTCCTCTACTTGCCGGGCGTGGATTCAGCGGCTACACTGCTGTCGATACCCGCTGTGAGAGGGAGGGCCCGTGAAGCGACGTCTCTATACGGATCAATGGATTGTGATCACGGGAGGTGCCGGCCTACTTGGCTCCGCTGTGGTGGACCGACTCAATCGGCAGAAGCTCTCCAATATTGCCATTGTCGATCAATTTGGATCGCAGCCTAATTGGCGCTACCTCGTTGGACAGCAGTTCCAGGAGCTGATTCGACCCGATCAACTCATGTCATGGCTCGATGGTCGTGACCAGCAGATCGAAGCGATCATCCATCTGGGATCGCTGCATGAGACGTCTAGATCGTCGGTCGATGAGATCATACAGAACAACTATCGTTTCTCCTGCGACTTGGCGGAGTACGCCCTGAAGCACGAGATCCGGTTCGTGTACACGAGTTGCGCACAGACCTACGGCGATGGTTCCTTTGGATTTTCTCCATCGATTGAATTGTTGCCTAAGCTACGGCCGCTGAGCTTGACCGGCTTTAGCCATCATCTCTTTGACCTCTGGTGCTACCACCAGCAGGTCTACGATCAGTTTGCTTGCTGTAAGGTCTTTGATCTCCTGGGGGCTCGCGACCTGCATAAGCCGGAAGAGTATCAGACCGTACGTCGACTCTATCGCGAACTGATGCGCGATGGCGTGGTGAACCTCTATGAGAGTCCCCAGCCTGAGATCATGCCGACGGAGGCAATGGGGCGAGATTTCATCAGTGCCTATGATGCGGCACAGATGGTGTGTAGCTTCCTCCGCAATGACTGGATGGGGATCTACAACGTCGGGCGTGGCCAGGTAACCACCTGGGAAGGTTTGGTGGAGGCGATTGCGGCCGCTGCTGGGAAGCCAGCTAGGATTAAGTCGGTGCCGATGCCTGAGTCGGTCACACGACGCACCCAGCTGGTGACGTGTGCGGATCTAGGGAACTGGAAGCAGCAGGGGGTTGTGCCCACCAGCCACTCCATTCAAGAGTCGGTGACGCAGATCATTGCAGAGATCCAGGCTCAGGACCAGTTGAGAGAGATCCCTGGAGACCACCACGAGAGCTGACCAGGGCGAGAGTGAGGCTCTAGTCCTGCTCAAGGAGTGTAGATCTACTTAGAGCGGTGCTCTTCCATGCCGCGTAGGCGGGCTACACGTTCTTCGATAGGTGGATGTGTTGCCCACAGACGGAAGATCGAAGAAGGTGAGGAGATCTTGAAGGCCGCTACCGTGGCTTGGTCGTGGGCTGGGTCTTGTATCTTGGACGTTTGCTCAAGAGTCTGCAGCGCAGAGATCATGGCATCGCGTCCGGCCAATTGGGCGCCGCCTCGGTCTGCGCGGAACTCTCTCCAGCGGCTATAGGCTGCAATCAGCAGACTGCCCAGAATCATGAAGAGAATCTGAAGGACGAAAGAGACGATGCCAAAGGAGGCCCCTGAAGCACGTTCACCGTCACGGCGGCCCGCTAAGACCAGGGCGTAGGCCAAGGCGCGACTCAGGAAGAGAACAAAGGCGTTCACAATCCCCTGAAGAAGCGTCATGGTGATCATGTCTCCATTAGCAACGTGGGTTACCTCGTGGCCCAAGACAGCGCGGAGCTCCTCTGGCTTCATGCGCTGCAGCAACCCAGAGGAGACAGCTACGAGAGCACGACGCTGGGATGGTCCTGTAGCAAAGGCATTCAGCTCGGGAGAGCGGTAGATGCCCACCTCGGGCTGTCCTTTGAGGTTGGCTTTGCGACAGAGATCATCGACGAGGTCCAGAAGTGCTTTGGACTCTCCTGTGGCGGTGGCTCGGTCGATCACCTGCACGCCCATGGTCCATTTGGCCATGATGCGGCTGAGGGCTAGAGAGATGAACGATCCACCCATACCCCAGACCAGGCTCCAGACTAGCAACTGACGGATGTTGAGGCCATTGGCTTGTAACCATCGATCTGCTCCTAAAATCCAGAGAAGAAACCCGATCGTCACCATGACGGCAAAGTTGAGGGCGATGAAGAGCGAAATGCGGCGTAGCCAGACCATGCGGGCCTCCAGGATGATGCTACCTATTAGCATGCCACTAGGTGACCTTTCTGTAACACAGAGCCTCAAGATAGGGCCGCATGCCTAGTCGGTACCAGTTCAGAATCAGCTGCCTCTACCAAGCCGGTGGTTTTTGGGTGCGCTCCTGATTCTGGCGGGTCACTCGAGCCAGATGCAGCGTAGCCCACACCTGTGCATCAGCCAATGCCAAGGAGGCGCATGAGGGACTATCGACTTCCCAGGATCTCTTGATGCTATTCAGAGCTTCTTGTTCGTAGTCGAGGGTTTTTCCGCGCTCGGCGATGCGTTCAGCTGCCTCGCGACCGCAAAGATGATCGGCCATGGCTCACTCCAGGTTCGTACCAGGATTGAATCATAGAAAGGCAATCGATGCATCCGGTGCAGGAGGAATGGCCCAGAAGTTGTGTGAGCTATGCTAGAACGCGAACTCGGATCTGTGATGCTATAGACGTCTATTATAGTGTGCGAGTATTTGATATCTGTCATACTATTCTATTCACAATGTTTTTGAAAAAGAGAGAGAGGATCTGTTTGTATGAGCGATTTTTTAGGTGGTGTGCTGGCGGCCGGACTTGGTATAGTGGTCGCCAGTGCTGTGGAGGCAGCCGTAACGGTCATCGGCGGTGTAGTTTTGCTGTCCGCGGCGGCGTTGGGCGTAGCCTATCTCCTAGGAGCTCTCACACAAGGAGGGTTCTTTGCTCTGGCGGCCCTGTCTGCGCTCGCAGGCTTGATTGTGGCCCGATCTCTCCTTTCAGTGCCGGCAAAGAACCTTCTTCCCTCGCCCTAGTTCGCTAGGCCGGGGAATTTCCGGTCGACGCCACGCGCGGAAACTAGCACTCAGCCGCCTCGCGACCGCAAAGATGATCGGCCATGGCTCACTCCAGGTTCGTACCAGGATTGAATCATAGAAGAACAATCGATGCATCTTCGGGTGGGAAAATCCCAGAGCGCCAGTTAAATAAAAAAATGTCACTCTGGGAGAGCTTCCTAGAAGATGTAGCCTACTGAGATGTAGGGGAGTGGCGTGGACCGGATATCATCGTCAAAGTCCGAGTTGCTGAGCCATACATTGTGCTGGTAGACATAGGCACGAGATGAGGGCATTACGTAGACCCCAAATGTCACCGCAGAGTCGCGGCGGTTGAGATGCTGGATCTGGTAAGTGCCACGCAGACCCACTGAACCGTAGGCGATCCCCACGACGTTGCCATGAAAATGGCTGTAACCAATGGTGACCTCAGGGCCTAAGGTCCAGCTCTCAAAAATGTAGCGAGGATTCACCGACACGCTGGCGCCAGTATAGATCGCTCCAATTGAGAGATTCAGTCCGGAGTCGAGCAGCCATCTAGAGGAAGGCTGACCTAGGACATACCCAAAGCGACCGTAGGCGGCCAGTCCGAACGGCAAAGCTCCCAGTTCAAAGTATCCGCCATAGAGGTTGTAGGAAGGATGAACTTGCTCAGCTGAAGACACCTGAGGAGCAAGAGCCGCAGCTGTGGTTTGGCTAGCCATACCAGGTGCACATAGGCTCATCAGTCCACAGAGCACACCCGTAGGGGCTGTCAATTTTTTGAAAAACATGAAGCTTACTCCGATAGATGTTGTTTCCGGAAATATTCTATCAAGCTGGCGGCAACTGCTTCAAACAATAACTCCATTCAAAGTTAATAATACGATTGCAAGTACTTGCTCGATGGCGCTTCTATGTTTCAGTAATATATATAAATTCATTGAATAGAGAATGGAGAGCGTGGCTTGGGGCAAACTGCGGTTGCTGCTATTGGTGAGCTTCAGTACAAGGAAAACAAACGGAGGCGATGTGACATTTGTGAAGCGAGCGGCCAGTGGCCGAGTGAAGCAGCTACTCGAAGGGGAGCACACATGTGTAGTGGTGATCACCTGTGGCGAGCCAAGTGAAGAGGGACAGATGCCGGTAGAGATGCTCTACGAAGGTGACTCTGGCCTCGCCTGTTTTCTGTTAGAGAATGCCCAGGACATCCTGAGGCAGGAGCTTGAGACCAACGAGAGCTAGGACCTTGCCTCGCACTGGGTCAATGTGCTGAAATGGCGGCCTCTTCTCCCATGGGCGGTGTGCAGATGACGCAGCAATCGATTGCAGAACTACGAGAGGAGATACGACAAGATCCTCGCCTATTAGAGGACTACCTCACGCTACTGCGTTTCCCTACAGTGAGCGCCGATCCGCAGCGAGCGGAAGATCTGATTCGGTGTGCCCGTTGGTTAGAAGCACGTCTCCAGCAAATTGGACTTGAGGTTCTCTGGATAGAGACCCCTGGAGCACCACTGCTCTTAGCGCAGTCGAAGCAAGATCCCAAGCTACCTACACTCTTGATCTACAACCATTACGACGTACAGCCGGTCGATCCGCTGAGTGCCTGGGATCATCCTCCCTTTGATCCTCTGATTCGTGAGGGTGTCGTCTATGCACGAGGAGCCCAGGATAATAAGGGCCAATTGGCCTACGTTCTGGCAGCCCTGCGCACCATGCTTCAGCAGGGAGATCTGCCCTGCAACATCAAATGGATCATCGAAGGTGAGGAGGAGCATGGGAGTGCTGGCTTAGCCGCGGTCCTCTCCGACCTCGGTCCCTTGATCCAGGCTGATGACTGCTTGATCGTCGATGGTTCTGTGCACGATCTGAAGCACCCTGCCGTGGATGTGCGGGCGCGTGGGATCGTCTCAGGGACCCTGACGCTGACCGGTTCTAAGAGCGACATGCACTCGGGAGCTCTGGGTGGTTTGGCCTACAACCCTCTTCGCGCGCTCTGTGAGGTCATCAGTTCCCTATGGGATGACAAGGGTCGGGTGACCATTCCAGGCTTCTATGACAACGTAGAGGAGTGGTCTGATGAACAGAAAGCCATGGTCCATGCGCATGCTGCCACGGCTGGCTTGGAGGAGCTCCTTGGGCTGGAGTTTCATGGTGGAGAGAAAGACCTGCCTCCATGGGAGAGGGTGTGGTTGAGACCGACTCTGGAGATCAATGGGTTGTCGGGAGGCCATTCTGGGCCCGGTCATAAGACCGTGATTCCAGCCGTTGCTGAAGCGAAGATCACCTGTCGGCTCGTGGCAGGCCAGGACCCTCGTCGGATTGCTCAGCGCCTGAAGGACACGTTTGAATCGATGCACATACCCGGCATGAAGCTCCGTTGGGAGCCGGGTCACGGTGGGCACCCTCTGGTTGGGAATCCTGAGGGCGTCCTCACCGAGGCAGCTCGGGCCGCCTATGAGGAGGTCTTTGGGGCGCCTTGTGGGTTGGCCATGACGGGAGGAAGCTATCCAGTGTGTGCGGACCTGGTTCGTGTGGCTGGTGCTGGGGTCCTCTCGATTGGATTGGGCCTGCCTACAGATCAGATCCATGCGCCCAATGAGCACTTCGATGTCGATCGCCTGACATGGGGTGTTGTGTTGATCCAAAGGGTCTTACAGCAATATGGCGAGCGCCAATCTATCCGCCGAGTGGCCTCTCGATGAGGCCTCTACTGGTCAGGAACCGAAGCATGCTGCATGCTTCAATTCGAGGGGCCGACAGGCCTTGTAAAACGAAGTTAAGGGACGGGGCCCATCTCTAGCCCACTGGTTGGAGAGAGGTCTCGGTCGTGTGACCAAGATGACAGTAGCCATGCCAACACAGACGCTCGATGCACCTGTGTCCAGAGGAGAGTGGGGGCAAGATGCTCTTGTCGGAACCCTACTTACAGCATGGATTGCAGGGGCATTGGCTTACGAGCTGCCTCAGCTGCAAGTGCTGGCTTGGTTGGCCGCGGGGGGCCTGTTTGCCTCTCGGCTGACTCGTTTGTGGGGCTTTACGGCGAGTCTTCTTGTGTTGGGTGCGCTGATGTGGGCAGATCCTCAGTGGGTCCGGACTGACCTCGTCGTGCGTGGAGCTTGGCTAGCCGCTCTGGTGAATATCTGGCTTATGGGCGCATTGCGAAGACCTGTCCAGCAGAGAGAGGCCAATCCGTTTGCCGCGCAGCCCGCTGTAGACCAAATTGAGGTGGAAAACCTCAAAAAGCAGCTGGTTCAGGAACAGCAGGTCGCCTCGGCTCGTCAGAGTCAGCTGGAGCAGGTCTCCGCTGAATGTCAGCAGGCCGCAAGTCTGAAGCAGATGTTAGAAGAGAAGCTGAACCAGGTAGAGCAGGAGCAGCTTGCTCTTACAGAGCGACTGATGACGTTGGAGCCGCTTGCGCTGGAGACAGAGGAGCTGCGAGAGGCTTTACGTCGTGCCATGGACCGGCAGATGGAACGTGAAGAGCAGTTCGATCGCCTGCAGAGCATCGAACGTCAACACCACGCCCTCCAAGAGACTCATCAGCTACAAGAGCAGGAGCTGGTGCAGAGTAGGAGCAGGCTCTCGGCCGCCCTCACAAGACTTCTTGAGCAGCAGCAGCAACAGGCAGAGCTCCAGGCGCGGTTGCACCAGGTGGGCGCTCAGGAAGAACTTCTTCATCGACTGCAGCTGGAGAGGCAGGAACTGCAGCAGCAGAGTCTGCACTGGCGAGCAGAAAGCGAGCGCTTTGAGGAGCAGGTACAAGCTCTGCATGTGCAATGTGAAGAGGCACTGACTTGGGCAGCTGATCGTGAGCAGAAAGTGCGGGAATGTCAGCTTCTTCAAGAGCAAATGCAGCAGAGACTCGAGGCAGAAAGGCTCCTGCAGGAGCGTCTACGGGGCCTTGATAAGGAGCTGGAAGAAGCCAAGGTCTTCCAAGAGCAGGTACAGCGTCTCCAGAAGGAGCTGGAAGAAGCCAAGGGCTTCCAAGAGGAGGTACAGCGTCTCCAGCAAGAGCAGGGTGCTCTCCGGCATCAGATGGACAATGCTGAGCGGCAGCTACTCGCCGCTCAGCGACAGCTCGCCGATCCGATTTGGGCTGAGGCGCCTAAAAAGGTCGGCATGCTCGACCGAACCCTGTCGATGAAAGAGCAGGTCATCACGCGGTTGTCTGCGCAATTGGCTGCGCAACAGGAAGAGTGGAGCCAGCTGCTACAAACCAAACACCTGCATAAGCAGCTGAGGGTTCAGTTCGAGACTCAGAAGAAAAAGTCTGAGATCCAGCAGCAGCGCTGCCGTCAGCTAGAAGCTGAGCTGTGGGGACTGCAAGAGAGAACGAACGACCCAGAGCCTTCTCCAACAGAGCAGCAACTCTTGCAGCACATCCAAGCGATTGAAGCAGTGTGGCAGGGAAACTCTGCTACCCTGGAAGAGATTCTTCGCTGATCGAGGAGTTCATCGACCCTCCCGAAGAGCAGAAGTAAACTGGGCTTCGCTGAGGCTGCCCGGCGATTTTTGCCCCTATAACGGGCTTGGCCCGAGGCTGGCCCTCCACGGGAAGTGCTAAAGTAGGCCGCGCATGTATCGATAGTTTGTGGATGGCTTGAACGTGGGCAAGAGGCTCGGCCGGTGGACGAGAGCGGTATGTGTCACGCTGCACCCGCACGCCTGAGAGGTGAGCGATCTCAGCAATGGTCCCCGCACAGATGCTGAGGCCGAACAGATGGGAAGCGATCGACGGACCGACAACTGGGCCGCCGACGAGGAATACGAGCGCTGCTGCTACCAGGAGGCCCACTGCCACGGCGGTCATGAACCGATGGGCAATCCGAAAGGGCCGCTTCTCAGGATCCTCTGGACAGAGCAATGAGCGGATAGGTGCGAGACCTGGGTGTATGATGGGCCCTGTTGATGACGTTCCCCTGGGATTCTCGGGCACCTTCAATTCTTCGAGGAAGACCTCAAATAGCTCCTGAGGGGTCTTCTCCAGCAGGTGTGGTTGGGTGCGCGACTCGGCGTAGAGAACCGTCGAGTCCGACAATCCCTGGAACGAAATGGAGGCGCGGCTCAGCAGCGTCTGCGACGGTGGTGGAGAGGGTGTGTTCCCAGGCGGGGATACCCGGCTAAAGGCGCCAATGCTGGAAGTCGTCATACTGGCCTCCTCAGTTGTGTGAGAACTTCACACCCATCCTCCGTAATGAGAAGAGTGTGTTCCCACTGTGCGCTGGGCTTGCCGTCGATCGTCCGCGCGGTCCATCCATCGGTTGCATCCACAATCGCTTCTGGGCGTCCGGCATTGATCATGGGTTCTATGGTGAAGGTCATCCCAGGCAATAGAGGGATCTTGCTCCGGTTGTGGTGGTGCGGGATCTCAGGTGGCTCATGGAACTTGATCCCTACGCCGTGCCCCACAAATTGATACACGACAGAGCAGCGATGCTTGGCTGCTACCTGCTCGATGCAGTCGCCAATCTCGTGGATCAGAGCCCCCGGGCGGCAGACCGCAATGGCGCGCTCTAGGCTTTCCAAGCTGGCATCCACGACACGTTGTCGTTCAGGAGACACAGAGCCTATGCAGACCATGCGGGACGCATCACCGAAGAAGCCGTCAACGATGGCAGAGGCGTCGATGTTGACGATGTCTCCATCACGAAGGGGGCGGTCGTCGGGGATGCCATGGCAGATCACCTCATTCACAGAGGTACAGATGTGTGCGGGCCACGGCGGATCCCCGTAGCCCAGCGTGGCAGCTGTCGCACCCTCTCGCCGATGGAGCTCGGCCGCCAGCTCATCGAGGGCTCGTGTCGTGACGCCTGCTTTGGCTGCCCGACAGAGCTCATCTAGAATAAGCGCCGTTACCTGGCTAGCCTTGCGGATGCCCGCAATCTCAGCGGGTGTTTTAAGGCGGATGCCATGGCGTCGCGCAACGGCCGCCACATCGGTCACGGCAGCCGTCTTCACGGGATTGCGATTCGGCCAGTGGCATTGCTTCCACTTCCGCCCGCTTCCACACCAACAAGGGTCATTGCGACTCAATTCAGATAGCACGAGATTCTCCAACCAGCCCTCCAAAAAAGAAGGGGTTCTGTTTGTAAACACAAGTTTTTATCACCTGATATCATACCAGATCCAGGTCAACAACACTAGGAGTCAACAAGAAGAAGCCAGGGCGTCAGATTTATAAAAAGTTTACTTACCGGGAATCTACGAGGAAGAATCCTAGGGAGGAACGGGCGGCCCGGGGTCGTGCAGGCCATAGCCTGTGGTATGCAAAATAAATTAATACCATGCCTTTTGTTGAAATAAATTGGTTTATTTAGTTCAATAACACGAATTGTGCATCATTCTACACCTCAGTAAACGGTTCGAAT